>JAZQOE010000089.1:0-25803 GCA_045627705.1 Kiritimatiellia bacterium | reverse complement strand
TCAAGGTTCCTCCTTTGGGCTTCGCAACGATGTCGGGGTTGCCGCTTAAGAGTGTGTCTGGCGGTGCGGCGACATCGCAGTTCACACGGAAGGAAGGCGTTTTCGTCCCCATGTCCGTCACCGCGCGGACCGTCAGCGCCTCGCCCACGGCGAGGTCGCCGACATTGACGGTGAAAGAGCACTGCTGCAGCCGCGTTCCGTCGCCCAGCTCGTAGTAGGCAATCCGCTCGCCCGCAGGCGCGGCATCCTCGTCGATAGAGATCCGGAACTCAACATCCAAATCGACGCCGGAAAGGAAGACCACATGGCGCGGCCCAATCCCGTATTCGCCCGTGCAGAAGGCGCACGAGACATCCTGAATCTTGAATGCATTATTCCGCGTGTCGACGGTGAACGGGGCAGATAAGCCGGAAACGCACACCTCGTCTTCAGGC
The DNA here is from genome assembly GCA_045627705.1 of Kiritimatiellia bacterium. Lineage (GTDB taxonomy): Bacteria > Verrucomicrobiota > Kiritimatiellia > RFP12 > JBMNHG01 > JBMNHG01. The sequence goes on along the minus strand of JAZQOE010000089.1, from coordinate 25,369 downwards.
GGGGCAAAATCCCGGACGGGACGGATCGGAAACTCGTAGTAGCAGCTGTCGCTGCGTCTGTCGAAATAGCTTGAATTGAAGGTGAGGTACCACGCATTTCCGGGCCTGTCCGGATGGTGAGACGAGGACCAATAGTAGCCGTACGAGCCGACGTTGCCGAGGTAGGAACCGTCGCCCCAGCCGGCAGCGGGGAGGAAGATGCTTTTCGAGGCGTATGAACCCCGCCCCGTGACGAGGCGCCCGCTTACGCCGTTGCGTGTCGTCCATCTGCTGTCGCAGTGGCTGATGAGCGCATCAAACTCCGAGTATGTCGGCATCCGCCATGGTGCGCCCAGGTGCGCCCTCGCAATATCGTGGGCGCTCCACTTGAAGGAGAGACCATAGTCCTCCGGCTTTTTGGCGCCCACGTTGCACTCCGCCCAGTAGGGGCCGCCAGCCCACAGTTGAACGGCGCCGAGGCCGGGCTTTTCCGCCGCCGTCGCCGCGACGGCGCAGACAAGGCGGGTGTCGAGGTGGCCGGGCCAGTCCTTGCCCGCGTCCCAGACGATGTGTTTGTTGCGCCCGGGCGCGACTTTCTCGCCGATGTCGCCCGAAAGCGTGTTGAGCGGCGGCGTATTCGCCCCCGACCTTACGGAGAACTCAATGCCGAAAGAACTCGCCTCATCGGAGACGAGGTCATAGTAGATGTCCACGAGCTTCGTGCCGGGGCGCTGCTCCGCCCGCACGTTCTCCACGGCCGCGCCATCCGCCAGCGCATGCGTCGCCAGCGCGGCGGCCAGCGCGAGAAATATCATCCGCTTGATTTTCATGTTCGTCAGTCTCCGGACCACCGCGCCCCGGCGAGGCACATCCACGCCGGCGCGGCGGTTTGCCACGCGGGCCTTGCGGCGGCGGGGACGGGTGGCGACGCCGCATGGTTACATGGACGCCACATATAACAAGGAACATTCCACGGACACCAGTCCGCAGGATGCCGATAGAGTAGCGCAAAGTAAGAGCGAAACGCGATGTTTTTTTGGTAATCTTAGTTAAGCCTGCGGCGGTTCCTTGCGGACATAGTCGGCGACGGCTTCTTCGAGGTCGAGGAAGGGAACGGTGTAGCCCGCGGCGCGGAGTTTCGTGGTGTCGGCCTGCGTGAAATACTGGTACTTGCCCTTGAGCTTTTCGGGCATGTCGATGTAACGGATATCGACTGGCTTTCCAAGCGCCTTGAATACCGCATTGGCGAGATCGTTCCATGTGCGGGCCTTGCCCGTTCCGCAGTTGAAGAGTCCGCCGATTTCGGGATGCTCCATCATGAAGAGCGTCGCGCCGACAGCATCGCGGACATACACGAAGTCGCGCTTCTGTCCGCCATCGGGATACTCTGGACGGTCACTCTTGAAAAGCCCGAGCCAGCCGCGATCGAGGACTTGCCCAAAGGCCTTGTGGACCATGGAGCGCATGTCGTCCTTGTGCGCCTCCTTCGGCCCGTACACATTGAAGTACTTCATGCCGGCGATGCGGTCGAAAAGGCCAAGGCGCAGCGCCCAAAGGTCGAAGAGCTGCTTCGAGTAGCCATACATGTTGAGCGGACGAAGCGCGGGCACGCCTTCAAGATCGTCGGAGTATCCCTGCGAGCCATCGCCGTAGGTCGCCGCGCTAGACGCATAGACAAAGCGCACGCCGTTTGCAAGGCACCACTCGCATGTCTTGCGTGTGAAACGGTAGTTGTTTTCGAGAAGGAATCCGGCATCGCGCTCGGTGGTGGAGCTGCATGCGCCGAGGTGGACGACGGCCTGTGCGGCGGGAAGCGCATTGCGCTCCGCGAGCGCCATGAACTGGTCGGAAGTAATCAGGTCGTCGAAGCGGAGTCCAACGAGGTTCTTCCACTTTTCATCGGTGCCAAGATTATCGACAAGGAGCAGATCGTTGCGTCCGCGACGATTCAATTCCTCCACGAGATTGCTTCCGATGAAACCCGCTGCTCCCGTAACGATGACTGGCTTGCTCACTGTTTTTTCTCCCGTCCGCCATAGACCTCGACAATTCGACCGATCGTGTTTGTCGTGGAACGCCCTTCGACCATGTCGGCCAACACAACCTTGCCGCCATTGGACTCGACGATCTCGCGCCCGCTCACATAGTGCGCCCAGTCCTTGCCCTTGACGAGCACCTGGGGAAGAATCTTCGCGATAAGGTCCTTTGGTTCGTCCTCGTCGAAGATCACCACATAGTCAACGCAACGGAGCGAACCGAGCACGAAAGCGCGGTCTTGCTCGGAGTTGATCGGGCGGTTCGGACCTTTGTTGCGGCGTACCGACGCATCGGAATTCAGGCCCACGACAAGGGCATCGCCCTGCTCGCGTGCGTATGCGAGGTAGGTCGCGTGACCGCGGTGGAGGATGTCGAAGCAACCGTTTGTGAAGACGAGCGACTTGCCTTCGGCGACAAGCCGGTCGCGTTCTGCGCGGCACTCTTCGGCGGTGAGTATCTTCGGCGAAAACTGGCTTTGCATTGGTCGGATTCCGGTTTGCGATGGATTGCTAGTCGCAGTAAAGCACCTGCGGAGCGGCGCGCGTGATCTTAAGTTGAAGCATGTCGCCAATCTCCGCGCCTTCGGGCCGCTTGAAAATCGCGATCTTGTTCTGTGGCGTGCGTCCAGACCAGTTCGACGCATTGCGGAGTGATGGGCCTTCCGCCAGGACTTCGACAGTGCGTCCGACCCACGCGGCGTTGATATCGCGTCCCTGCTTGTCGAGATCGTCGAGCAACACCTGGTTCCGGCGCATTTTTTCCTCGTCGGAGACATCGTCTGCCATGGCTGCGGCGGGAGTACCCGGACGCGGGGAGAACTTGAAGACGAAAGCGTTGTCGAAGCGGACCTCGGAAATCAGCGAGCGCGTAAGCTCGAAATCTTCCTCCGTCTCGCCAGGGAAGCCAACAATCACGTCTGTCGTAATCGCCATGTCCGGCACGGCGGCGCGCAAGCGCGCGACAGCCTCGATGTACATCTCGCGGTTGTACCCGCGGCGCATCGCCTTGAGAATGCGGTCGGAACCTGACTGGACTGGAAGATGGAGGTGCGGGCAAACGCCCGGAAGTTCGGCGAAGGCACGAGCGAGCTCGGGCGTGCAGCCAGACGGATGACCCGAAGTAAAGCGGATGCGCTTTAGTCCGGGGATTGCGCTTACGGCCTCGAGCAGACGGGGGAAAGGCTCGGTGAAACCGCGCTGGCTCGGCTGCGCATCGGCGGGCCACACTGGATCCTGATGAGCCTGGCGGCCATAGTTCATCACGCTCTGCCCAAGCAGCGTAACCTCCTTCACGCCGCCTTCCGCGAGCGCGCGCACTTCCGCCACGATATCGGCGGCGGGCCTGCTGTATTCTGGGCCGCGAGCGTCTGGGACAATGCAATAGGTGCAGCGGCGGTTGCAGCCGAGGAGGATCGAGACAAAGGAGGAAGTGGCGAACGCGGTGTGTCCGCACGGCATCTCATGATCGGTGCCGCATCCGAGTTCGAGGATGCGCGTTTCGCCGGCGGCGATGCGGGAGATGATCGAAGGGAGACGCTCCTGGACGCGCGTGCCTGTCGAGAAGTCGAGTCCGCGCACGAGATCGAAGATGGACTCGCCAAGCCGTTGCGCCATGCAGCCCATCGCGCCAATCACGCGATTGGGGCGTGTGCGCTTCGAGGAGCAAAGGAGGCGGAGCTTGCCGATTGCCTTGTCCTCGGCCTTCTCGCGAACGCTGCAGGTGTTCACGACAACCAGGTCGGCGGCATCCTCGCAAGCGGCCAATTCGTGTCCGGCCGCCAAAAGAAGCGCGGAAACCGCCTCCGAGTCGCGCTCGTTCATCTGGCAGCCGTAGGTATGGATCCAAAATTTCATTTGCCGATAAGGTTGAGGAATTCCGCGCGTGTCGGACCATCGCGGTGGAAGCAGCCGAGGACGGACGAAGTCGTCATCACCGAGTTCTGCTTTTGGACACCGCGCATCATCATGCAAAGGTGGCGGCACTCCATCACCACGCCCACGCCTTCCGCGCCAACGCTGTCGCGGATGGCCTCGGCGATTTCGGTGGTGAGGCGTTCCTGTATCTGAAGGCGGCGGGCGAAGCAATCGACGATGCGCGCGATCTTGCTCACGCCAAGCACGCGGCCCTTCGCGATGTAGCCGACATGGCAGCGTCCGAAGAAAGGCAGAATATGGTGCTCGCAGAGGCTGTACACCTCGATGTCGCGCACGATGATCATGTTGTTCGTGGGCGAATGGAAGACGGCGCCGCCAACGGCCTGCGCTGGCGTCATCGCGCCACCGCCAAGGAGGAAGCGGAGCGATTTGGCGACGCGCGCGGGCGTCTTCCTCAAGCCTTCGCGTTCGGGGTTCTCCCCGAACTCAACGAGGAGCGCGCGAACGAGCTCCTCGATTTTCTCCATGTCCGGTTCGCGCGCGGCGACCGTCTCAATGCGTTTTCTGGCTGGAGCCATGAATCAAGGAACCTCTGCCGCTTCCTGCTCGATGATGGCGAGCGTCTCTGGATCGTTCGCGCATTCCTCGCGGGCCTTGGCGTAGTAGTCCTTGGCCTCGGCATACGCCTCGTTTGCCGCAGGCTCGTCGGGAATCTTCATGAGGACATCGCCGATGCGCTTGGCATTGCGTCCGAGAATCATGTTCTTCGTGTGGCGAATCTGGCTTTCGGGATCGATGGTGTCCTCGTCCTTCGCGCCGGCGATGGTCGCCATGAACTCGCGGAAGTGCTTGACCGCCTCGCGCCAATCCTCGTCGTAGAGCGCCTTGTGCGCGCGCACCTTGCAGAGCGCCATGCGCGTCCACTGCTCGTCGCGGCCGGGAATGCCCTTCTCGAGCATTTCGATTGCGGTATCGTACTTGCCGAGGATGAAACTGCCATCAACGACCGAAGTGCGGATGAAGGTGCGCACATCTTCGTCCTCGTTGAGCGAATCGAGGCGACGGCCAAGCTCTATCATCTCGACCAGCGTGCCGTTCAGGCGCGTGGTGCTGTAGAATGTGCGCATGAAAAGAGTGCAGACCTGCGAGGCCGGAGCGCCGAGATCGAGCAGCTCGGCGAGACGCGCGGGAAGTTTCTCCGGCGCGGAAGCGGCGGCATTCTCCGCCCAGAGGCGAGCCGCGAGCGAGAAGGTTACGCGCTGGTCCGCATGGTTGTGGAGGATGTCGGAACTGATTGCGTCGATGAACTCCGGCTGCCTTGACTTCGAGGCGGCGTTGGCGAGATTGCCGAGGAGCCGCTGGAGGCGAGGATCGGAAATGGAACCTGAAGTCGCGATGAATGTCTCGCGCGCCATGTCCCATTCGCCACGGACAGCGAGAAGACGGATCTTGATCGCGAGCGCGGTTTCACCGCCCTCTGCCGGAGCAGGGCTTGCGCTGGTCAAAACAGCGAGAAGCGAGTCGATCTTCTCGTGGTTGTTTTCGAGGAAGAGACGGTCGCATGCGCGATTGATCGCGGTCGCGGCGATTTCGGGGAATTCGGCGGCGAGTTCCTTTGCGCGGACACATGCGCCATCCGCATCGTCGAGCTGAAGACGCGCGTTCATCGACCATTCAAGGCCCTGTCGGCGCATGTCGCGAGGAAGACCTTCGACATCGAGCGTGTGCGAAACCCACGCCTCGGCTTCCTCGGTGCGCCTTGTCTCGCTGAGATAGCTGTAGATGTAGCCGAAGCTGGAATGGACGAGATCGAAGTCGCCTTCTCCGTATGCGGCGTCCATGCGCTTCTTCGCTTCGTCAACCATGTCCGTCTGGAGAAGGAATCGGAGCAAGGCGCTGAAAACGCGCGGACGGTGTTCAGCGAAGGATTCATCGTCTAGCGCCGCGGTAAAACGCTCGATCACGGCGTTCGTCTCGCCCTTGAAGAACAGCGCGTCGGTCTCGATCGCAAGCGCTTCTACAGGGTCGATCTCGATTTGCCCGGCCTGCTGTTCGCCGGGATTTTCCTCTGTATCCGCGGGAGCGGGCTTCTGGCCGCAACCGGCGACAATGCAACCTGCGGCGACGGCCGCGATCGCTGTGGCGGAGATTTTCAGGTTCATGGGTTCTCCTTCCTTGGGCGCGCAAAAAGCGGCGCGCCGTTTTTTTGGGGGGGACAAATCGGGACGAGTCCCGGACATCATCAATCGAGACCGACGGCCTTGCGGGCGGCGGCAAGGGTCTTGCGCGCTTCGGCGCGTGCCTTCTCTGCGCCTGCGCGAAGCACGTCCTCGACATAATCCGGCTTTGCGGCAAGTTCGGCGCGACGTTCGCGTAGCGGACCGAACACAGCCTCGAACTTCGCGGCGAGCGCCTTCTTCGCCTCTCCATAGCCGAGACCGCCAGCGCGGTAGCGTGCCGCCATCTCCGCCTGCTCCTCCTCTGTGGCGAAGAGTTTGTACAGTGCGAAGACATTGCACTTTTCTGGATCCTTCGGAGCCTCGACAGGGGTGCTGTCCGTCACGATGCGCATGATGCGCGCCTTCGCCTCCTTGGCGCTCGAGAAAAGCTCGATGGTGTTGCCGTAGCTCTTCGACATCTTCTGCCCATCGACGCCGGGAACCACCGCGACGACATCCTCGATCGAAGGTTCGGGAATCTTGAAGGTCTCGCCGAACTGGTTGTTGAACTTGATCGCGATGTCGCGCGTCACCTCGACATGCTGCTTCTGATCACGGCCGACGGGAACGATATCGGACTGGTACGCCAGGATGTCGGCGGCCATCAGCACGGGATAGGTGAAAAGGCCGTGGCTGGCGGGGATGCCCTTCGCAAGCTTGTCCTTGGAGGAGTGGCAGCGCTCGAGAAGGCCCATGGGAGTCACGATCGAAAGGAGCCATGTTAGCTCTGTCACTTCGGGAACATCGCTCTGGCGGAAGAGGCAGGCCTTGTTGGGATCGAGACCGCAGGCGAGGAAGTCGAGGGCGACATCCCATGTGCCCTCGCGGAGCTTCTGCGGGTCCGTGACCGTCGTAAGCGCGTGATAGTTGGCGATGAAAATGAAGGCGTCTCCGCGCGACTGTAGGCCAATCGACGGCTTCATCATTCCAAAATAATTGCCAAGGTGCAGTTTGCCAGAAGGCTGGATGCCAGAAAGAATACGCATTGTGTTAATCCGTTGAAGTTACAAAACGGAAAAATGATAGCAAAACGCGCTTTTTTACGCAAGATTGCCTATCCAAGGCGCAGAGAAAGCCATTAATTAGCCCAGATCTGCCGGCGACAGCAGCGCTATTCCAGCGAGGCCGGAACACTATGGCCGGAGAGGAAGAGGCGCTTGATCCAGCTGTCGTCGGCGACGACGCCCTGATCGATGAGCAGGCAGATGGCGGTCACGCATGCCGCAGCTAAGAGAACGCCGAGAAGATTCGCCCAAAAGAACTTCTTCTTGTCCAACCCAAGCAGGTACGCGCCGAATGCGCCCGTATATGCACCCGTGCCAGGAAGCGGTACTCCAATGAAAACCGCCACGCCCAGTTCGCCATACTTTTCGACATACGGACGAAGCTTGTCCTGCGTCCGCGCGAAGAATGGCCAGATGCGCCTTTCGAACCAGCCCCAGCGGCGAATGAATCCGACCACAGGACCCATCAGCCAAAATACCGCCACGCCGACAAGCACATTCGCAAGGAAGCAGACTCCAACCACACCAGGCCAACCGCCAAGCGCGGCACGAAGCTGTCCGCCAAAGAAACCGACGGGGATCGACGCCCTAAGTTCAAGGCCGGGAATCGCCGTGCACGCCGCGAGGATGAGAATCGCTTTCAGAGTTTCCATCATGTGGCACAAGCCCTACTTTCCAATCAGGCATTCAGCAGGAAGCGCCTGGACGGCCTCCGCAGGAGCCTTCAGTTCGTTGGCATCGAAGCCTGCATCGCAGATCGCATGCTCGAGATTCTTCAAGCCCAGCTGCATGGAATCGTAAACGACTGTCAACGTGCCGGCCTCGGAATTGAATTCGAGTTTGGATACGCCCTTGAGCTTGGCAATCTCAGAGCGCGCACGATTGAAGCATGCCTCGTTGCGAATGCCCGGAGTCGAAATCACGACCGTGCGCTCGTCGCGCAGGCGGCACCCGCAAAGCGCGGATGCCGCGAGAAGCGCGACAGATAGAACCATGATTGCATTCTTCATGATCGACATGTCTCCCCACCCTACTCGAAGATGATCGTGCCCCAAAGCGCAGGCTGGATCATGAGTTCGGCGACTTCATCGGCGACAATGCCGGCAGCCTGATTCGCCCAGTATGTGCGGAGGATGGTGTCCTTGCCGGCGGGATCGCCGAAGGTAACGCCGAAATCGCCCTTTAGCGAAAGGCCTTCCGCAAAGTCAATGCCAAGCGCGGCAGCGGGGATCGCGGCTTCGACCACATAGCCATTGGGCGACTTGGAAACCTGGATGGCGGCGCCATCGACCTTGGCGACATAGTCCATGTCGTAGTTCGCCCAAACGCCGGAGTGGAATGTCATCGGGGCCTTCGTCTCGGAAACCTTGCGATAGACGACCGCCTCCGGATCACCGCCGTTGCGGGCGCCGATGGAGAGACGGAGGTCGCCAAGGGCGCCCTCGTTGCGCTTGGGGTCTGCATTGGCGTCGGTGCCGATCTGGAAATCGACGGTATCGCCCATCGCGTACATGTTCTCGAAACCGGGCGCTCCGTTGACCCATGGCGTGGCGTCGTTGACCTGCCACGCGAGATAGACGGTCGCGTCATCATGCGCGATCCACGAAGAGACGCGCGCATTGTCGGGTCCGTACGAGATTCCATTGGCGTCGAAATCGCGGCGCGGATCGCCGGTGAAGGCGATTTCGCGGCGCGCCGCCTTTACCTCGGCGAGCGATTCGCCGACCGAGAGATACTTCGCCTTGAACTGTCCGGCCTGGACGATTTCGGCATTGCCGATGGCGAGCGAACCGCCGGGGATTTCCTTCGCGGTTTCAAGACCGTCGAGACGGGCGTTGATGAAGGCGGTCTTGCCGCACTGGATGTAGATGTGGCCATCCGCGGCATGGATGATGGAACCGCCGAAATCCTCGGCGCCCATTCCGGGCGGGATGTCGTTGAGGTTCGCGCCGGGGATGGACTCCTCCGGCCAGCGGATGCGCATCGGGTCGCCCTGGAAGAGCGAGGAGACATAGAACCCGCGATCGTTGAGGATGTGCCATTCGCCCTTGTCGGTACCGATGAAGAAGAGGTTGCCGAGCGGAGCGGGCATCTTCACCGTGCCGACAAAATCATACGCGCCGCGGACGAGGCCCTGCTTCGCGGGCGGGGCGCTATGGCCGCCGTGGACGCCCACGTAGCAGTTCGGATAGGTGAATGCGCGCTTGCCTGTTTCGAGATCGAAGCAGGGGCTTTCGCCATGGTGGACGCCATAGAACGCATTGAAGATCATGAAGCGGCCATCCTCGGAAAGGAGTCCGCCACGATCGCGGCCAAGCTTCTCGGCGGCGAATTCCTCGGGGTCGATGTTCACGGGCTTGTACTGCGAGAAGTCGTATTCGGGCGCGCCACACGCGGTCCAGCCTGTCGGCGCGACGGCATAAGGGCCTGCCGCGAAGACGAGCTTCTGGTTCATCGGCATGTACCAGCGGTTGATCCAGCCGCCAATGTCCATGCGGTATTCCTTCACTTCGCCGTCCTGTTCAGCCTGGTCGCCATTGGCGTCGGCCCAGACACGCACGCCGGCGAGGCCGGAGTTACGGTTGCCAGGATCGTTAAAGATTCTGGAGAGACGCGTGCGAAGAGCCCAATTGCCAGGGCCGACACGCTCGAAGATCCGGACATCCTGATCGCCCTCAAGCCACCAGCCAGTGGCGGCGAGATAGATGCGTCCTTCTGGGGATTGGCCATAGCGGACATTCGCCCATGGGCAATCGCGGGCGATAACGCCGATGCAGGTTTCACGGCCCGTCTCGGCATCAAGTTTCCACTCGCAGTTTTGACCGACCATGAAGAGCGGGTCTGTCGGGCAAATCGCGCCACCGAGCGCGCCATACGCCGTAGGGCCGAAGAACTCCTTGACGATTTCTCCCGTCGCCGCATTCCACTTCGAGAAACGCTTCGGCTCGGTATCGCGCTCTGCGACCCAGAGCATGCCGTCGGCGCCGACATCGATGCCCGTGACGAAGCGGAGTCCATCCTTAACCCACGGGCCCTCGAGCGGACGCCCGCCCTTCACGCCGATTTCGCGCTGGAGTTTTCCATCGGGCGAAAAGACCTTGATCTGGTTGTCGGGATCGCCGACAGCCACGAAGACGTTGCCATCGGCATCGGAGGCGACAGCCGTTGCGCCAGCCTGCTCGGCGACCTGCGTGACGGCGAGCGTCTCCGGATCGACAGCGACGATTCGCGCGCCATCGATCGCGTAGAGCCTGCCATCGGCGCCGAAGTTCACGCCGCGCGGGGCATCGAGTTTGGCGGATGCGACGCAACGGCGAGTGGCGGCATCGACAACGGCGATCACGCCGCCATTGACGCCTTCGTTTTCAATCGCTGGATCCCACGAAAGGTAGATGCGGCCGTCGCGGGCGGCCAGGCCGTTAATGTGGCACTTGACGAGATCGAAAGACGCAGGGGCGAAGGGCTGGAGGATCGCGCCAACGTTGAACTCCGTTTCGGCCGTGCCATCGAATGCGGCGAACTCGCCATTCGAGGCGTTGAGGCGGAAGACGACGTTGCCGTTGTCGCGGTCGTAAACATAAACGAAGCCGCCATCGGCCGCGACAAGATGCGCGCCGCCGAAACCGCCGCGCTTGTGGCGCCACTTCACGTTGCCATCGAGATCGGCGCAGACGAGGCTCTGTCCAGCCTCCGCGGCAGACCAACCGAGGAACACCACGCCATTTGCGCATTCGGTGGCAATCGGTTCGCCGTGATCGCCGCCCCAGTTGCCGCCGGGGCAGTCGAAGGGAGCCTTGCCCGCATTGTCGGCCCAACCAACCATCGTGAGGTTCGCGCCTTTGTGGTAGATTGCCTCCCAAGTATATTCGCCGGCGGGAACAGGATTGCCGGGGATGAGATCGCTCGGAGTCGTGAGGCCATCCCAGAGAATCTCCTGCGGACCCTTTGTGAGGAAGGCCGCATTGAGGAGGTTGCGGACAACGTAGCCATCGGCATTGCGGATGATGATCGAGACATAGCCATCTTCCGGCATGTCGAAGGCGATCTTCATGAAACCTTCAGGCTTGTCGCTCTTGATGAGGCCGGTCCAATCGACAGACATCGTGCCATCGGCCTCGAGGGTTGTCTGGAAGGTGCGACCGTCGGAGAGACGCACTGGAAGCGTCTTTTCGGGTGCCGCATCGAGCAGCGTGACAGGCGCCCATGTCTGCGACGCCATGAAGGCGAAAACCCGGTCGGGGGCGACGCCCTTGCGGAATCCGTCCTTCGTGGTGATTCGGAGTTTCGATTCGGTGCCGAAGTTCGGCTCGAGGGTAAAGAGGATCGTATCGCCGGCCTTTGGCGTATAGCCTTCGGGGCAGATCAACTTCCAAGGAACAGAAATTTCCTGGACATATCCCTTGCCGTCCTCGCGGATCTTGAAGGCCTGCTTCGCTCCAAGCTCCTTCATGTCGCCGATACGATCCTGGTTGAACTTGCGTCCGAACTGGACCGACACGACATCGCGCCCGTCACGTCCGCGCCAAGCGTCGATGTGGCCGCAGCGTTCGGTTGCGGTTTCGCTCTGGGAAGCAGCGCCCGTCGAGTCAACAACGATGCGGAACTGGAAGCAATCGCCGGCGAAACCGAAATCCGATCCGCAGAGTCCGGGATTGTTCAGAGGTGTCGTGTCATTCCAGCGCGCGAGGAGATAGAGGTTGTCGGCATCGTACATCATCGACTGCCAGGACGAGAACTGGTCGCGGTAGTTCTCGACATCGGAACAGACGAGGATCGAGCCGGACAAATCCCAGTCGCCGATTTCGCCATCGATGGCGACGGGGCCTGGCGCGGGGAGAAGACGCAAGTCAACGTGTTCGGTCTCCGTTGCATTTGCGACGAGCGAGAATGCGGCGAGCGCCGCGACTGGAAGGAACCTCTTCATAGACTACCTTTCGAAATGCGGCGCGCCGCGGAAAAAAGCGGCGCGCCGTTTTTTTTTCAAGCCTTGCCTGGACTGATTACTTGAGCGAGACCTTCACGGCCTTGCCGGCGTATGCGACCTCGGCAACCTTGTCCGTACCTGCGAGGCGGATGCGGAAGGTGCGCTTCGCGAGCATGCCGGGGAAGGAACCCTTGCGCGCGGAGATCGAAAGCGCCTTCGCCTTGTCATCCCACGCGAAGACGATTTCCGAGCGTTCACCCTTGAGGTAGGCGTTGCCCTCGAAGGCGTCCTCGTAAAGCGTGAACGAACCATCGGCGCCGGGATAGACGCGGACTTCGAGATTGTCCCAGGGCTTCTCCGTGCTGAACTGGACATCCGGTCCGATCGGGAGGATTGTTCCAGCCTTGAGGAAGAAGAGCGCGAGATCGATCGGCGCGGGAGCGTCGAAGGTGCCTTCGCATGCCTTTTCGCAGTGGAAGCACCACCACTTGCCGGACGGGAAAACGACCTTGCGCGACTTCACGGTCTTGAGATTCGTCTTGTCATTCTTCACGTACATCGGCTCGAGCACGGGCGCGACGAGAATCGACTTGCCGAACATGAACTCGTCGAAGGTGTCGCGGAAGGCGCGGTTTTCAGGCTCTACGAGCGCGAGCGGATAGAGGAAGGAACCGCCGTTCTTCGAGATGTCCCACGCCGTCGAATAGATGTACGGCAGGAGCGCGTAGCGGAGGCGGATGTTCTTCTCGATGGCGTCGAAGGCCCAGTCGCCGCGCTTGCCGAAATTCCAGATTTCGCGTGGCGTAGCCGTGCCGTGCGAGCGCATCATCGGGCAGAAGAGACCGAACTGCAGCCAGCGGACATAGAGTTCGCGGAAGCCCTCGGAGAAGCAGCCTGGCGCGAATTCGACATCGCCGAAGAAACCGCCGATGTCGGTGTTCCAAAGCGGAAGGCCCGTCATCGAGAAGTTGAGCCCGGCGGGAATCTGGCGGCGGGGGCTTGCCCATGTGGATGCGACGTCTCCGGACCAGACGTACGCGCCTGTGCGCTGCTGGCCTGCGAAGGCGGAGCGGGTGAGCACCACGGGACGGCGGTCGGGGATGTCCTTGAGCTGGTTGTTCACGACGCCTTCGACATGGACTAGCGGGAAGGAGTTGTGGACGGCGCGGAAGTTGCCGTCCGCGCTCGGCACGTCGAGCGGGTCATGCTGCGGCCACATCGTAAGGACTGGCTTGTAGGAGTGCTCGGGTTCGGAAGCGTCCATCCACCAACCGTCGGCTCCGGCGGGGACAAGTTCCTTCTTGAGGAGTTCCCAATAGTGCTTGCGGGCGTCGGCATTCCATGGATCGTAGAGCGAGGAGTTGTCATCGCACGCGCCGGTGCCGCCAGGGCAGAGAAGATGGTTGGCCTTCTTGAGGTCGGCGTATGCGGCGGTATCTGCGCCGAAGTTCGGCCAGATGGAGATGAGGATGTGGGCGTCCATGTCGTGGATGCGCTTGAAGGCGCCCTTGGCATCCGGGAAGGTCGGCTTGTAGAAGGTCATGCTGTTCCAGGTGCGCGCGATTGGCTCGCCGCCCCAGTAGCGCCAGTCCTGGATGATGACGTCGAGAGGCACGCCGAGGTCGCGGTAGTGGCGCACCGACGCTTCGAGCTCGAACTGGCTAACATAGCGTTCCTTACTCTGGCAGTAGCCGAAGGACCAGAGAGGAGGAAGCGGCGCGCCGCCGGTGAGACGCTGGAAATTGCCGAGGACGACATCGACGGAACCGCCGCCGACAAAGTAGTAGTCAATCATGCTACCGCACTGGGAGGTGAAGGAGGTCTCGGTCGGGCAATCCTCGAAATCGGTCGGGGAGGTGTTGTCCCAGAAGATGCCGTAGCCCTTCGTGGACTGGACAAACGGCACCGCGGATTCCATGTTGATCTGGCAAAGGTGGAGGCGCTGGTTGCGCTGATCGACAAGACCAGTCTGGTGCTGTCCGAAACCATAGAGGGACTCATCTGGATCGAGACGGAAGGACTGGCGCGCGCGGGTGTCCTTGACCTCGCCGCTGGTGCCGTATGCGCCAGGGGCGAAAGATGCGCCTTCGGGCTTTTCGGAAAGGAGCGCGCAGCCGCAGGGGGCAAGGAAGCGCAGGCGGCACGATGCGGTGTCGAGTTCGACAGTAAGAGCAGACGACGCAATTGAAACGAGGTTCTTCGCCTTCTTCTCGACCGTCTTCACCGCGACGGGCTTGGCGGTGACAGCGTATGACTTCTTTGCGGGTGCCTTGCCTGAAGGATACTTCTGAATGCGAACGATATCGGGCGTAAAGAAAGTTATAGCCACGTCGATGCCGAGTTCGGGAATGGAGATAGCGGATGCCTTGCTCATTCGATCACCTTGTGATTTCGGGTTAATCAACTTTTCAGATAGATTGCACTGCTTGCCGTAATCGCGGCAAGATGACAACGCAAAGATTAGCACATGCTCACCTTGTGGGCAAGAACGCGGTCATTCCACCGCTAACGCATGCGCAAAAAGGGCATCTAGCTGACTTCAAATTAGTCCCTTTAAACTGAACCGCCGCGTCGCCTACCTCTTCCCTTATTCGCCCTTTGCGGCTAGGCGCTCGGCTTCGCGATATTGCCTGCGGAAGAACGATGTCCAGAGGCGCAGGCGGTCCATGCGCGAGACGCTCTTGTAGTCGGTGATCGCGGACTTCCAATCAAGCTCAATCGGAGTGTCGGGAAGCATTTCGAAAACGGCGATAGCCTCGGGATTCGCATCGGGACCACCGTGTTTTTGGATGGCTATCCAGGCGGAACGAAGCTCGTCGCCAGAGTCCAGGCACATCGCGCGGACAAGATCGCGCATAATGCCGAAGTGGCGTGCAGTCCAGCGTGGCTCATAGACGAAATCGGCGGCGATCACAAATGGATTCACAGCCGGATCGGCAACCCTGTCGCTGGCGTTGGCGACAACATCAGCCGCAAAGGCATTCCACTCTTCGTTGTCGGAAGGATAGAAGTCGCGGCGGATCGGCAGACGGCGCAAGGCATAGTGCGTCGGGCCGCCAGGCGTGCCGACACGCGAATTCCAAAGACGCTGGCCGTCGCGCCCGAGCACGAACTCGATGAAGCGCACCGCAAGCTCGCGATGCGGCGCGCCGCGAAGCAAGCTGATCGGGTCGGCGCTCACGCTCGAACCGCCATGTGGAGTCAGGTACTCCATCCGCGATTCACCGGCGGGAGAACGGCTGCACTCCTCCTGGAAGCGTCCGTAGAAATCGATCGCGATACCTGCGGCGGCGGTGCCCGAAGCCACGTCTATTGGCACCTTGGACGCGGAATCGGTAAAGTAGCGCGCGTTCGCGCCTATCCTGCGGATAAGCGAAATGCCTTCGATCCAGCCCTTCTCGACCTCGTCCTGATACGCGGCAGGAACGCCTTCCGGCATCTCGCCAAGCGGGAGATGCGCCGCGGCGATCGCCGCCTCGTACTTCTCGACTGTCGCGTCGTCATACCCGGCGTTCCGCATGTGTATGCGGCACTGCGACTGTACGATCATCTCGAAAGCCTTCGCGACGCTTCCGCTCTTTGTTGGGTCGGTCAGGCCGACATTGCCGGCAAGTCGCGGATCGGCGAGATCGGACCAAACCCTGGGGGAACCCTCGAAACCAAGGTCCCTCAGTCGATCGGGATTGCAGCAGATGCCGAATGTACTCAACACCGTGCCAAAATAAAGCTTGTCGCGCCAGATTTCACCGCTGAGGCCCTCGGGGATCAATTCGTTTCCATTCTCGTCCGCGAAGATACCGGCCGGAGCGCCTTCGCCATTCCATGGATCGACAAGCATGCCCTGCGAACCCGCGCGGCCGTGGTCGTAAGTTCCGCCGCCGAAGAAGATGTCGATTCGCGCGGAAGGGGCGTTTGTGCCATCGCTCCCGCGGAATGCGACCCACAAGTCGCGGATCGCCTCCCAGCGCGCAATCGCGGCGGCATCGGAATCCGCCGGTGGATTTTCTGGATTGAACGAGCCATCGAGAAGGGCATCGGTGCCGCCTTCCGGCCAGTCGCGTCCCTGCCGACGCCACCATGCCTGCGCCGAACCGACGTATTCAGAGGAAAGATAGCGCATGATCTCGGTGGTTCCGCCGATGGCAATCCATTCGATCTTCACCGGCTTCCCATAGTGTTCGTTATGCCAGCGAGAAAATGCATCGGCGAATTCCTGCCTGATCGCCTCGTTGTGCGGGGACACCGCGACAAGCACGGGATCGCCCTCGCGCCAAACGCCCGCTTCAGGCGCCTTGCGGAAGATGAATGGCAAAGCGATCACGATGACCGCCGCGACAATCACAATTGCATTCTTCATTTGACCGTCATCCAGCATCAAAGAGTCGGGTTTCGATGGTAGCATCGCGAAACTATGATTTCAACGTGCAATTAGGATGGGCAATGGAGTAATATTGAAATCATGAAAAGTTTGAAACCTCTCGCATTCACCGCTACCGCAATCGCGGCAGGGTTTTTCGCAACCATCTCCGGCGCCGGCGAAAACATGCTCGGTCGCCAGACGCAGAACGAAGGGATGACCGCCGTTCCCGCGCCTGGCGCGGTGACTATCGACGGCGATCTCTCCGACTGGGATTGGTCCGGCCGGATCTGCGTCTTCGCCGACAGCAATGTCCGCAACGCATACTCGGTCGAAGCGGCCGCGATGTGGGACAAGGACTACTACTATCTCGCCGCGAAGTGGCTCGACCCCACGCCGATGTTCAACACCGTCGATCCCGATTTCGCCCCCACCGAGGGATGGAAGTCCGATTCATGGCAGATCCGCATCAACGCCGACCGCATAGTCCACTTCACCACTTGGTTCTTCGAGCCCAAGCAGATTCCAGTGATGCATGTGACCTACGTCGATGGTGGTGATGGCGGCGCATTCGACGTCCTCTGCGGCAAACCCGATTCCGCCGATCTCGGCGATGGCGCACAGATGGCCTACCGTCGCGCCGATGGTCCCGAATCCGGTCCCGGCGCCGGTTTCATCCAGGAGATCCGCATTCCATGGAAGATGATCTTCAAGGATGTCCCCGAAATCACCGGCGGGGTCGTCATCCGCCAGGGCAACGAATTCCTCTGGGGCGACATCACAGGCAAGAAATGGCCTGTCCACCGCTATGCCGACAACATGCAGCCCGGCGTGACGTCGCGCGAGTTCTACTGGAAGTCCAACAATGCGTGGGGCGACCTCCGTCTTTCCTCTACCGGCAACATCGAGCCGCGCAAGTATGTCGGCGACACCGAAAAGCTCCCCGGCACGATTCCGATCAGGGTCACGGTCCCCGCGAATGCCGCTCGCTTCACGCTCGTGATCGAAACTCCCGACGGCCACCGCGTCCGCAACCTTGCCGCGGATTGCCTGCCGCTTGACTACGCGATCGCATCCGACACCAGCACCGCGACCCAGACTCTCGAAGTACTCTGGGATGGTCTCGATGATGCAGGGCGTCTCGTGGATCCCGGAACGTACCGTGTGCGCGGCCTCACCCACACTGGCCTTTCCGCCGCTTTCGATGAATGCTTCTACAACCCAGGCGAACCCGCATGGGATACCATCGACACTTCCGGCGCATGGGGAGCAGACCACAACGACCCTTGTTCCATCGCCGCCGGAGCCGATGGATGGATGGTCATCGGCTGGGCTGGGGCGGAAGGCGGCCATGCGATTGTCGCTGTCGGTCCCGATGGCAAAAAGCGCTGGGGCGTAAATGGCGGCGCGCCGCTTCTCGCCGCGAATGCCACGCACGTGATCGCATCCGATGGCAGCCTGCTCCACCGCTACGAGCTGAAGACCGGCAAGTTCGCGCCGTTTACGCTCGATGGCAGCGCGCGCCCGTTTGAACTGCCAATCGCTTCGCTCTTCGACGATGTGCCCAACGCGCCCGCATGCGCGATTGCCGCTGACAACGCACAGATCGCCGTCGCCTTCACGAACGGCCTCGTCGCCTTCCTCGATCCATCTTCAGCGGCAGTGACCGCCAGGCGCGAACTCACCATCCCAGCCCGTTCGATCACGCTTTCGAATGATGGCGCCAAGCTCTACGCGCTCGTGGGCGATGCGAAAGTCATCGCCCTCGATATCGCTTCCGGCGAGACCGCCGATGTCGCGATCCGAGATTCCGACATTGTTGCGTCCGCGATCGCCGTCGATGGCGAAGGCAACATCCTCCTCGCCGATGTCGGCCGCGACCAGCAGGTGAAGGCAATCAACGCGAAGGGCAAGACCGCCTACACCTGCGGCAAGCGCGGCGGGCGCAACCGTTCCGGCAAGTTCGTGCCAGAAGCCATGGCGAACATGAGTTCCATCGCCGTCGGCGCCGACGGAATGGTGTGGGTTGTCGAAAGGTCGATGAATCCGCGCCGCGTCTCCGTATGGAACCGCAAGGGCAGACTCGACCATGACTACATCGGCAACACCGGCTACGCTTCGCGCGACACCTACGCAGATCCGTGGGACCCCGATCTCGTTTACTGCGGTCCGCTGAAGATCCGTCTCGACCGCAAGTCCCACACCTGGACGCTCGAGGAGATACTCTGGTGCCCCGACATCAAGAAGAACGAGACATTCGCGCTTTGGAGCGGGCATCACTGGTATTCCCGCCCGAACTTCTTCGAAAGCGACGCCTCGGGCAAGATGCGCCGCTATCTGCATTTCGTCGGCCTCTACAATCGCTTCAACGCGATCTATTTCAAGCGCAACGGACGCTGGCAGCCTGTCGCCGCCATCGCCAGCCTTGAGTATCTCGGCGAACTTCTTCCAGCGATCGACTTCGGCGACCATGGCAAAAACTGCAGCGTGGTATGGAACGACTTCAACACCGATGGCGCGGTTTCGCTCGACGAATGCGAGTTCATCCCCGACACACTCCTGACTGATTGCGGCTGGGGTTCCGCTCCCGGACCAGATCTCACGATGTTCATCAACGATCGCAAGGGACGCACCTTCCGCTGCCGCGTTGACCATTTCGCAAGCGATGGCGCGCCGATTTACTCCGCTGCCGCGATGGAGCAATTCCCCGTCACGATCTATGGCGAGAACCGCCCGGTCGCCGACCGCGTGATCAGTTTCGGCGGCGGCGTTGTCGAAGGCGGCGTCCTCATGGCCAACGATCTCGCGACAGGCGATTGCCTCTGGTCGTATCCCAACCGCTATCCGCAGGTCCACGGCTCGCACCGCGCGCCAATGCCCTCGCCCGGTCTTCTCATCGGCTCCCTCAAGTTCTGCGGCATCGCGGACTTCGGCGGCGACATCGGTGAGATATTCCAGATCCGCGGCAATCTCGGCCAGGACTACTTCTTCACCACCGATGGTCTGTTCGTCGGCACGCTCTTCGAGGATGGCCGTCTCCCCTCCGCCGCGCTTCCCGCAACCGAGGAGGAACTGCGAGGAATGGACCTCTCCGGATTCAGCAATGGCGGCGAGCCGTTCAATGGCTCGTTCGTCCGCCAGTCCGATGGCAAGGCGCGCATGACGATCGGCCTCGCGCGCCAGGCTGGCATGCTGCTCACCCTCGACGGCTTCGATTCCATCCGCCGCTACGACGGCGGCGAAATCTCCATCACCCAGCAGGACATCGTCGCGGCCGACGCCGCGAACATCGAACGCGCTCGCAAGGCCGCAGAGCCAAAGCGCTGGGGAATCAAGCGTATCTCTGCCGAGGCGAAGATCGATGCCGTGGACAGCGAATGGAAGGACATTCCAGCCGTCAAGATCCAGCATCAGAACTCCCCTGAATGGCTGCATGCGCAACTCGCGTACGACGATGCGAACCTCTATGCGTTCGTCAATGTCCGCGAACAAAGCCCGTGGAAGAACGCCGGCGTCGAGTTCCAGCGTCTGTTCAAGACCGGCGACGCGCTCGACATCCAGCTTGGCCTCGCCGGTGAAGATTCACCGCGCGACCGCGACTTCCGCGTTGTCGTCGCGCCGATGGAGGGCAAGACTGTCGCGGTGCTGATGCGTCCGAACGATCCCGAAGCCCCGGCCGAGCTGCACCACACCTACGTTTCGCCAGTTTACCCCAAGCCCTTCGACCGCGTTGAGCTCCGCGATGACATCGCGGTGGCGCAGCGCGCGACCGGCAATGACACCTACGCCGTCGAAATCGCGATTCCATGGGCGCTGCTTGGTCTCGAGGCGCGTCCCGAAACGCTGCTGCGCGGCGATATCGGCTTCATTTCGTCCGATGCCGCCGGACGCATCAACACCGCTCGCACCTACTGGGCGAACCAGTTCACCAACCTCGTAAACGACGAGCCCTCCGAGGCGCAACTGGCGCCCGGCGAATGGGGCGAGCTCGTTCTTGAATAACCCAAACGGGTATCAGCCATGGCAACCAAGAAACTCGACGCACACTACATCTCCGGCACGCACTGGGACCGCGAATGGTACCGCCCGTTCCAGGAGTACCGCTACCTTCTCGTGAAACTCATCGACGGTCTGATCGACCTCATGGAAGAGGATGGGGACTTCCGCTACTTCCAGCTCGACGGCCAGACGTGCGTTCTCGAGGACTACCTTGAAATACGTCCAGAAAACAAGGAACGCCTCGCGAAGCTCATCCAGTGCGGGCGCATCCTCATCGGGCCTTGGTACACCATGCCGGACCTGTTCTGTCCGGGCGACGAAGCGCTCCTCCGCAACCTGCTCCTCGGACGCCGCATCTCCGGCGAATGGGGAGCGGAGCCGATGCCTGTTGGCTTCATCTGCGACATGTTCGGGCATCCTTCGCAGATGCCGCAGATTTTCAAGGGCTTCGGCCTGCCAGACGCGGTGATGGGCCGCGGCACCAACGAATCGAACACCCCTATGTTCTTCGAGTGGGAAGCCCCCGATGGATCCCGCTGCTTCACCTTCAAACTGCAAGACATGCAAGGCTACGGTGCCTTCGCTGTTCCGCGTTCCGTAATGGAGGGCGAGTCCGTCATCTACTACGAGCGCCCCTGGCTCGCGAAGGAAATCGAGGAAGCGAAGGGCGACCCCGAAAAGATTCTCGCCGCGAAGCAACGCGCGTGCGGACGGGAAATCAAGGACTATGTCGATCATGAAGTCGGCCGCTGCAACGCCACCACGCTCTGCCTGATGGACGCGATGGACCACATCGCCCCCGCCGCGAATGTCGGCTTCTACATCGGCGCGATCGAGGGCGCATGCCCGAATGTGAAGGTCCAGCACTCCACCCTGCCCCGCTTCTTCGAGGCCGCGCGCAAGACCGTGAAGAACGCGCCCGTGAAGAAGGGCGAACTCCGCGATCCAGGCGAGACACTCTGCGGATACCGCTGGCTCATCCCCCACTGCCCGTCCGCCCGCATCCACGTGAAGCAGCAGAACGATATCTGCCAGAATCTCGTTGAGAAATGGGCTGAGCCGCTTGTCGCCTTCGCGAACCTCGAAGGCGCCGGCATCCCCAAGGGATACCTCAATGTCGCATGGCGCCTGCTTATCACCAACCACGCGCACGACACAATCTGCGGTTGCTCGATCGACCAGGTCCACCGCGACCAGATGTCACGCTTCGACCAGGTCCGCGTGATGGCGCTCCAGCTCCGTGCGCAGGCGCTCGGCGCACTTACCGCTGGATGCAAGGACCTTGCCAGGGGCGAAGGCGACTTCACCCTCACGCTCGTCAATCCCCTGCCCTTCTCGCGCGACGAAGTCTGCGTATTCGACATCGACCTCCCGCCAGATTGGCCAAGCTTCCACGATGGCTTCAACACCCAGAACATCAAGGCGTTCGTGCTCGAAGACGCCGCGGGCAACGAAATCCCGTACCAGCGCCTCGCCTTCATCCCGCACACCGACGAACGCTCGCACTACGCGAAGTTCTGCTTCCAAAGCCACGGCCCATTCTCGCGCTACACTGTCGCCGCGCAGATTCCAATGCCAGCGTGTGGCTTCGCGTCAGTCCGCGTGCGCCCCGTACAACACGCCGTCCGCCGCGCAGGCACCCTCCGCACCGGGCCCGCTTCCGCCGCGAACGAATTCATCGCGATCGAAATCGCGGGCAATGGCACGCTTACGCTTACCGACAAGCAGACCGGCGAAGTCTATCCTGGCCTGATGCTTTTCGAGGATCGCAGCGAGGTCGGCGACGGCTGGTTCCACGGCCACTCGTTGAACGACGAGCAATTCCTCTCCTCCGCATGCGCCGCGCAGGTCTCCTGCACGCAGGATGGCCCGGAGGCCGCCGCATTCAGGGTGACGGTCGATATGTCGCTCCCGCGCCGCTATGACCAGCGCGCCGAGAAACCGTCCGACGACCGCGTCACACTCCGCATCTCCAGCGTGATCACGCTCCGCCGCGGCGCAAAGGTCGTCGATGTCGAGACCTCGCTCGACAACAATGTCGAAGACCATCGTCTCCGTCTGCTGCTCCCCACCGGCTGCTCTTCCGCGAAGACCTACTTCGCCCACCATCCGTATGATTTCACCGAGCGCAAGATCGAACTCGATCCCGCCACGGTGAACTGGGAGGAGATGGAAGTCGAAGAGAAGCCATTCCTTGGAATCGAATGCGTAGGCGCCGGCAAGCGAGGCCTCGCGTTCATCTCCGCTGGCGCGCTCCACGAAGGCGGCGTGCGCGACGACGCGGAACGCACGATGCTCGTCACGCTCCTGCGCTCGTTCCGCAAGACGGTTGGCACCGCCGGCGAGCCCGACGGCCTCGAAATCGGCAAGCTCACCCACCGCTTCGCGCTCATGCCATTCGCAGGAAAGCTTCCGCGCGCCGCCGCGCTCAAGGAACTCCAGAAACTCCAGGCCGGCATCTTCACCCGCCAGACCGGCGCCCGTCCATCCGGCTTCCCCCCGATGTCGGGCGACGCCCCTGCGACATTCGGCTATCTCGAGGCCGCAAGCGGCAACCTCGCGGTTTCGGCGATCAAGACAGCCGAGGACGGCAATGGCCTAATCGTCCGTCTCTGGAATCCAGAGGGCGTGAAGAAGACCGAAAAGCTCGTCTTCTACCGCAAGGTCAAGTCCGCGTCGATGACAGATCTCCGCGAACTGCCCGACAAGTCGGCGCCCGCCGCGAAGGTCTCGGGCAAGACCGTGACCGTCGAGGCCAGCGCCCACAAGATCGTCACCGTCCGCGTAGTTCTCTGACCATCGGTCCTCGGCTATGCCGCGATTTTGTAGAACCGCATAATCAACAATCCGAATACAAATCAAGCTGACATCATGAAAATGCTTCCTGTCGATTCTGAAATCCGTCTTTCCTGGGAAGAGGGCGGCGAACGCCCTGTCGCAGTCATCGACTACGGACCCGATTGCGAAGGCGGTTATCCCGTCTTCGCAGTGTCCGACTTCCAGGGTGCGCCCGTAGTGCGCCTATCGTACGCATGCCATACCGGCAGCCTGTGCGACACGGGTGACTTCGTCCACGAAACCCGCGCCCAATACATGGGCCCTGAAATCATCCTTCCGATCCTGCCAGCCAGCACGAACCGCTTCGATCTTTTCCCCATCGATCGTCCGGGCCGCTACGAAGCCCCGCTTGAGCAAGGTCTCGTGCGCTATGTCCGCTTCACGCTCGACACTCCCGGCACGTCGGTAACGATCTCTCGCTTCTCGCTGGAAAACCGCGGGACCCATGCCGCCGAGCCTGTAATCGGCGCCTTCGACTGCTCCGATCCGCGGATCGCCGCGATCTGGCGCATGTCCGTCCGCACCTGCCAGATGGCCGCCATTCCCGCGCGTACGGAACCGCTCCAGTGCCCCGCCGCCGTAGATTCAAACGGTGTGCTCGGTCCGACCTACGCCTATCTCTCCGATGGCGCAAAACGCGACCGCCTCGTATGGAGTGGCGATCTCTGGTGGGGGCAGCGCAACATGTACGCCGCATGGGGCTATGACAGCCCGTACATGCCCGGCTCGCTCCGAATGCTTGCCGAGAACCGCACACCCGAGGGCTATACCCAGGCCTGCCCCTTCCCCGAATCGCATGGCCCACTCGCATCTGGCGACTACGGTCCATTCGCCTCCGACGAATTTGCGGCATGGTTCCTTCCAGTCCTGTGGGACCACATCCTCCACTCGGGCGACCGTGCGCTCGCGCTCGAACTTTATCCCGCCGCCCGCGATCTCGCGAAATACCTGCACTCGTACACACGCGACGACGGGCTCTTCGAGCAGCGCATCGAAACCAGCAAGCATGCGAGCGAACTCGATTTCGGCGCCGCTTCAACATGGCACCGCTTCTACATGAACGTCCTGCTCTGGAAGACCTACCAAGACTTTGCGAGTCTCGCCGAGTGGCTTGGCGACGACAAGACAGCCGCGACATGGCGCGAAACCGCGGAAAAACTTGCCGCGACAATCCGCAAGGTTTTCTGGGATGCCGGCAAGGGCCGCTTCAAAGGCGCGATCGAAGGCGATGACTATCAGGGCGAAGGCAATGCCCTGGCCCTGGCCACGCGCTTCTGCACGCAGGAGGAGGCTGATTCGATCCGCAAGTCGATCGAACGCCACAACCACGGCAAGTTCCAGGCCCTCTTCGTGCGCGGACTCTACGAGTATGGCTTCGCCGAAGACGCGCAGAAGCGCCTTTGGGAACATGGCTGGAAGGAATTCATCGACCCCGCATGGGAAGGCGCCCGCCTCACCAGCGAATGCCTTACGCCCTACACGCGCGGCGCTGGCGACGAATCGCACCCCGACACCTCGATCGCCGGCATCATAACCGACTACATCCTCGGCGTCGAACCGACCTCCCCCGGCTTCGCGACATACAGCGTCAATCCTCGTCCTTCCGCCGGCGTGACAAGTGCCTCCGGCATTGTCCCGACACCCTGGGGCCGCATCCACGTCTCGTGGAAACTTGTCGATGGCAGGCCCGTCGTCGATTGCCGCGAAGAACGCTAAACCACCATGAGAAGACAGGGACAGACCCCAAAAGCCACTCGGCCGTCTCCCGGTCATCAACGGCGTAGAGCCCCCAGCCATAGACCTGGTTCCCGGTGCCGGTGCCAATCTTATGTAGCGACGGGCCGTTGACGATGCTACCGTCATCGTCCTTGTTGGCGTAGTCCGCCGTGCAAATTGCACAATCAACTCGGACACCCCCGGCGGGCGCCGGCGGCACAGCCCGCCTCGTGGCGAGGCCCGGGGACCCGCGCCGTCCGAAGGGCGGCGCGGGCGGGCCGCCGCCACGCCCCCATGGGGGCGCGAAAACAAGACGGAGGCCTCCGTCTGCTATAATGGGCGAAATCAAACCAACCCGGCAGAAGGAAGCCTCCGTGAAAAGAACGTACCACATCCACCATGTCACAGGCCAGCACATTACC
>JAZQOE010000088.1:0-11235 GCA_045627705.1 Kiritimatiellia bacterium | reverse complement strand
CCGTCGATCCCGTTCGTCACCGATCCGTCGCCGCTCGTCCACGCGGCGGTCAAGTGCGAGAGCGTCCCGATCGTCACCGTGTAGGACGGCACCACCGCCCACGGATAGTCCGCCTGGGTCGCTTCATCCGGGTTCGGGACCACCATGCGCTTTTCCGCCAGCCATGCGTCCTGCGGCTCCATCCCGAAGATGCCGCCGGAAATCGACACCGTGCCGCTGACGTCAGACTCGCCTTGCATGCCCGCCTTCGCCGTGACCGCGCCACCGCAAATCGTGGCGGTGCCGCCACCCTTGCCCCAGCCGCCGCCGATGCCCGTGGCGCCCCAGCCGCCCATCGCCGTCACCGTGCCGCCGTTGATCGCGACGATGCCGCCCTCGGCTAGGCTGCCGCCGCCGATGCCCGCGCCGGCATTGGCACTCTGCGCAATCACCGTGCCGCCGTTGATTGGCACGTATCCGCCCGCGCCACCGCCGGTGCCCGCGCTGCGTTCGCCGCCACTCGCCGTCACTTGCCCCGTGCCTTTGATTTGCCCGTAAATCGTCAGTCTGTTGCTGCCGGAAACGTCTATCCCCGGTACATCGTCGCGGGTTCCGCTGACCGAGAGTTCACGGTCATCCACAAGAACGAGGTTCACCGCGCCAGTCACCTTGATGCGGTCGCGTTCGATGTCTTGCGCCACCACGTACCAGCCCTCCGTCATTTCCTCGGTCGCATCCGTCACCAACGCATAGTCGTACTTCGACAGGACCGCGTTGGTCATTTGCGAACCGTTCCAATCCAGATAGGGAATGTCGCCAAGCGGGCAATAGCCCCGCGGTACCGCGAACTCGTTCCCGACGCCGAAGACGATGTCTTCCGTCACCGTACCAAGCGCCACCGTCGCCTCGCCTTCAAGGACGTAATCGGAGTGTGCCGTGAAGTGTACCGTCACGTTCTCCGACCCGTCCGGCACCTTAAAGGACGATCCTTCAACCGCATTCGACACCACCCCGTTGCCACTCGTCCAGACCGCAGTCGTTTTCGGGTGGGAACCGATCGTCACCGTCCATCCGGGAACGACCGCGTGGGGATATTTGCCTTGTGTGGCCGGATCCGCATTGCCCGAAGGGGCAAACTGGTCCGCGCACCAATTATCCGGAATCGGAATGGTGAAGATGCCGCCGGAAATCCGGATGTCGCCCCGAATGCTGAACGCATCTATCGAGCCTCCGCCAATTGTCACGGTGCAACCCGCAACGTAACTGCCGATATCGCATGCGCCAAGCTGGCTATTTCCCATCCCCTGCGCAGTTACGACGCCACCATTGATTGTCACCCTGGCGTCATTGCCGCCGATGCCAACGCCAAGCCCTCCCAAACACTGCGCCAACACCGTGCCGCCGTTGATTGTCACCGTGGCTTGGTTGCCACCGATGCCCGCAAAACCAACTATGGAATCTATTGAATCGGGAACAACCTTCCTGCCGCTCCGCGCCGTCACGGTGCCGCCGTTGATCGTCACCATGCCGCCCGAGAGATTCGAATCACCGCCGATGCCCGCGCCGGGATCCGTTCTCGAATCCCCGAGATTCACACCTCCGCCAACCGCCTCCAGTGATCCCGAGCCCAAGGACTGCCCATAGATCGTGAGTGAGTTTTTCCCGCTCAAAAGGATGGCCGCCAGACCAGTGTCCGCCGCAAGAATCCTCAGCGTTGCCCCGTCGCAGAGGACGAGATGCGCGTCGCCCTGAACGACCAGCCGGTTGCCTTCCGGAATCGTGACCGTACCCTGGACCGCCCACCATCCGTTCGACAGCGTCCGCGTTTCGCTCGTCACGAGCGTACAGTCCCGAACGGCGTTCGTGAACGTCCCGGTAGTCGCATCATAGTCGCGGAATTCAATCCTCGTCGCCGCGTTCGCGGCGGAAGTAAAAAGTACGAGTGATGAAGCAACAAGCAAGGTCTTCCACACTTTTTCGATTTTCATTTTCTTTTCCCTTTCACTGTCTTTCCTTGTCGGATGCTGAAATCAACTTACGCCAAAGGCGCGGCCCTGCTTCATGAAGTAGGGCAGATTCTCGTGGATGATGCCGTTGCGCTTCTGGATGGGGTCGTTGCGAGTGAGGACGAATTTCGGATAATTGTCGCGAATCCTCTCCAGCGGCGCGTATTCCCGGTTCTCGGTAGTTTTGTCGACCATGATGGTCATCGCCACTTGGGCGTAGGCGTAATCGGCGTCTCCATGCCGGAAGATGAAGTCGCATTCAAGCGCACCGATTCTACCGATGCCGACGGAACAGCCGTGCGTTCGGGCATAGACATAGACGGCATTCTCAAGGGCTGGTCCGTAATTGATTCGGTTATCCGTATTCGTGGCAAAATAGAAACCGAGGTCCGACAGATAGAATTTCTGCTCGCCGCCGATCGAACGACGGGACTTCAAATCAAAACGATTGCATTCGCACAGGATCTTTGCATCCTTGAGGATGGTGATGTACCGGTCGAGCGTTTCGCGTTTGATGTGGACTCCGGCCCGGTCCAAGTCCTCCGCCAGATTGGACAGACTGGTCGTTGCGCCGAAATTGTTGATGAGGTATGTCTGGACGCGCTGAAACGCCGCGACGTTGCGGATCTTGATGCGTCGTTTGATGTCTTTTTGGAAGATTTCGGCAATGACGCTGGCAATGTACGTTCGACGATCCTCGGGCGTATCGTACTGCACGGCCTTCGGGAAGCCGCCCTGCCTCAGAAACAGGTCGAATTCATCGACAAGGTTCGGAGAAATCGTCTTCCCGAGAAACTGTTTCATTCCAAGATATTCGTCAAATGTGAGGGGGAACATCTCGAACTCGACGTAACGACCGGTCAGTTTCGTGACGAGTTCTCCGCTGAGCAGATAAGAGTTTGATCCCGTAATGAAAATAGAGTGCCGCCCCTCCTCGCGAAAGGCGTTGATGACCGTCTCGAAATCCGTGACGTTCTGAACCTCGTCAATGAAGAGATAGGTCTTCCCGTCGTCCGCCGTCATCTCATCAATCAAGGACTCGAGTTGATCGGCGGTCTTGATCTTCCGGTATTTGCGGATATCCAGGTCGAGATAGACGATGTGGTGTTCGTCGATTCCGTTTTCGCGCAGTTCCTGGGCAATAGACTCCATAAGACAGGACTTGCCACATCGCCTAACGCCGGTAATAACCTTAATTAGTTCTGGGTCGTGGTAAAATCCGCGAATCGTCCGAAGGTAGTTTTCTCGCTTATACACGCTCATCGGGGCCAAATTATATCGCACTCCGCCAAATGTTGTCAAGTTAAGAGGGTAGAAATTGTCAGACCTAAAATTAATACCCCCTTAATCTCGCTTCCAGACTACGCTTTTTGGTTACTTTCCTTTCGACTTGAGGATCAGGAAGCCCGTTTCCCCCAGTCGCCACCAGGGTCCCCGACCCCAAGGTCTGTCCATAAATCGTCAGCGAGCAAAATCGCGGTCTGTCCCCGTTTCACGTCGAGTTGATCGAGTTGTTCGATATGGGCGACGTGTCCGATCCAAGCATGATTGCGGCGCATGACCGTTCGAGACGAACGGTCCCCCGGCCTTCGGGCTATGTTTTGGCGAACGGGGAACCGTGCAGGGGTCCTGGGGGCGCCGCCCCCAGCGACATCTGTTATCTGTTCACTGTTATCTGTTATCTCAATCAGGCTTGTAGCCCGTGTCGATGTACGCGCCCATCACCCTCTCATCTTCGCGAACACCGGTTCGTCGATGTTGCGCTTAGAGGCGCGGAAATTGATGCCGACCAAGGTAACGGGCCGCTTGTCGCCCTCGAACCAAAGGGCTCCATGGCTCGCGGAAGGATTCCCAGGCAAGCCGCGATGGCCATGCCGTAGTTTGTCGCTGGAACGCCGGCAGACGCGGCCTTGCCCAGTCTGGCAAGGGTCTCGACGCGATTCAGCATGCATGACCCGCAATGGACCACGAGTTTATAGTCGCCTACATTGTCAGGGAAATCGCGGCCTGCCGCATGGTCGATCCGCAGTTTGCCCCCGACTTTCCTTTCGAGCAACCGCGGGATTTTGACAGTGCCGATGTCGTCATCGACAGGGTGATGCGTACATGCCTCCGCAATGAGGACGCGGTCGCCAGGCCTAAGCTTTTCTATGGCTTGCGCGCCTTCCGCAAGGGATGCAAGATCGCCCTTCAAACGCGCGAAGAGAATGGAAAAGGATGTGAGCGGGATATCGCGCGGCACGATTTCGGCGACGCGCTTGAATGCCTGGCTGTCGGTGATGACTATCGATGGCGGTTCCTTCAACGCAGCCAGCGTGGACTGGAGTTCGGTGTCGCGGGTGACAATCGTAACGCGGCCATGGTCGAGCATGTCGCGGATTGTCTGCACCTGCGGGAGTATGAGGCGCCCCTGCGGTGCTTCCTTGTCGATCGGCACGACGAGTACGGCTACGCCGCCCGGCGGGACCAAGTCGGCCGCGATAACGGGGCTCTCCGTTTTTCCCGCGCTTTGGATGGCATCGCCAATCACGGCGAGAATCACATCAAGCCCAGTATTTTCAGGGGAAGCAAAGGATAGGACTGTCTTCGCGCCTGCGGCGCGCGCCGCGGTTTCGAGGGCGTCGCCTTCGCGGATGTCGCGTTTTGTGCAGACGACGATTGCGGGCGTGTGGCGGGAATTGAAAAGCGAGAGGAGATCGCGTTCGCAATCGCCCCAGGCGTCCGTGACAAGCAATGCGACATCCACGCGGTCGAGGGCGCGGCGCGTGCGCTCGACGCGCGCTTCGCCAAGCGTTCCTTCGTCATCGATGCCCGCGGTATCGATCAACTGAACCGCGCCGACGCCGTGCAGTTCCGCCATGCGCTCGACAGGATCGGCAGTGGTGCCGGCCTCTGCGGAAACGATCGAGGCGTCCTGACGCATCAGCCGATTGAAGAGCGATGACTTGCCGACATTGCGGCGGCCGAAGAGGCCTATGTGCGGACGCATTCCGCGAGGCGCTGTCATTTTCGATGGTTCGCTCATTTCGTATCTTCTCTTGAAATTCTTCGCGGGTACCAAACGCGCCAAAGGGTGAGACCGCAAGCGGGTGCACTGGGAACGCGCGCGGTGCGTGGGGCATGGGCGTCGAGGAGGGCTTCGACGGCCTCGGGCCGTTCGTGTCCGGAGCCGACGCGAAGCAGGAAGCCCGCCATGCTGCGGACCTGCTTGTAGAGGAAGCCTTCTCCGCGGACAGCGAATGTCACGGTGTGTCCCGACCTAGTGACGCGGCAATCGTAGATTGTTCTCACGGTAGTCTCGATCTCGCGGCGCGGATTCGCGGTGAACGCGGCGAAATCGTGGCGCCCCACAAAGCGTTTCGCGGCGTCGCGCATAGCCTCGATGTCGGGCATCTTGTAGATATGGGCGGCGGTGAGACGCATGTGCGGCGGCATCACGGGTCCCGCCCAGACCGTATAGCGGTATTCCTTCGAATGTGCGGAACGGCGCGCATGGAAGTCCGCGCGGGCGCGGGCGGAGGCGACGATGCGGATATCCTGCGGCAAACGCGCATTCAGGGCGCGGAGGACGGCCTTTGCATCCATGCGGGTGAAAAGATCGACGTGCGCGACTTGACCGCGCGCATGGACGCCGGCATCGGTGCGTCCGCTTCCATGCACCTTGCAATCGTGCCCGACAATCAGCTTGAGCGCCTTTTCAATCTCATCCTGGATCGTCACTTCGCCAGGCTGCACCTGCCATCCGGCGTACGCGGTGCCATCGTATGCAACTGTCAGCTTGAAGCGGCTTGCGCCATTTGGAGGCGGCGCGATACCGAGTCGTTTCGGCCCTCCGGGCAAAGCCACGGTATCGCCGTCGTCCCCGATAGTTGAAATGGTGCTTGTCATTTCGCCCTGCCGCTTTTCCTGGGTTGCCCGCCCTTTGCGCGCGTGGCGGCGTCGAGCAGGGCGCGGGCATGGTCATGCGAAACGGAGGTGAGCGAATCGCCGCCGAGCATGCGCGCGATTTCTTCGGCGCGCGCCTCTCCTTCGACAGGCGCCATGCGCGAAACGGTGCGCTCGCCTTCCGCGCCCTTCGCGACAACGAGATGCCTGTCGCCAAACACGGCGACCTGCGGCAGGTGGGTGATGGAAATCACCTGGTGGGATTCCGCGACAGCCCGCAGTTTCATGCCAACTGCGCGGCCGGTTTCACCGCCGATGTTGGCGTCGATCTCATCGAACACGAGCACTGGCACACGGTCATGATGCGCGAGCACAGCCTGCGCGGCGAGCATGACACGCGCGATTTCGCCGCTCGATGCGATTGCGCGAAGCGGACGCACTGGTTCGCCTGGATTCGGCGCGAGACCGAATGAGACGCTGTCTGCGCCCGAGGCGCGCGGCGTCGCGGGCAGGACATCGACAGTGAAGCATGCGCGGAGGAAGCCGAGGTCGCGCAATTCGGAGGTGATGGTCGCGGCAAGCTTGTCGGCCGAAGCATGGCGCATATTCGAAAGTTTCTTCGATATCGCATCGAGCTTCGATTGCGCCGAAGCGATTTCCGCACGCAGCGATTCCGCGCGTTCGTCGCGGGAAGCGAGATCGGCAAGACGCGCCTTCGACGCTTCGAGCACGCCGAGAATCTCATCGACCGTCTGCCCGTACTTGCGCTTCAGCTTCTGCATGGAGGTCATGCGCTCCTCAAGCTGCTGCAGGCGGCCCGCATCGCTTTCGACGCGCGAAAGGCGATCCTCGACTGAATGCGAAATCTCCTGGATTTGCACTGTGACCTGCCGCACGTCGTTCCGCCATTCGGCGGCCTCGGGCAGGATGTTGGCGAGTTCGCCGAGACGCTGCTGTAGCGATGCGAGGACGTCGAATGCGGACCCCTCGCCTTCCGTCAGCATGCCGACAACGGCGGAACCATCCTGGATGATCGCCTCCGCGTTCGCCGCCTCGGCATGGGCCTGGACAAGGTCAATCTCGTCCTCGGGTGTCGGCTTGACAGCCTCGATTTCCTCGACCGTGTACTTGAGGCGGTCGATTTCGCTGGCGACATCCCCCGCGCCGAGCAAATCCTCGAGACGGCGTTTCAAATCGGAAATCTCGCGGAATTTCCCGGAGTGCTTCGCCCGCTCGTCGCCGCAACCGCCGAAAGCATCGAGCAAATCAAGCTGGAAGTCGGGCTGGAGAAGCGACTGGTTCTCATTGGGTCCGTGGATATCCACAAGCATTGCGCCGAGACGGCGCAGGGTCTGGACGGAAACTGCGGCGTCATTCACGACGCACTTGCCGGCGGATGTGGCGGAAACGACGCGACGCACTATGAGCTGCCCGTCGTCGCAGGCTGGCGCGCCGACTTCGTCGAGCAACGCATCGACGGCCTTCGCCGTTTCCCGCGAGAGTTGGAAAATCGCCTCGCAAACCGCCTCCTTCGCACCCGCGCGAACCGCGTTTCGATCGGCGCGGCCGCCGAGCACGAGGTCGAGCGCACCGATGAGAACGGACTTGCCTGCGCCCGTTTCGCCGGTGATGACATTCAGTCCCGCGCCAAATTCGACGCGCACTTCCTCGACAATCGCGAGATTCTTGACATGAAGTTGCTGGAGCATTGTGGCGCCTCCTAAATGACTGCCATCGTTTCGATACGATAGCACTATCAGAGTTACAAACCAATTATGGATTTACGAAAAACGGCGCGCCGTTT
The DNA here is from genome assembly GCA_045627705.1 of Kiritimatiellia bacterium. Lineage (GTDB taxonomy): Bacteria > Verrucomicrobiota > Kiritimatiellia > RFP12 > JBMNHG01 > JBMNHG01. The sequence continues at coordinate 3,561 of JAZQOE010000088.1, read as the reverse complement.
TTCCCACGCTCACCTTAACTTTAATACTGACGAGAAGCGGGAGGGACACACCCTTTGTTTCCCTTGTCGGCAATCAAATGTTCCGATACCATTCAAAGCATCATGGAAATTAAACCTCTTTTGCTTTCATTTGTGGCGACCCTTTTTGTCGCTTCGCCAAAATCGGGGTCTGTCCCCATTTTTCACCCGATGAGCTGCCGCGTAGTCCATCTCGTCCGCCAGGATTAAGCGGGGACAAGGATTAAACTTTTGGAAGCGATTCCAAAATGAAAAGAGGTTTTATGAAAAGCATGCTGGCGGCGATCATGGTCCTTGGCACTTTGGCTGCATTCGCCCAGGAAGAGCCAAGGTTGCTCACGGTGAATCTGACCTCGGTGCAATTCACGCCGTTCGAGGCGGAAGAAAACGGCGTTGTCGCGGTCATGCGGCTTCCAAAGCGCGCGCAGGGCGCATACATCTATGTCGGCCCATACGATGAAGCCAGGGCACAGGGACTCGAGAACCTACGGCGCGCACTAGACGCACTAAAGGCGGAACTCGACCGAGACACCGCCCCGGTCGAGATCGAAGGGATGCCACCGATGCGCGTGCGTACTGGATCACGGGTCAAAATCACCCGCACGACAACCGTCAACAGATCGAAGCGCGACATCGAGGAAACAGAACGGCGGGCAGCCGAAAGTGCACATCGCATGATCGAAGGATATGCCAAGACGCTCGATATCCGCGCAACGCCCGCCGCGTCATCCGGCAAGGCCGTATGCGCTCCTATCGGACCTGGCAAACTGATTGTCTGCGCTTTTGCGCGTCTGCCAGACACATCGAAAAAGCAAAACCTTGCCCCGACGCGCTTCGTCTATTGGTGGGGAATCATAGATTGTCCAGAAAACGGCGGAATGGCGACAGCCCTATCCGAGACGAACGCCACGGAATGGTTCGATATTTTCCGCTAATTAAAATCTCATAAACGGGGACAGGCCCCGATTTACACCCCGGTTTTACTTACTCCAAAGACAAAAGAAATTCCTCTACTGGAATCGCATCAACATTTTCCGTCAATTTAACCCGTCTGGAACCACGGTAGAGAAGCATTGTCTGTGCTTCGGGGTAGTCAGTATGGAATGCTTCCAATCCGGATGCATCTTTCTTTTCGGCATAAGACGAGTTCTTGACCTCAATTGCCTTGAAAGTCGATTCTCCATAAATGACAAAGTCAACTTCCACTCCGTTTTTAGTTCTCCAGTAGTAGAGCTGTGAAGGATTGTCCTTATAATCATTCCACGCCCGAAGGTGCTGGAAAACGAGACCCTCAAGACATGCGCCATCAATTTCGTTTGGATTGTCGAGCGGCCCCCTGGGTCTAAGACTGCGGAAGACGCCACAATCGAAAAAGTAGAATTTATCGTGTCCTACAAGCTGGCGTTTTGCCCTTCTCGTAAATACAGGCAGCCTGGCAGTCACCAACATATCCTCGAGAATGTCGAAATAAGCATCTATCGTACTGCGCTTTACGCCCGACTCCCTTGCAATGGTACTTGCAGACAACACGGAGGCATGCGAGAAACTGGCGACTTGCAGGAATCTGGCGAAAGAATCGAGATTGCGCACAATGCCTTCAGCCGCGATTTCTTCTTCAAGATAGAGGCTTAAGTATGTCTTCAATATTTCATCCGGGGTTCCACTTTCCGGATAGCGAACAAGTGGAATCATTCCATATTTCAAGGCTTCATCAAGTTTAAAATCTCCACCCATCTCGGAAGCAATGAAAGGATGGCACATCCGTCGCGCCGCTCGGCCACCAAGCAAGTCCGTACCGGCATTGCGTCTCAATTTGCGCGCACTTGATCCTGTCATCACAAAGCGAATCTTTCGCCTGGCATCCATCAAGTTGTGAACAATGTCCAATAATCCAGGGGCACGCTGAATTTCGTCAATCACAACTGTTGACCCCTCATTGACACCTGAAAGATAGTTTTCTAGTCGTTCGGGATAAGTTCTAAGTTCCCGTCTAATATCAGAAGCCAAAAGCGTGATGGTCACAGCATCTGGAAACTGTTCCTTCAACCAAGTTGTCTTCCCTGTGCCGCGCGGCCCGAAAAGAAAATAGCTTCCGGGTCGGTCCTTCATTGCTCTCTTGCGTTCCATGGGAGAATCGTATCATATTCGGAAATCGCCGCAAGTCTAATTTTCCATCAATTCCGTAAATTATGCCGCGTATTTTACAAAACGATTTATTCGATTAAACGGGGACAGACCCCGATTTCCAACCCGACACAAACATTTTGAGATAACAGATAACAGTGAACAGATAACAAGTGGCGCTGGGGGCTGCGCCCCCAGGACCCCTGCGCGAGTGCGACGGCGAGGGCGCCGTCGCAACGCACGCGGGACGAAACGGGGACACACCACGATTTTGTTTCAACTCGATGCGACAAAGCATTGTGAGAATACCGGGTTGAAAGTTTATCGGAAGAGCGGGGACAGACCACAATTTTCATCCCTATTGTGATACGAAGCGCAAGGTTGAATTGCTTAAGCGTATTGCGGACCAGGTTGGCATTGAAGTCAAATTTGAAATTGTAAATCGCGGATATTTGCCACGACCAACTACACCTGGGGAACGACTTAAGGAACAATTCGGTGCACCGCTAGTAGCCTTGGCATGTTTTAAGTATCTCGCCATCAACAACCTTCTTGATCGTGATGCCATACAGGAACTTTTGAATGCCGGGCCAAAATTGTTGCACACCGCTAATGGCGCACCTCTGCGACGCTATTATGTTGGCCAACCTGTTGAGACTTTCATGTCCGGCGGAATGGTTCGCTATAAGTTGAATCACCCTCTCAATTTTTTTGGCGACACCTATGTTATTACCGGACAATGGTTCGCGCGCAGTATTGACACACTGCTTGATTGGCTGAGAAATCACGGGATCCCAATCGATGAACACTCGCTTGGCCAATTGGCGGCGGAATTCAGAAGTGGCGGGCAAATCGAACTGGGCATATAGACATCGGCGGAACGGGGGACAGACCACAATTTTCATCACAGCGAGTCACAAACGGGGACAGACCACGATTTCCGCCATGACATGACAATCCAATAGGCAAGCGTGGGTGTGTCTCCGTTTTGAGATAACAGATAACAGTGAACAGATAACAGATGTCGCTGGGGGCTTCGCCCTCGGGACCCCTGCGCGATTGCGGCCGCGCGGGACGTGCGATTCCCTGTTTCGCCAAATGTTGGTCCGAAGGCTGGGGGACCGTTCGTCCCGAACGGTCACTCGCCGCAATAATGCCGGGATCGGACAAGTCGCCCATATCGAACAACTCGATCAACTCGACGAGAAACGGGGACAGGCCCCGTTTCGCGCCCCGTTTCCCGCGGGGCGCGGGCGCGAAAAAGGAGGGGCGCGGGGGTCCTTCGATCCCCGCGCCCCGTAAAAAAGTCCCGGCGGCGTTCTACTCTCCCACGCGCTACCCGCGCAGTACCCTCGACGCTGAGGCCCTTCACTGCCGTGTTCGGAATGGGAACGGGTGTTACCTCCTCGCTATGGCCAC
>JAZQOE010000087.1:0-11861 GCA_045627705.1 Kiritimatiellia bacterium | reverse complement strand
AAAGGGCGGCCGGGGAGATAGGACACACTCATCCCGCGCGCCCCCGTTTTTTTGTTGCCGAGTGGGCATGCAGCCCGTTTGGACAAGGATCATTCGTCGCCCGAAACCGGCCTGCGAGCGGCTTTCTTTGCCGAGTGGGCGCGCTTTTCGCCGAGCATGATCGCGCGTTGACGGCGGGACTTGCGCCTCTTGCGGCGACGCTCCTTTTCGATTGCCTGGATTTTTGCGGACTCGGACGAATGCGCTTTTTCGAGAATCTTCTCGGCGAGCATCTCGCGCGCTATCCAACGGTTGTCTTCGCGTGAGCGTGTGCGCTGGCACCGAACGCGCAGCCCTGTCACCGTGTGTTCGAGACATACGCATGACGAAGTCTTGTTGATTTTCTGTCCGCCCGAACCTCCGCCTGTGATGAAACTTTCCCTGATGTCTTCCTCGGCGAGTTCCGCCTTCGTCATCTTCACCTTGATTCGCGCTATCGTGTTCTCGTTTACTGTCTGTCCGCCACCCATGATCGATGCCTCCGCAGTTGGTCAACAGATGCCAATTTACCAATTGCGCCGCGGATGATAAAGACGAATGTATTATCAGCCCGGTTTTTGTATAATCGCACTGTTTATCATCTATCCATTTCCAAGTTTAAAACCGAGGAGCCGCAAAGTGACTTTCAAAAATCTTCTTTTCAACGGCGAGTCCGTTGACGTAACTGTCGAGGGAAACAAAATCACGCGTATCGCGCCGTCGCGCGATACTTCCGAGCCTGGGTTCATCCTTGCGCCCGCGTTTTACAACGGGCACACGCATCTTTCGATGAACCTGCTCCGCGGTTTTGCCGATGACCTCAAGCTCGACACCTGGCTCAACGACCACATCTGGCCGGCGGAGGCGCATCTCGACGAACAGATCGTATATGCCGGCGCGCGCCTTGCGATCCTCGAGATGATCCACGGTGGCACGGTTTTCGCAAACGACATGTACTGGTTCTCCGAGGGCGTGGCGCGCGCCGCCCAGGAAATGGGCGTCCGTTGCGCGGTTTCAATCCAGGCGATCGAGACGGGCGGACCGGGATTGAACGACAAGCGCAACATCGCGACCGACGACAAGCTGGCGGAGTTGCTGCCTCGCTCGGCCACCGCCGGCCGCGTTTTCGCCATGCTTGCACCTCACGCGATCTATACCGTGTGCGAAAAATCGCTTCGCGAAATCGCGGCGCGCGCGGTCGCCGAGAATACTATGCTGCACATCCATGTCTCCGAGACTGCCGGGGAAGTCGAGGCTTGCCGCGAGCAGCATGGCGGACGTACCCCTGTGCAGTATCTCGATGATTGCGGCATAATCGGTCCTCGCACCATCATGGCGCACTGCGTCCATTTGACCGATGGCGACATCCGGCTGATTGCGGACCGTGGTGCCGTAATCGCTGAAAACGCCCAGTCGAACATGAAGCTTTGCTCGGGAATGTTCCGTTTCCGCGATGCAGTGGAACTCGGCGGATGCCGCGCGATAATCGGTACCGATGGCGCAAGCTCCAACAATTCGCTTTCGATGTTCGCGGAGATGAAGGCGGCGGCGCTTCTCGCGAAGATCGAGAGCGGCGACCCCACGGCTGGTTCCGCCGGACGCATTTACAAGATGGCAACACGCGACGGTGCGCAGGCCTTCGGACTCGACGCCGGTGAAATCCGAGAGGGTGCGCTTGCCGATTTCATTCTGCTCAAGCGCAATGCCGTTCCGCTGGTGCCTGGTTTCAATGCCGTGAGCGATTTCGTCTATGCCGCAGATCCATCGTGCGTCGATACCGTGGTCTGCGATGGCAATGTGCTCATGCGTGGCGGCGTCATCCCTGGCGAGGACGGAATAATAGCCGAGGCGCGCGATGCCGCAAAACGCCTTGCCGCGCACTGATTCGCGCTCGCAAAACCCATTTTCCCCTTGCGAATGCAACCATGATAAGGTAAACTCCAAAAACCGTTGCGGAGAGGTGGCTGAGTGGCTGAAGGCAGCGGTTTGCTAAACCGTCGTGCTGGGTTTACCGGCACCGGGGGTTCGAATCCCCCCCTCTCCGCCAATTTCTTTAAGCCATAAAAAACGCGAAATCCGATGAAAGAAGGGTTTCGCGTTTTTTTTGCGGGTGTCGCGATATCTGTTACCTGTTATCTCAATGGCAGGGGGACAGACCCCGATTGCTTCACCACGTGTCCACGATTTCGGCGGCGGAAGCGCCGGATTGAAGCGCGAGGCGAGTGGCATCAGTTCCAAAGAGTTTGTCGAACCATTCGGGACGGATCCCATCGGACTTCCACAGCGCGTCGCTTCCGTAAAGGTCGCGGATGGCGGCAAGGATTGTCACGCTGGTTGTTACTGGACGGAACGTGGCGGTATCGGTGACGGAAATCCGCAGCCCTCGAATGAGCTGCCCCTCGTATGGTTTCACTCCCGCGATGTACGAATGCTGGTGGAAGCGGATGCCCTGAAGTTTTGCGGCATCGAGACGTTCGAGAAGCGCTTCGGCATCGATCCACGGTGCGCCAAGAAGCCGGAATGCAAGGTTTGTGCCGCGCCCGACATCGATTGCGGGAATCGCTTCCGTCGCGACGGTAGCCAGGTATGTCGCGCCAGCCTCCCAAGTGCGGATTCCAGGCGATGGCGGAATGAACTCCGGCCAATCCGCACTGCGGCGCCCGCTATTGTCCCATCCGCGCATTGGTGCGATCCGCAGAAAAAGCGGCGCGCCGCTTTTTCCCGTTATATGGCTCGCAATCCATGTGGCGGTGTCTGCGGGTGTCATGCCTGTACACATCGGGATCGGCAGCGGAGCGACAAAACTGAAGAACTTTTCTTCGGCTGTCGGGCCATCGACAATGCCCGGAAGAGGAATCGGGCGATCTGCCACGATCGCCTCAACGTTAGATTCAGCGCATGCCTCGAGCATGTTGCGCAACGTCGCAAGATAGGTGTAGCAGCGCGCGCCGAGATCCTGTAGGTCGCAGACAACTACGTCGATTCCCCGCATCATTTCGGGTGTCGGCTTGCGCACGGCGCCATAAAGCGAATGAACGGGAATGCCCCAGCGCGGGTGAGTCGATGAATAAGTTTCCGCACCAGCCGCGGCTTGGCCGTCGAAACCGTGTTCGGGGCCGAAAAGTGCCACGAGCGAGTCGCCGAGTTCAGCGCGAAGCCGCTCGGCGGAAGTCGCGCCAAAGCGGTCAAGCGCGGCCTGATGACTCAGCAGGGCAACGCGCTTCCCCGCGAGCCAATCGCGATGCTCGTCGAGAAGGACGTCGAGGCCGACACGGAATCCGGATGGGGAAGGCATGGAAGGTAAGAGGTAATAGGTAAGAGGTAATGGGAATGAGGGGGGCTAGAAGTTGTCGCGGTGGTATTCGTTGATCTTCGTGTCGAAGCCGAAGGTCGAGGCTATCAGGGCGGCACGGATCCACATGCCGTTGCGCATTTGGCGCCAGTACATGGCGCGGGGATCGTGGTCAACTTCGGTGGAGATTTCATCGCGGCGCGGCAGAGGGTGCATCACGATGCCGTGGAGAGGAAGAAGCTTCATCTCTTCTGGACCAATGCGGAAGCGCGATGTGTCGATGGCCTTGCTTTCGCCGGGGGCGGTGTCCCACTCGTCCTGGATGCGCGTCATGTACACGGCGTCCGCTTCGGGCAGCAACTTGTGCAAGTCGTCGGAGAGTTCGAAGTCAACGCCCTTCGAGGCGAGGAATTGCTGGATGTCCTCGCCGAGCTGCAATGGCGCCGGGGCGACAAAACGCTGGCGGATGTTGGGGAAGAGCGTGAGGAGGTAGGAGAGGGAGCGGACGGTACGCCCGCGCGCGAGGTCGCCGACAAATACCACGGTCCTGTCGCGGAGACCGCCTTTCCGTTCGAAGCTGCGGAGAAGCGTGTAGATGTCGAGCAGCGCCTGTGTCGGGTGCTGGTCCTTGCCGGAACCGGCGTTGATGATCGGTACTGGGCGATCCGAATTGGAGAGCGTCCACGCCATGCGTTCCGCGAGGCCCTTCACGGGCGAGCGCATGATGATGAGATCGAAGTACGAGCTGAACGTGCGCACAGAGTCCTCGCGCGATTCGCCCTTGAATTCCGAAGAGATCGAGGCATCGCGCACTTCGCCGCACTGGAGACCGAGAATCTGGCATGCGGAGAGGAACGAAAGGAACGTTCGCGAGCTGGGCTGCGAGAAGTAGAGCATCGCGCGCTTGTGGCAGATCAGCGAATGGAGAAACATCGAACCTTCGCGCGTCTTCGCTATTGCGCGGATCGCGTTCGCGGTTGCCGCAAGCGATTCGAGACGGTCGAGGTCGAACTGCTGCGCGAACAGCGTATGGAACGGCGCGCCGTTTTCCGGGCGTGTAAGGTATGGACCCTTTTCCGTGAGCGGAAGGCTTGAAAAATCTTCCCAGCTGATATCGATGATTCTCTTGCGCATGGTGAAAATCCTTATTTCTGGATGAGCATTCCTTTGGCGACAGCCTCCGCATTCGCCACGCCTGCCAGGCGTGCTAGGATGTGAAGGGCGAACGAGAAGGTTGTTCCGGGGCCGCGACTGGTGATGATGTTGCCGTCTTCGACAACATCCTGGCCTGTCACTTTTTCGGCGCAGTCGAGTCCATCGTCGAGTCCAGGATAGCATGTCGCGCGGCGTCCTTTCAGCACGCCGGCGGCGGAGAGGACGAGCGGTGCCGCGCAGATTGCGCAGACGAGCCGATTGGCTGCCGCCATCGCGCGGACAAATCCTATGACCTCCGCGCTTGCGCGGAGGCGTTGCATCCCGCCCATTCCGCCGGGGAGGATGATGGCGTCGGTGGCCGATGGGTCGCATTCGGTTATCGAGATGTCGGCAAGAACCGGAATGCCGTGGGCGCCACCGACTTCGCGGGAATCGCCGATTGAAGCTGTTGCGACATCTATGCCTCCGCGGCGGAGGATGTCTGCTGTCGCGATTGCCTCGACTTCCTCGAAACCGTCTGCCAATGCGATGATAGCCTTCATGGTATTGCCTTTGTTCAGTTGTCCATTGCCCAGTCAGTAAGGCGCAGCCTTTCCTCGGCTGCCGCGGGAAGGGCATCGCGCGAAGCGATGGCCTTGGCGGCGTCGCGGCCGTGTCCGACAACCAGGTCCTTGATCCTGACGCAACGTGCGCGGGCGAGTTTCCATGGCGTCGTGGCCCAGGGATACCGCGCGCGAATTGCATCGTTCGAAATCATGATACGGGAAGCGATGAAACGCAAGCGCGAGGAGAAACCGAGTTTCTGGAATTCCGCGATGCGGCGCACTGCGGAAGGTTCGCTCGCATCACGCGTTTCCAGCGCGAGCGAAAAAGCGGCGCGCCGTTTTTCCGGCTCCCAGTCCGGAGGTGGCACGATGCCAAGGGCGACAAGTTCGCCCGGTGCGCCGAAAAGGTCCGACGCTACTGCTGTCGCAAGCGCGACGGCGCGGGTCATGCCCCATGCTTCGGCGGTCGAGCGGAGGCGGCTGGCATCGCATCCATCCTTCGCTAGTTTGCGGAGAAGCAGCGCCATGTCGAGATGGGCGCGGAGCGGACGCGCAAAGTCGTGGTGGAAAAGATGGTTCGCGAGAAGCACCAGGTGGTCTTCGGGCGCGAGGGCGAGAAATTCATGGCCGTCGATGGCATCGGGCCTTGCGCCAGACCAAAGCGTGTCCATTGGGGCGGGAGGCATCCGCGAGCCTGGGGCGGAATCGTATGACCAATGGATATCGACAGGGCATGGCAGCGCAGGGTGGGTGAGCGCGGTGTCCGTGACCTGCGAGTTCGTCGCATCGGCGCCGCGCTTTAGGACATATCCCTTGGATGTCATCGCGTCTATCGCGCGCTGGACATCGCGTGGTTTCACGAGGATGTCGAGGTCCGTCATCGCGCGTATGGAATCAGCCGGGTAAACGCGCGCGGAAAGCCATGCGCCCTTCACGGGAATGCATTTGACCGACGCATCGCGAAGGGTGTCGAAGAGCGCCGTGCGCTGGGCGTCGATGAGCGTGGCGCGCTGGGCGAAAGCGAAGGCGTTCCTACGCCATGCCGCGAGTATGTCGCCTGGAATCGAAGATGCGTATGCGGAGCGGACAAACGGGAATGCGAATGCGGAGACACCATGCCTTATCGCGGCGCTGAAGACGCTCTTCCAATCATCGATGGCCGGTGGCGCGGAACCATTGATTCCGGCGCGAAGCAGGGCAGGAAGCAATGTCGAAGGCGAAGAGCCGCATGAATTGGAATTGTCGCCTGGCATTTCCGCTATTTCCAGACCTTCACCGTTAGCTTCTGCTTGCCCCAGGCTTGTGCCCGGTTGTGAGAGGGAAACCAGATGTCGATGTTGTCGCCCTTGATTGCGCCGCCGGTGTCTTCGACCCGCGCATAGCCGTAGCCGGGCACGTACATGACAGTGCCGAAAGGATAGTACTTGGGATCGGCCGCGACAGTTCCCCAGCCGGCACGGCGGCCGCACGCGGTCGTGCCGATCTTCTTCGGCTTGCCCTTTTCCGGGCCCGAAGCATGGACGGGGCGCCCGTACCAGTTGCGGCGCCATGAGCAACACTTGCCGCAGTTGCAGTACGCGGTAACCTCCATCTTGATTTCCTTCGGTGCCTTCCCTGCCGGTGGACGGATGCGGGAAGTCGCGCAGCCTTGGGAGACAAAGACTGCCGTAACGGCGAACGCAAGGAATGCGAACGCAAGCAGGGAAGCAATGGTTTTCTCGCGGGTCATCGGCAATGAGTAAAGCAAAAATAGCGTTGCGACGCAATGCGCGGCGAGACCGCCTGGAGGTTTTGGCACATGTGTCGCACTGTGGAACTAGCGTCCTTCGGCGACCGTGGTGGAAATGCTGATTGAATAAATCCAGCCATCGCGGAGGTATGAGCGCGAGCGGATGCGCGGGGAGGAGGATTGTGGAGCCAGCCTTGCAGTGGGGGAATTGCGCAGACGCTCGCAAGTGTCCGCGATCCAATCGCGGTTGATCGCGGCATGGCCGCGGAATACCGGCGACCTGCCCTTGAGGATGCGCGGACCCTTCTCGACGAAGCGTTCAAGCTCGGCTAGCGAGGCGGTTTCGGCGGCGGCGGCGGTCTCAAGGGTCGAGTCGTCGGCGACCATGTCGGCGGAATAACGCATCGCCATGTGGCGACCTGAACGGGTCGTGATCAGCATGAGGCGTGACGCCGGCAGAGGGAGGCAGCCACATGTCACTTCCGCGCGGAGCTTGTCCGATGCGCCTTCGGTTTCCGCGGCCAGCACGATGCCGTCGTCGAGCATTACGCTGATCGCGGCTGTTTCGACCGTCGCGACGATTGTGATTTCCTCGACTTTCGAGCCATCGTCGGCATCCGATTCGCAAAGCGAGTCGATGGCATAGCCGCGGAGGAACACTTCCACCTGTTGAATCGGATCGATCGCCCGCAGGGCTTCCAGCATGGGGCGCGCCGAGGTGTCGCCCGAAAACGCATCGAGGATGAATTGGCGCCGTTGACTTGCGGTTTCGCCTTCCGCGAGGAATGTCCTTGCGAGCAGATCGCAAGCTGTCGCGTATGCTTCCTCCCTCGCGGATTTGCGGTTGAGCATTGCGGCTGATCCTTCGGTTTCGCCGCATGACCACGAGACACGCCCGCGCGTCATCACCCCGAATTGTCCGCCAGGCGCGGAAAGCAGCATGACGGGTTCGTCGAGGGATGTGCGGGCATAGATTGCGGCGTCGTCAAGCGAAGCTGCGGAGACCAACGGCAACCCTGCCTTTGAGGAAACTTCGATCGAGAGTGGCGAGGCGGGTTCATCGGGCGAGTCGTAGGAACGCGCGGGCGAATGTATGTGTTCTGTCCTGACGGATCCTGGCGCGATTCCATTGGAGTCCAAGACCGCTCCTCGTTGCAACGGTTTGCCCGGAGTCCTGATAAGCATCATCGCAAGCGCGGTGACTGCGGCTGCGCCCACGGCCGCGTATGCGGGCGCGTGACGCGACCATTCCGAATGTATCGCGCGGCAGATGCGGTGTATTAAGCCACGCGCCCCGCCATCCCTGCAGGCGTTGACCGCTGCCGAGAATTCCTCTGCGTTCGCGTAGCGCATTTCGCGGCGTGACTCGCACGCGCGCAGCATCACGGCATTGAGGTCGCTTGTGACGCGATCGCGCAGCACCGCCGGGGGAATGGACGGGAATCGATCCGCATCGAAACCCGAAAGCATGCAGTACATAACTTTCCCCAGCGCGTACACGTCCTGGCGCACATCGGGTTCCGAAAGGCCGGAAAGGATTTCAGGGGGAAGATAGCATGGCGTGCCGACGAGGCTTGCGCCGGGTCCGGTGGTGGAGACGCACCCGATATCGCCGAGTTTAAGTTCTCCGTCGATGAAGAGGATGTTGTCTGGCTTGATGTCGCGATGGATCAGCCCCTTTGAATGAAGGGCGCAAAGGCCTTCGAGCGCCTGCGACATGAGCGAGAGGATCTGCGCCGGCGGAATGCGTCCGCCGCGCGCGAGTCTCGCTCCAAGGGTGTCCGCCGCATATTGCTCGCCTGGGCCGGCTGCATTGTCCGCCGCCTCCATCGAATAGCAGAAGAAATCTTCGCCTTCGACGACATGGTGGATCGCGATGAGGTGAGGCGCTCCTCCGCGTACCTTCGCGCAGTAGTCGCGGATGCCGTCGAATTCTCGCCGCCAGGCTTCCTTCAGCGCGTCTTTCGGGATAATCTTCACGGCGATGGATCGGCCGATGGAATCGGAGGCGAGCCAGACCTCCCCGTATGCGCCGCCGCCGCAGCGGCAGACTTCCTTCAGTCCTCCGCCGAGTGCTGCAAATGCCTTTGCGCGTATGCCCGTCGTGTCCATATTCATTCCCAATTGTATGTGCGCGCGCCGGAGGATGCAATTTGAATCGAAGGATATTTTCGGGGTGCAAGACGATGTTGGCAATCTGCCGCGCGGGGTGTAATAATGTGTGAACCATGTCAAGGAAAAGCCTGAATCTCGCCTTTGCCAGAAAGCAGTTCGAGGATGTCCTTCTCGATCCGCTGAAATTCCCGGTCTCGTTCAAATACGATGGCCGCGAATACAATTCGTTTTTTGGCGTCGAATTTGTCAAAAGCACTGTCTCGGCTACTCGTGGCGGACGCAAGGCAACGCTGCGGTTCCGTCTCGACGATGTGCTTGAAGTCCGTGTCGAAGCCGCATTCTGCCCTGAATTCGGCGAGATGGAATACACCGTTTGGTTCGAGAATACAGGCGACCACCCATCGAAGACGCTTTCGGACGTGCGCGCGATCGACATGGATTTCGCCGGCGATGCGCCCGTCCTTCGCGGCAACCTCGGCGACCACGATAACTTCTACGCCGCATACGAGCACGATCTGCTCAAGGGCGACAGGTTTTTCCAATCTACGAACGGACGCGCCACCCACATTGTCTTCCCGTACTTCGACCTTGTCCACGGCGATGGCGGAACGCTCATCGCCCTCGGCTGGGCTGGAACATGGGAGGCACTTTTCTCGTCGCACGATGGCGTCACCTCCCTTCGCGCCAAGACCTGCATCGGATTCGATGCCGCGATCCTGCCGGGCGAAAAGATCCGCACCGGACTTGTCGTGATGCTGCCGTACAAGGGGCGTGACGCGGATGACGCGGCGAATCTCTGGCGCGAATGGTTCATGAAATACAATCTTCCAAAGGCCGATGCCAGCGGTGCGTCGCTTTCGCCTTTTTCGACGGTCTGGTTCGCGCTCGATACTGGCCTCCCGAATTCCGACGGCAGTATCTCCGAACGCTCTTTCACGTGGAAGCCTACGCTCGACAGGCTCGTCGCCGAGAATATGGTCGCGGATTACCGCTGGTTCGATGCCGGATGGTATGTAGATCCTGCCGGGAAGACCGTCGAAAGCGATTGGTGGGGCACTATCGGCTCGTGGGAGCTCGACAAGGAGAAGTGGCCCGGCACATCATTCCGCGATTCCAACGAGGCGTGCCACAGGCTGGGCATGAAGGTCTTCGCCTGGTTCGAACCCGAGCGCGTGACGCATGTGGATGACCTCGCGAAGAATTTCGGATACAAGCCCGAATGGGGTATCAACAGCGGCTGGTGCGTTACGAGCAACCTCGGCGATCCCGAATGCCTCGAGTGGACTCTCGGCAGGATCGTGAAGATGCTCGATGAAAACGGCGTCGATATGTACCGCGAGGACAACAACAGCGATCCCGTGGGGTCCTGGTGTATTCTCGACGACCGCGACGATGCCGCGCATCCCGGCTTGAAGCGCCGGGGCATCAACGAGAACAAATGCATCCAGGGCCACTATGCGCTCTGGGACGGCATAATCGAATATTGCGCCTCGCATGGGAAGTGCCCGTATGTCGATTCCTGCGCTTCCGGCGGCGGACGCAACGATATCGAATCGATGCGCCGCGGATTCCCGATGATGCGCAGCGATTTTGATCGCACGACCACCTCGATGCGCCTTTCACAGACATCCACATTCTGCAAGTGGATCCCATTCCATGGTTCCGCCACGAAGGAAACTTCGACGCAGCTCGAGGCCAGCAAGGGTTCCGGCAGCGATGCATACGCGACCCGTGCCTCGTTCCTGCCTATCTACAATTTCGGCGAGGCGTTTACCCACAACAAGGAACTCGACTTCGACTTGATGCGGCGAAATTTCAACGAGTGGAAGAGCGTGAGGCATCTGCTCGCCCGCGACTTCTACGTCCTTACGCCCTGGCATCATGAGACATCGCGCAAGGGATGGACTGCGTTCGCATACGACGCGCCCGATATCGGCGAGAGCATCGTCCTTGCGTTCCGCATGGAAGAGTCGCAGACGAAGACCTTTACCGCGAAACTGAAGTTCGCCGAAGAAACGGCGTCATACGAAGTGACGGACGCAGATACTGGCGCCGTTCAAACTCTTTCGGGTTCGGCACTGCGCGAGGGCGTGCAGATCAAACTCGACCATCCGCGTTCATCGGCGTTGCTCCGAATCAAAAAGATCACGAAATGAAATCGATCGCCCCATTGATTTTCGCGCTGGCCGTCGTCGCATCGCCCGCCATGGTTTGCGCCGCGTTTACGATGCCGGTTGGCGGTGGCTTGAAGGGATTGCTCGAGGCTCTTGGCGGAGTGACAGGCTACACGGCCGATGCAGAGGTCAACGGGCAGTCGGTCAATGTGTCCGCGGCAGGTTTCCCCGGCCAGACTCCACGCGCTGTGGCGGCCGAAAATGCCGCGGCGCTTGGCATCCCGCCAGGAACTGTGGAACTCGACGAAGGAGTTGTAGCCGATGATGGCGGGGAAGGGCGGATGCTGCTTGTGCCGGATGGCAATGGAGGAACTGTGGCATGGGCCGTTACGCCCGCAAAAAACGGCGCGCCGCTAAATTTGCCCGCAAAAAACGGCGCGCCGCTTTCTCCGCTAGCGAAGCCAGTGTTTACTGCGACCAACAAGACATCTGGGGCGGAACTCGCAGTCGGTACTGGCGTTGGCACGCCCCAATCTCTTCGCGAGAGCCAGGGCGCGCATTTGATTTCGCAAGGGTGGGACGCCGTGGAGACAGGCGGCGATACGGGACTCGACGTGTTTGTGCGCGATAACCACGTGTGTCTTGTCTGGGCCACAGCCGACGAATCGACTGGCGAAGCGCGGCTTGCTGTTTTCTGCAGGTGATAACAAGTTTTGCGGGAGGGTGACCCGTCATTCTAGGCTATTCAAGACGGTGAATTGCAAGCGAACTCGGACAGTATTTTCCGGATTCGCCTAGGCAGCAGATAGGTAAGCTTCATTCGCGGTCCTCCCGTCGAGCAGTTTCCTGTGGATTGAGTTGATTGCGTCCTGGAGCGCGGCGACGCGCTCCGG
>JAZQOE010000086.1:0-4636 GCA_045627705.1 Kiritimatiellia bacterium | reverse complement strand
CGCGCCACGCGAGGGTCGCGACGTAGAACTCGGCCGCCACCGCCTCCTTCGAGCGCGGGTGGTCCGCCATCAGCCGTTCGAATATCTTCCGCGCCTTCTTCGCGTCGCCAAGCGCCGGGGAGGCCTGCAGCGTCCCGGCGCGAAGCAGCGCCAGCGGCGCGAGCGGGCTTCCGCGATGGTTCTTCCCAAAGGCGAGGTAGGCGGCAAGAGCCTCCTTCGCCTTCCCCGCCGCCGCGAGCGACAGCGCCTCGCCAAGATCGGCTTCGTCGCCCCCGGCGCGGTCCCCGAAGAGCCTTGACGCCGCGCGGTAGCGCTTCCGCGCCGCGCGGTAGTCGCCGGACGCGAAGAAGCCGTCCGCGAGCGCGAGCGACACCCGCGCCGGCCGGTCGGAAGGCGATGGCGGCACGGCGCGTCCGGCCACGCAAAGCGCCTCAAGCCTGCGCCAGCGCAGCGCTTCCGCCGGATCGCCCTTCTCGGCCTCCCCGCGGCGCGCCGCGATTTGCGGCAGCGCCTCCCCGCCGCGGCCGAGGGCGAGCAGCGCGACGGCTCGACCGCGGTCGAAGGCGGGGTCGCCGCACTTCGCGGGATCGCAGGCCGCCGCCTCGTCGTAGGCGGCTAGCGCCTTCGCCGGGTCGCCCCTGTCTTCGAGCAATGCGTCGCCTATCAGGACGCGCTGCGGAACGGAGAAGGGAACCCGACAAGAAAAGAAATATTTCATCTGTACAAGGAAGATAGCATGATGGACTTGTGCTGGCAAGTGGGAAATCTGGTGAACGGCAACGATACATATTGCCCAGGGCATAGGAATTACGGTTTATGCCATTAACGACAAAAGACTGACCTTGCCCCATGCGCACGCAAAAGGTAAAATCTCTCCATGCAATACATCAGCACACGTGGCGGCGGCGCGCCGCTTTCCTTTAGCGACGCTGTCCTCACCGGCTTGGCCCGCGATGGCGGCCTGCTGCTTCCGACTTCATATCCCGATGTCCGCGACAAGCTCGCGGACTGGAGCAAACTCCCCTACCCCAAGCTCGCCTTCGAGGTGATGAGCCTCTTTGCGGATGACATCTCCGAGGAAGAACTCCGCAGAGTCGTCGAACGCTCGTATTCCGTCTTCTCCCATCCGGAGACAACGCCGGTCGTCCCCGTGGGCCCCGTGAACATCCTTGAGCTATTCCATGGCCCGACACTTGCCTTCAAGGATGTCGCCCTCCAGTTCCTCGGCAACCTCTTCGAGCTTCTCCTGAAGAAACGCGGCGGCAGGCTGAACATCGTAGTCGCCACGAGCGGCGATACCGGAAGCGCCGCCATCCACGGCATCCGCGGCCGCGACAACATGGGCATTTTCGTCCTCCATCCCGACGGGCGCGTGAGTCCCGTGCAGGAACTGCAGATGACGACCGTGCTCGACTCGAATGTCCGCAACCTCGCGATCGCCGGATCGTTCGACGATTGCCAGGCGATCGTGAAGGGGCTCTTCGGCGACCTCGAGTTCCGCGACCGCTTCTCGCTCGGCGCAGTGAATTCCATCAACTGGGCGCGAGTCCTCGCGCAGGTCGTTTACTACTTCTACGCCGCCTTCCGCACCATGGAACGCACTGGAGCCACGAAGGTCCGCTTCACCGTCCCCACCGGCAACTTCGGCGACATCTTCGCCGGCTATGTCGCATGGCGCATGGGCCTGCCGATCGACAAGCTGGTGCTCGCCACAAACGAAAACGACATCCTCTCGCGCTACTTCAACACCGGCGTTTACTCGCGCGGCGCCGTGGCCCCCACCCTTTCGCCATCGATGGACATCCAGGTCGCCAGCAATTTCGAGCGCTATCTCTTCCACCGCTCCGGCGACAACCCCGCAACGATCCGCGAATGGATGAAGACCTTCCGCGAAACCGGTCGTCTTGAGACACCCGTCACCGTCGGCTCACCTGTCGATCCGCTCTTCCTCGCGGGCGCCGGCGATACAGCCGCTACGCTTGCGACGATCAAGGAGTTCTGGACTCGCGACCACTATCTGCTCGACCCGCACACCGCTGTCGGCGTGAGCGTGGCGCTCAAGAATCTCTCGGCAGACGCTCCGATGATCTGCCTTTCGACCGCGCACCCCGCGAAGTTCGGCGGGGCCGTGAAACAGGCGCTCGGCGAAGACATCGCACGCCATCCGTCGATTGACGCCCTGCGAGGTCTCCCATCCCGCCAGGACCGCCTACCCGCCGATCAGAAGGCGGTCGCGGATTATGTCGCGAAGACGCTTTCGGGAAACTGAAGAAAAATTGCGGCGTGCTGGGGGCAGCGCGCCCTACCACGAATGCGGAGATCTGTTCAGCTAAAACCCAGTGGAAGGTTTGCCCCAAACCGCCGCCAAGGAGAAACAAGCAATGTCAAAGTTCAAGGCAATAGTCGTCGGCGCGGGCGGCATATCCAACGCCTGGTTCCCGCCGCTACTCAAGGAAAAGATCGAAGTCGCAGGTGTCGTCGATATCCGCCCCGAAGCCGCGAAGGCGCAGTGCGAAAAGTATGGCATCGACTGCGAGACTGGCACTGAGCTTGTTCCGATGATCAAGGCGAAGAAGCCGGACTTCATCGTCGATCTCACCATCCCTTCGGCACACTGCAAGGTTTCGTGCGACGCCATGATGGCTGGTTGCCACGTGATCGGGGAGAAGCCGCTCGCGGACACCATTGCCGAAGCCCGCAAGATGATCAAGGTCTCCGATGAGACAGGCCTGATGTGCATGGTCAGCCAGTCCCGTCGCTACGAGCCGCGCCATGTCGCGCTCCGCAACGCGCTTGCCAAGGGCCGTCTCGGCGACATTACGACCCTCAACTGCGACTTTTTCATCGGCTGCCACTTCGGCGGCTTCCGCGATGAGATGTCCAGCCCGCTCATCCTCGACATGTCGATCCACCACTTCGATCTCGCGCGCATGTTCATCGGCGCAGACCCTGTCGCCGTCTATGCGCAGGAGTTCAATCCGAAGGGATCGTGGTACAAGGGCGATGTCGCCGCGAACTGCATCTTCGAGATGAGCGACGGCAGCACTTTCTGTTACCGCGGAAGCTGGTGCTCCGAGGGAATGCACACCTCGTGGCATGGCGACTGGCGCATCATCGGCACGAAGGGCACAATCATCTACGAGCGCGACCAGACGCCGAAGGGCGAGATCACAGTCGGCAAGACGGGCTTCATCCGCGAACGCAAGCCGTTTGAGATCGCAGACGCGAAGATGCCTGTCAAGTTCCAACATGGCGCCCTCCGCGAATTCATCCGCGCACTCAAGGGCGGTCCCGCTCCGCAAGGCCTCGTGCAGGACAACATCCACTCCCTCGAGATGGTCTGCGCAGCCATTGAAAGCTCCCGCAAACACCGCCGCATCGAAATCAAGAAGTAACCCCCATCTCCTACCTCTTACCTGTTACTTGTTACCTTTTACCTCTTACCTTTTACCTCCCACCTCTTACCTAACCCTCAATCGGAGTTCACCATGCAGGACCACACAAACCACCAGGATATCCGCATCGGAACGATGGCCGGCAAGCAGGCCAAGACCGCCGAGTACATCAAGTCACTAATCCCCTACGGATTCGAGACCTTCGAGATCAACTTCTGGCAGAAGATCGATCCCGACGTGAACCTCAAGAAACTGGCAAAGGAAGTCAACGCCGTCCTCGAAGGCACTGGCGCGACGATCACCAGCCTCGCGATGTTCGGCAATCCCCTCGACCCGCATGCCGGCAACCACAAGGAAACCCTCGCCGGCTGGAAGGCATGCATCGACAACGCGCATCTCTTCGGCTGCGACCTCGTCTGCGGCTTCGCCGGGCGCATCATCGACAAGCCGATTCCCGAATCCATCCCCGCCTTCAAGAAAGTCTTCGGCGACCTTGCGAAACGCGCCGCCGACAAGGGAGTCCGCATCGCATTCGAGAACTGCGACATGGGCGGCACCTGGAGGAAGGGCGACTGGAACATCGCCTGGACACCCGATTGCTGGGAGATGATGTTCGACGCAGTCCCCGCCGAAAACCTCGGCCTCGAATGGGAGCCGTGCCACCAGCTCGTCAAGCTCATCGACCCCATGCCACAGCTCCGCAAGTGGGTCCCGAAGATCTTCCAGCTCCACGGCAAGGACGCGACAGTGATGTGGGACGTCGTCCGTTCGCAGGGCATCTACGGCCCGCAGCCGTTCGCCTTCCACCGCTCGCCCGGCTTCGGCGACACCAACTGGGTAGATGTGATCAGCGAGCTTCGCCGCCACAACTTCAAGGGTTCGATCGCGATCGAAGGCTGGCACGATCCAGTCTATCGCGCCGATCTCGAGCTCACCGGCCAGGTCCACGCCCTCAACTACCTGAAGGCATGCCGCGGCGGCGAGTTCCTTCCCAACGTTCCCCTGATTTAATCTTCATTCGATGGCCATGTGCGGACGCGGTTTCACGCATCCGCACATGGCAAGATTGGACACGCGAAATGCAAGTCGAAGAACGCAAATACAGGCAGTTCCTGCCAGAGTCCCGCAGAGTTGTGGTCAAAGTCGGCACGCGAGTGATCGCGCAGCCTTCCGGACGCCCGGTGGCGCATCTGATGGACGGTTTGGTCAAGCAGATCGCGGACCTTCGCAAGAAGGGCTAC
>JAZQOE010000085.1:0-30127 GCA_045627705.1 Kiritimatiellia bacterium | reverse complement strand
GAAAAACGGCGCGCCGCGATTTGGAGTTCCAAATCGCGGCGCGCCGTTTTTTTTATGATGCTTAAAAAGAATCGCCAGCGATTACTTGCAGCAGGGGCATTTCTTGCTGAAGAAACGCATGACGCTCAGAACCACGATCATCAGGATGATCGCGATCGGAAGGGCGATCTGCCACTTGATCACGAACGCCGCGACGATGTAGCTCACGAAGGAGACGGCAGCGACGAGAACCGCGTATGGGAGCTGCGTGTTGACATGGTCGATGTGGTTGCACTGCGCGCCGGCCGAAGCCATGATCGTCGTATCGGAAATAGGCGAGCAGTGGTCGCCGCAAACCGCGCCGGCCATGCAGGCGGAAACCGCGATGATTGTCATGTCGCTGCCTGGAATGGCCGCGAGGACAATCGGGATGAGGATGCCGAAGGTGCCCCACGAGGTGCCGGAGGCAAATGCGAGGACGCAGGCGATCAGGAAGATGATTGCCGGGAGGAAGGCGCGGAGCGAGGCTGCGGGCCCGTTGATGAGGTCGGAGATGAAAACCTTCGCGCCGAGCGAGTCTGTCATCGCCTTGAGCGTCCAGGCGCAGCAGAGGATCATGATCGCGGGAACCATGGCCTTGAACCCTTCGGGGAAGGAATCCATGCAGTCCTTGAAGGAGATTACGCGGCGGCAGAGGTAGAAGATCACCGAGAATACAAGCGCGAAGATCGAACCATAGACGAGGCCGACCGACGCATCGGAATCGGAGAAGGCCTGGACAAAGCCCGGATTGTCCTCGCCAAAGAAACCGCCGGAATAGATCATGCCGATCACGCACGCGATGATGAGGACGATGACGGGGATCACAAGGTCGATGACCCTGCCCTTGTCGTTCTTCGCGAGAGCGTTCGTCGCCTTCTCAAGGGCTGCCAGGTCGTTGCCTGCGGCAGCGGCGTCCTCATGCTTCTTCATGGGGCCGAAATCGAGTCCGGTGCAAGCGAGGAAGAACATCATCACGATCGTGAGGATCGCATAGAAGTTGTAGGGGATCGCGTTGATGAACAGGGAGAATCCGCTCGCCGCGCCAGCGCCGGCGGCGAAACCGGCGACGGCTGCCGCCCACGAGGAAATCGGCGCGATGATGCAGATCGGCGCCGCGGTCGCGTCGATCAGATACGCGAGCTTGGCGCTGGAAATCTTCTTTGCCTTCGTGACAGGATACATCACGGAACCAACCGTGAGGCAGTTGAAGTAGTCATCGACGAATATCAACATGCCGAGGATGATCGTGGCGATCTGCGCGCCGACACGGCTCTTGATGTGGGACTGCGCCCAGCGGCCGAAGGCGGCGGAAGCACCGGTCTTGTTCATCATCGAGACAAGGGCGCCAAGGAGCACGAGGAAGATGAGGATGCCGATGTTGTAGCTGTCGGCAATCGACGAAATGAAACCGTCGCTCATCACGTGCGTGACCGTGCCTTCGAAACCGAAGTTGGAATAAAGCAGGCCGCCCGACACTATGCCGAGGAAGAGCGCCGAGTAAACTTCCTTTGTGATGAGTGCGAGAATGATGGCCAGCAAGGGCGGGAAGACGGCCCAGAAGGTGCCGAAGAACTTGTTTTCCCTGCGGATGGTCACGAGCGCCTGCGCTTCGTGCGCCTTGAACTCCGGATCGCTCTGGACATTGTCGGCGTAGTTATCGACATACTCCTTGGCGGTAGCCATGTCATTGAAATCGGGCGCCTTGGTTTCCTTGATCGCTTCCGCAGCGCTGTCCGACAACTCGGCGACCTTGTCGAGCGTAGCGACCGCGACATCCTTGACCGCATCGGCGGTTTTTTCACCAAACTCCTTCACGGCCTCGATGGTCGAGGCTATCGGGGAGGCATCGGCCTCCTGTGCGCGCGATGAAGGGACGAACGCGAATGTCGCCGCAGCGGCGACGGTCAGGAGACAGGCGAGACTTCTTTTCATGTTGCCTTTCTACGATCCGTTGGTACCTGCCCCCAAAGTGGGGGTTTAGGATGGTGAAAAAGATAGAATCCGCACCGCCATCGAGTCAAATGTTTATTTCAATCCATCCAATCTCGAAGTGTGCTACAATCCCGCCATGAATGATTCCGAAAAGCTCGCCGCAATGCGTGGATTGATCGACCGGCTCAACGAGGCGGCCGACGCATACTATGGCGGGCGCGGCGAACTGATGACCGACTTCGAGTGGGACGCGCTTTTCGACCGTCTCAAGGAAATGGAGACGGAGACTGGAGTCGTCCTCCCGGACAGCCCGACGCAACGCGTCTCAACCGATTCCGCAGAGGCCGGACAAAAGGAAGCGCATGAATTCCCCGCGCTCTCGCTCGCGAAGACCAAAAGCGTAGCCGAAGTCGCGGCATGGGCCGAGGGCCGCCCGATCTGGCTTTCATGGAAGCTCGATGGCCTTACGCTCGTCGTTACCTACGAAAACGGCAAGCTGGCAAAGGTCGTCACTCGCGGCGACGGCCACATCGGTACGAACATCACAAATCTCGCGCCCGCCATACGTGGAATCCCCGCAAGCGTCAAGGCGCAGGGGCACCTGGTCGTCCGCGGCGAGGCCGTCATCTCTTACGCGGACTTCGAGGCGTTCGCCGCGCAAAGCACCGAGGAATATGCCAACCCGCGCAATCTCGCCTCCGGTTCGCTGTCGCTAAAGGATGTCGAAGAACTGCGCCCGCGCAATCTGCAGTGGATCCCTTTCACACTGGTGCATTGCGACGGCGGGGATGTGCGTTGCGACGGCGCCCCCGCCGTCGACAGCAGCACCGCGCTCTCCTCGTGGGGCGCGCGCATGGACTTCCTGCGCGACATCGGGCTGAATCCCGTCGAGCGCGAGCGGATCGACTCGCCGGATACCGCGACGCTACAGGCCGCGATCGATCGCTGGACGCAAAAGGTAACAGACAGCGAAAACCCCTTCCCCGTCGATGGGCTTGTCGTGACATACGACGATACCGAATACGCAAGGACCGGCAGCGTCACTGGCCACCACGCAACGCGCGCGGGCTTCGCCTTCAAGTGGCAGGACGAAACCGCCGCCACAACCCTCGAGCGAATCGAGTGGTCGTGCGCGGTCGCATCGATCTCGCCTGTCGCGGTGTTCTCTCCAGTCCAGCTTGAAGGCACGACCGTGAAGCGCGCCTCGCTCTGCAACATCTCCGAATGCGAGCGATTAGGCATCGGCGGCCCCGGCACGGAACTATCCGTGATCAAGGCGAACAAGATTATCCCGAAGGTCGTGGCCGTCACACGTTCAGTCGGCGAACTCGAAATCCCCGCGACGTGTCCTGTTTGCGGTGCGCCCACGTTCGTGAACGAAGCGGAAAGCGGCACGAAGTCGCTGCGCTGCTCGAATCCTTCATGCGCCGCGCGCGAGCTCCGCAAGTTCATGAGGTTCGTCTCGAAGGACGGCATGGATATCGACGGACTAGCTGGCGAGACGCTCGCGAAATTCGTGAACAAGGGATGGATCAAGACCTTCGCCGACATCTACCGCCTAGGCGAACACAAGTTCGACATCGCCGTGATGGATGGATTCGGACAGCGTTCGGCCGTCAATATCTCGGAATCAATTGAAAAGGCCCGCAAGCGCCCCACCCCGCAATTCCTTGTGGCGCTTTCGATCCCGCTATGCGGCATCGACGTCGCGAAGCGCCTTCTCGGGGCATACGGCCTTCGCGAACTGTTCGACAAGGCGAAGGCGGCGGCGCATCCTGCCGACCTCTTTGATCCGGGCGAAAACGTCTTCGCCGAAATCGACGGCATCGGTCCAGGCAAATCAGCGGCATTCGTAAAGTGGTGCGCCGATCCAGCGCATATCGCGCTTGTCGATGACCTGCTCTCGCAGCTTGAACTCGAAGAGTACGTGCCGCCGGCTGCGACTGGCGTTTGCGGCGGCCTCACATTCGTGATCACCGGCGACGTCTTCCACTGGAAGAACCGCGCGGAACTCAAGTCCCGCATCGAGGGAGCGGGCGGCAAGGTCGCGGGTTCGGTATCGAAGTCAACGAGCTTCCTCATCAACAACGACATCGCCTCCACGTCCGGCAAGAACAAGAAGGCCATGGAACTTGGCATACCCGTCATCTCGGAAGAGGATTTCATCGCCAGATTCGGCGAGATATGAGCAACGTCAATCCCGAAACATCCAAGGAGTATTCACATGAGTGAACAGACAATGCGCACCTGGACAGCCAAATGGATTACCGCGGACACGATGAGTCCCGATTCCGCGGCGCCGTATCTCCGCAAGACCTTCACACTCAAGTCCGCCCCGAAGACGGCAACCCTATTCCTCTGCACTGCGGGCTGGCATGAGCTTTACGTGAACGGGAAGAAGGCCGACGATCGCGAACTTGCGCCGACGACGACGCAGTTCGACCGCCGCGTCTCCTACATCGCATACGATGTCGCGAAGCTGCTCCGTCCCGGCAAGAACGCGATTGCCGTCCTTCTCGGCAACGGCTGGTTCAACTGCTTCACGGAAAATGTCTGGCTCTTCCACAACGCCGGCTGGCGCGGCTCGCCAAAGCTGATCTGCGAACTCGCGATCGACGGCCGAATCGCAGTCCGCTCCGACGACACATGGAAGATCCATCCTTCGCCGATCGTCTTCAACGCGCTCCGCAACGGCGAACACTACGACGCCCGCAAGGAAGTCCCCGGATTCTCCGATCCCGACTTAAAGGAAACAGGATGGAAGCGCGCGATGCGCGTCTTCTCGCCCGGCGGGATAATCGTCGAGGAAGACGGCGCTCCCTGCCGCGCGACAGACTCGTACAAGCCCGTCTCGCACAAGGCCACGAAAGATGGCGGCACTGTCTATGATTTCGGCCGCAACATCGCGGGTTGGTGCGAGATCGACGTGGCCGGAGAAGCTGGCGCGAAGGTCACTATCGACTATGCCGAAAAGATCACGCCCGATGGAGACCTCGACCAGTCGAACATCGACATCTTCGTTAAGTCCGGAAAATTCCAGCACGATGAATACACCCTCCGCGGCGGCGCTGCGGAATCGTGGCATCCGCGCTTTACCTTCCACGGCTTCCAATACGCGAAAGTCCGCGTCGAAGGCAAGGCGAAGCTCAAGGCGATCCGCGCACGTTTTGTCCATTCGGATTTCGCCCCCGCCGGTTCGTTCAAGTCTTCGTCGAAGATTCTCGACAGGCTCCAGGAACTCACCATCCGCAGCTACCTTTCGAACTTCGTCGGCTTCCCGACCGACTGCCCGCACCGCGAAAAGAACGGCTGGACGGGCGATGCCAATGTCGCGTGCGAAACCGGCCTCTGGAACTTCCACGCGGCCGATGGCTACATACACTTCGCCCAGATGCTCGTCGATACGCAGCGCCCGGATGGAACACTCTCGTGCATCGCGCCGACATCCGGCTGGGGCTACGAGTGGGGCAACGGCCCCGCATGGGATTCGCTCCTATTCGAGGCCGCATACCAGCTTTATCGCTTCGAGGGCGACGACACCATCATCCGCCGCTTCTACCCCGCGATGATCCTTTATCTGCGCCACCTCGATGAGATGTCGTTCAATGGAATAGTCGATTTCGGCCTCGGCGACTGGTGCCCCGTCGATGAATCGCGCGCGGCGCCCGCATCCCTCACGAACACCGGCTACTATTACCTCGACACGCTGCGCGCCGCCGCGTTCGCGCGCTTGCTTGGCAAGGATGATGACACCGCCCGTCTCGCGCGCCGCGCCGAGGAAATCCGCATCGCCTTCAACAAGGCGTACTACAAGGGCGATGGACATTACGCCAATGACGAATGGACTTCCCTCGCCGCCGCAGTCTATTTCGGAATGGCCGAGCCTGACTGGGCGCAAAAGACTGTCGCCATCCTCGCCGGAAAGGTCCGCGCTAACAACCACAAGGTAGATTTCGGCATCCTTGGCGCGAAGTATGTGACGCGCGTACTATCAGCGTATGGCTATGCCGACGATGCGTTCAGGCTGGTCACGCAGACTGAATTCCCTGGCTGGGGACACTGGGTCGCGGAAGGCGCGACATCCCTCCACGAGCAATGGGGCGACTGCGCAGCGCTCAACCACATCATGTTCGGCGATCCTTCGGCATGGGCCTTCGAATATCTCGGCGGCATCAGGCCGTCGTTTGACAAGCCGGGCTTCAAGCACGTCACCCTGCAGCCATGCTTCGTCGATGGACTCGACCATTTCGCGGCGCGCCGCGAAACTGCGTTCGGAGAAATCCGCACTGAATGGAAGCGCCTGCCAGATGGCAAGGTCAAGTTCACTGCGGCCTTGCCAAAGGGTGTCACGGCGGATGTCCGCCTTCCGGGCGTCTCGCGGGATGGTGTCTCCGGCAAAATCGAATTCATTGCGTGATCCAATGTTTTCGCACTTGACGCACGGCTGTTAGCGGCTATTATTGTCTTGTTTCTTCGGAGTCGTCCCCTACTTTGCAATTCATCCTCAAACTTTTTGGTGTAGCATGTATCGCCCTCTTCTTTGCAGCGGGCGTGTATCTGTTTGTCACCAGCCTTCTTCCACGGATGAACGAGTCGCGGAAACTCACGGATCAGCGCAATGCGCTTGAAGCCGAGGTCGCCGCGCTCAAGGCAGAGGTGGATGATTTCAAGAGCAAGCAGGACCGCTTCGCGACAGATGCCGCGTTCGTGGAGCGCGTTGCGCGTCAGAATGGGCGCGCAACGCCGGATGAAGTTGTGTTCGTCTTTGAATAAGCATTCTGGAATGAGTTTCAGAAATCCCAGTCGCCCGATTATACTGGCCATCGCATTCGTTGCGGTGGCCATTCGTGTATCTGCGGATACCATGCCGCCTGACCTCGTTGACTACCTTGGCATCGCGTCAACATCGTCCCCGCGCATCGTATCCGCGAACCTCGCGGCAAAAGCCGCAGTGTACGACGCCGATGCATCCCGGCTTTCCTTCCGCGCTCCGGCACTCAATGCCGCCATTGGGCAGTCTGAAAACCCGATCGATGCGCCATTCGGTTCCTTCGGATTTTCTTCTCCGGCCAATGCGCTTTCCGTACAGGCTGGAATAGAGGCGCCGCTTGCCGCGGGCGTCTATGGCGCGGCGGGAGTGCGCCAGCAAACCTACCGCAACAACGGCGAAACCGATGGCGACTCAAACACCTCGGCCGGGGCGCGACTGCGCATCCCACTCTGGCGCGACCGCGGTTTCGCGGCAAACGATGTCGAGGTGCGCGAACTCGAGGAGACATCCCTATCCCAGGCGGCGGATGCCGCAAGCGTCCTGCTCGACGAATACACATCCATCGCCAAGTCGTATTCGCGCTTCCTCTTCGTCATCGCGGACGCCGCAGAAATCGCCAACGCGCTAGACCGCGCCGAGACGCTGGTCAAGGACGCCACCGACCGCGCGGAACTGCAGGATGTCGCCACATACCAAGTCTTCCCGGCGCGATTCGAATCAGCCATCCGTCGCGAGGAACTTTCCTCCGCCAAGACGCAAATCGTGTTGACGGAAGGCAACCTCCGCAATGCGATCGGCATCGACAGTCTGCCTTTGCCATCGGGCGAAACGATTGAAGACGCAGGAAGCATCCTTGGGAATTGGGCGAAGTCGATCACTGAACTCGACACTTCGGCACTCGTCGCGAACGAAGCCGCCGAAGAGTGTCCGGAAATAATCGCGGCCCGCCACTTGGCCCAAGCCCGCATCGAAAGCTGCTCCTCGGCGGCAGAAGCGGCCAAGCCTAATTTCGATATCGTTGTCGGCGCCGGCTGGACAAGCGAGGAAGACGCCGACTCCGGCAACGAGGCAGGATACGGCGCCGCGCTCGTATTCTCCATGCCGCTGTCGCGCGATGGCGACAAGCGCAGGATTCTCGCCGCGGAGACGCGCGCGGAAGCGGCGAATGCCGATCTCGCCGCGACAATCCTCGCGGCACGCGTCCGCCATGAAAACGCAATTGCCGCGTTCGACGGCGCCCGCTCGCGCCTCGCCATGGCCGAGGAATCCGTCGAACAGGCGCGTCTTTCGCTCGAAGCGGAAAACGAGCGCTTTTCAATCGGCGATGGATCGAGCCGCAACGTGCTCGACGCGCAGAAGGACCTGACCTCGGCAACCCGCCAGAAACTTTCCGTCGCCCACGATGTAATCGACTCGTATCTCGACCTCTGCCGCGCCGCCGGAATACCTCCCATGCACTGATCTGCCTGGAAGCATGCTCCCAATGTCCCGCCACAGAAGGAACATTGCCGTACAAAAGGTTGTTTTGGTATCATTGCGCCCATGAGCGAACTTGACGGCATAATCGATGATATCAAGGAATACCTGACGCTTCAGCACGAATGCGGGAAGCGCTACCTTTCCCTCCCAAACGATTGCATCCCGGTTGTCAGGCAAGCAGCCCCGGCGCGTTCCGCAAACGTCCGTCCCGCGCCCTCCGCAGCGCAAAAAAACGGCGCGCCGCTTTTTCCACAGCCTGCCGCCAGCTCCCATGCCCCGTCCGCACCTGTCGCCGCGCCGGAAGCAACGGCAGCCCCATCAGCAACCGGCGCCGACACCCTTGCGGCAATCGCGGCGGAAATCTCCTCGTGCGACAAATGCGATCTTTGCAAGCACCGCACGAATGTCGTCCCCGGACAAGGCAACGCGAACCATCCGAACATCATGTTCATCGGCGAAGCGCCCGGACAGGATGAAGACTTGCAGGGTCTCGCATTCGTAGGGCGCGCCGGACAGCTCCTCACGAAGATGATCGCCGCGATGGGATACACCCGCGAGGAAGTCTTCATCGCCAACGTCTGCAAATGCCGTCCGCCCGGAAACCGCAATCCCGCTCCAGAGGAATCCGCGGCATGCATCCCGTTCCTCGAAAGGCAGATCGCGATCATCAGGCCAAAGTGCATCGTGGTGCTAGGACGCATCGCGATGCAGGCCCTCTACGATTCGCCGATAAGCATTTCGTCAGTCCGCGGCGTATGGATGGATTACCACGGCACGCCGCTTCTCCCCACCTACCATCCCGCATATCTCCTCCGCTACTCGATGGCGAAACGCGAGGCATGGGCGGATCTGAAAAAAGTGATGGCGAAATTCCCAAGACAGGGCGGAAGCAACTAGCCACCACGTTCCACCAAACACAACGGAGATTTGAGACATGCTAGCTCGCGCGACCTCCGGCGCCGTATATGGCGTCGATGCCTATACCGTCGAACTCGAAGTCAATGCCGCCGGCGGCGACATGAACGTTGTGGTCGTGGGCCTTCCCGATGCCGCGGTACGCGAAAGCAAGGACCGCGTCTGGACCGCCATCGAAAACTCCGGTTTCGCCGCTCCACTCGGACGCACCACCATAAACCTCGCGCCGGCCGACATGAAGAAGGAAGGTCCGAGCTTCGACCTCCCGATCGCGATCGCATGCCTCCAGGCCACCGGCGAAATCAACGCCACGAAACTCGACGACTACGCGCTCATCGGCGAACTCGCCCTTGGCGGCGAAGTGCGCCGCGTGCGAGGCATCCTTCCCATCGCGATGGAAATGCGCCGCATCGGCAAACGCGGAATGCTCGTCCCGCCGGAAAACGCCGAGGAAGCCGCCGTGGTCGAAGGCCTCGAAGTATATGCGGTCGATTCGCTTCGCGACGCCGCGGATTTCCTCGAGGGCCGCATCCAACTCGATCCAGTCCGTCCCGGAACAGGCGCATCGGAAGCGGACGAAGGCAAGATCGTCGATTTCGCCGACGTGAAGGGGCAGGAGACGGCGAAACGCGCTATCGAAGTCGCGGTTTCTGGCGGACACAACATCCTGATGATCGGCCCGCCCGGCACGGGCAAGACGATGCTTGCGCGCCGCATTGCGACAATCCTCCCGGACATGACGCTCGAGGAATCTCTCGAGGCAACGAAGATCCACAGTGTCGCGGGCGCGCTCAAGAGCCATCAGTCGCTCGTTCGCCAGCGTCCGTTCCGCTCGCCGCACCATACGATTTCCGACGCGGGCCTCCTCGGCGGCGGTTCACATCCCGTACCCGGCGAGGTCTCGCTCGCCCAACGCGGCGTGCTCTTCCTTGACGAGCTGCCAGAGTTCCATCGCAACGTCCTCGAAGTCCTGCGCCAGCCGCTCGAAGATGGATTCGTGACCATCTCCCGCGCCGCGGCCGCAGTGACATTCCCATGCGATTTCATGCTTGTCGCCGCCATGAATCCATGCCCGTGCGGATACTTCGGCGACACCCGCCGCGCCTGCCGCTGCTCCCCCCTTCAGGTCCAGAACTACCGCAACCGCATTTCGGGTCCGCTTCTCGACCGCATCGACATCCACATCGAAGTCCCCGCCGTCCAATACAACGAACTCAG
This sequence comes from Kiritimatiellia bacterium, assembly GCA_045627705.1. Classification (GTDB taxonomy): domain Bacteria; phylum Verrucomicrobiota; class Kiritimatiellia; order RFP12; family JBMNHG01; genus JBMNHG01. The sequence continues at coordinate 19,791 of JAZQOE010000085.1, read as the reverse complement.
TTCCGCGACACGCGGCGACACCTCCGCGCAGATCCGCGATCGCGTGATGGCCGCCCGCGCGCGCCAAACCGCCCGCTTCGCCAAGGCCGCGCCCGGCGTGACATGCAATGCCGCGATGGGCGCGCGCGAAACGCAGACACTCTGCTCGCTAAAGCCAGAGGCGCGCGACTTCCTCAAGATGGCTGTAACGGAAATGAACTTCTCCGCCCGCGCCTACGACCGTCTCATCAAGGTCGCGCGCACGATTGCCGACATGGAAGACTCGCCCGACATCGAAGGCATACACGTATCCGAAGCACTCCAGTACCGCGCCCTCGACCGCAACCTGTGGGCGTAGCGCATACCATTTAAACATTGGACGGAGACAGACGACGCAATGCCGATCATCGAGCCGATAGGTGTTTTCCATGGCGCGGCGGAATGGAAATTCGATGCGCCGCGCCAGGGCGCTTTCGATGGCGGCAATGGCGTCGTCGAACTTGCGCCCCACAGGAATTTCGAACAGGCTCTTCGCGATCTCGATGGCTTCGAACGCATCTGGCTGCTCTTCCTCTTCGACCGCAACGGCGGAGCATGGCGCCCCACGACACGTCCTCCAGTCCCAGCCCCCGGACGCGAACGAATCGGACTTTTCGCCTCCCGCTCTCCATACCGCCCGAATCCAATCGGTCTTTCGTGCGTTCGGCTGCTCGGCATCGACGGGCTGAAACTCCGCATCGCGGAAGCGGATTTGCTGGACAACACCCCGATTATCGACATCAAGCCGTATATCCCCGCGGCGGACGCCTTTCCCAATGCATGCGCGGGATGGGTCGATGGGCAATCGCGCGAACTTTGGTCAGTCGATGCGACTGCGGAATTCGCCGCCCAGGCCGCACGCGCCCTGGAACTCGGCGGACCCGACCTTGCATCTACGGCGCGCGTGCAACTGTCGCATGATCCATTTGACTCATCGCGGAAGCGCGTGGTGCGTACCGAGTCAGGCGGCACGCTTTCCCTTAGGATGTTCCGCATCGATTTTTCCGCCGACGAACAATCCCGCTCGATCACGCTCCTTCGCATCCGCAGCGGATACGACAAATCGGAGCTTTCAGATCCCGCCGACCCATACGCCGACAAGCAACTCCACATCGCGATGGGATTATGAAAATTCACGGTGGCCGGTTGCCCGCTTTCGTTTATTTCCTATTGCGGGAAGGGCGGGCGGAGCAATATTCTAACACCTTGCGCAGCGCGAGCCAGATGGCGAAGCGCGCACGCGCAACCAGTCCGGGCTTGCGACGGCGCCTGTAGCCCGGATCCATGTATTCTCTGTCTGACAATGCCATGATCGAAAAACACGATAGCAATGCCGCGGACTCCGCAAAGCTCCCGCGCCTCCAAGTGGCGCTGGCGGAGCGTGGCGTGGCATCGCGGCGTGGTGCAGCAGATATAATCGTGGCTGGACGCGTCCGCGTCAATGGCGAAATCGTCCGCGAACCCGGCACGCGCGTCGATCCCGCGCGCAACCGCATCGAAATCGACGGCGCCACCCTTCCCTCCGAACGCGAATCTCTTCGCACCATCATGCTCTACAAGCCCGTCGGACTGGTCTGCTCCGCCGACTCCTCGCAGGGCGAAACCGTGTGCAACCTCGTTGCAGACCTGCCCGAACGCCTCGTGCCCGTCGGGCGCCTCGACAAGGACAGCGAGGGCCTCCTCCTCCTTTCAAACGACGGCAAGCTGATCGAGCATCTCACCCACCCTCGCCACGGGCACGCAAAGCGCTATGAGGTCGAAGTCTCCGGATACCTCGACGAGCGCGCCTTCGATTCGCTTGGAGAACCGATTGAAATCGACGGACGCGACACTCGCCCCGCGAAGGTCGAATACATCCACCGCACCCGCGCAAAAAACGGCGCGCCGCTTTTTCTGCTTTCCTTTGAAATCGGAGAAGGCCGCAACCGGCAGATCCGCCGCCTCTGCGAACGCGCTGGCCTCCGCGTGCGGCGCCTCGTGCGCGTCTCCCTCGGCACCCTCACGCTCGGCAGGCTGCGTCCTGGCGAATGGCGCGACCTGCGTCCAGACGAGATCAACCGCATTTGCAACCAGCAGCCCGACAATACACAACGACCATGAAAATCGACTTCCACACGCATGCATTCCCGGAAGCGCTCGCCGAGCGCGCAATGGAATCTCTCAACGCCAGAATCGAAGATGCCTCGTTCCACTCCTGTGGCGACGGCCGCCTCTCCTCGCTTGTCGCCGAGCTCGACAAGAACGGGCTGGACAAGGCCGTCGTCTGCTCGATCGCCACGCGCGCGAAACAATGGCGTTCGATCCTCGATTGGTCACTCGCCATCCTAAACGGCGACTTCGGCGAAGAGGCCGCAAAGAGAATCGTGCCACTGGCGTCGGTCCATCCATCAGACCCCGATGCCGCAGCGCATCTCGCCGAAATCGCGAAGGCCGGCATCAAGGGGATCAAGGTCCATCCCTACTATCAGGACTTCATTCTGGACGCCCCTGAATCGCTCGACTTCTTCCGCGCCGCGAAGGACCAGGGATTGTTCGTCGTCTCGCACACCGGCTTCGACGTTGCGTTCGCGCGCGATCCCTTCTGCGACCCGAAACGCATCAGGAACCTTGTCGAAAAGATTCCAGACCTCACATTCGTCGCGACGCACCTCGGCGGATGGGAGGCATGGGACGAAGTGGACAAGTTCCTGATCGGGCTTCCCTCCCTCTACATCGAGAATTCCTTCGCGGCAACGATGATCGGCGCGGAACGAATGGGCGACATGCTGCGCCGTCATCCCGCAGACCACATCCTCTTCGGAACCGACTGGCCGTGGAGGCGCCCCGACCTCGACCTAGCGGCGATCGAATCACTTCCCGATTCACCTGAATGGAAGGCGGCGCTGCTAGGCGGAAACGCGGCGAGATTGCTTGGCCTCGAGGAAAGGGAAGAGTAGGCAAGAGGCAAAAGGGGTCGTCAATCCGTGCGGGAGTCCTGGGGACACGGGGCTTCCTAAAGCACGCAGAGGGAAAGGATGCAATCTCCGAGGAGTCCGGTGTGGACGGTGAGGAGCTTGCCCTTGAGATCCGGGAATACCTCGCACCAAAGGCCGGTAAGCTCCAGCTCGATACGGCCCGCGGAAATATCGTAGGAGCGCACAAGCAAATCGGATGTGCCGTAGCGGAGTCCCGTCCCGAGTGCCTTTGAAAGCGCCTCCTTCGCGCACCAGAAGCGCATGAGGGCGATTGCGCCTTCGCCGCTTTCCGCCGCGATTTCCTGCTCTTCGGCGCGGAATGCGCCGTCGATGAAGGCGTCGGTGAGACGCCTGTTGCAGCGTTCGATGTCCAGTCCCACATGCGCGTTCGGGGCCGCGACCGCGACAACCAGATCGGGGTTGTGGGTAATCGAGACGTCCATCATCGCGCCGCAGTGCCTGCGCCATGGCCCTTGCGGGATGGGTTTGCCGGCATCGTCGGTCTCGATCATCACATCCGCCGCAGCCCACTTCCGGCCATAGCGCTCGCGAAGGCAGCTGCGTACCGCGTCCTTGGCGGCGATGCGCCCCATTAGCCATTCATGGCGGCGGGAAATTGTGCCGCCGTTGTAGCGCCAGTGGACAAGTTCGTTCGCCGAGAGAACCATCGCGGCCTCGGCCTTGAGCCAGAGCGCCTGCGGATCGTCGAGCAGTTCGGCGGGCAGCCCATCGGCGACGCGACAGAACACATCCTGCGGAAGCGAAGGGAGCACGCCATCGGGAAGCGGATGGGAAAGAAGACATTCGACGGGCGAGCGAAGGGCGCGGTTCAGGCTTCCCGGCAATTCGAAGAGACGCATTTCATAGCCCTGGAAGGATGCGATGGCGCGTCCGGACGAATCGGTCACGATGGCGCGGAATACTCCGATGTCCTTGCCCTGCGACTGGCATTTTACAATGCGCAGCCTCAGGTCGCCGAGTTCATCGACAGGGCCGCCGATGAAGTCGATACGGCGTATCGCCTTGCAAAGAGGGAATGGGTTGCCGATGCCAGAACTTGATTCCAGGGCGATCGCGGCGACTTCGATGGCGGCCACCATGCGCGGGGCGAGAGCGAATGACGGGTTCGCTACACCGCGCACGATCTCGCCTGTCCCCAATGGGCGCACGATGCCTTCGATGCCGTCATCGGCAATGCGGGTGACAGTGCGCAGCGCGCACTTCCGTGGCTCGGAGAGGAGGAAGTCGCGGTTCAGGGCCTCGGCATCCAAATCGACGTCGCGCGCATTGGCGAGCGTCATCTCCGTGGGCTCGGCGACGGCGGCGTGGAATTTCGTAAGGATGAACGAGGCGCGCGCGAGCGGCGAGTCGCATGATCCATCGTCGCCGGAGCCATCGAGGATGGCGGCATCGACGCGGACTGCATCAGCGACATCCTGCGTTTCGGAAAGCGTGGCTTTGATACGGACGACGCGGCGCGCCGTTTCCAGTGTTATCCAGCGGATGACGTGGAGATTCTCGGCGCGCGTCACGAAGTGGTCCGGAACAAGGCGGCACGCCGCTTCCGCGAGCAGTTCCGCACAGAACGCAAGCGGCATCACGAGCAGGCCGTGACGCAACGGGTCGGCGATGGAGACACCTTGGGCGCAAAGGGCGCAGTCGTCGAGAAACGGAAAATCGGCGCATGTCAGCGCCTGCCTGATCATGATCGATTCGCCCGGAGTTTCCCCGATGATGCGCGATTGCAAAAGCATCGGGAGATCGGTGCCGTGATGGGCGTCGGCAAATGAGGAGTCCGCCTTCGGCTGCGATCCCGTCGTGCGCGGCGCTTCCTGCGATTGCGCGGGTGCGCGGGGAATCAGGTTCAACAGCTCGGCTGGAAGCGAGTCGATGCCGAGCGATGGAAGGGCCGTGTCGATCCTGTGACGCCGCGGCTGGTGCGAATGCTTGGGCGAGACAGGCTTCGAAAGATCGACGATGCGAGAACCACGGTGAACGTGGAATGGCGAAACGTCGAAGCGCACGCCATGCGCGGCAAGGGCCGCAAGCGCATTGTGGACTTGCTGAAGGCCGCCGCGATGGACTCTGTTCATCGGCACGGCGAGATGCGGCTGATTGCCTAAAAGCTCGTCTATGCAGGTCGAAAGGCTACCGCGCGCGCCTACTTCCACGAAAAGGCGGAAGCCATCATCGGCCATGTGCCTGATGGCGGAGACGAAATCGACTGGGTGCGACCATTGCGCCAGGGTGGCGGAACGCAGTGAAGCGATGTCGTCCGGGAGGGGATTGCCATCCACGCACGAGTAGATCGGGATGGACGGCGGCCGCACGAACCAATTCGCGAAGTGTCCGGCGAGCGCTGGCGCGGCCTTGTCGAACCATGTCGTGTGGAAGGGGCGGTTGAAGGGCAGTTGGCGGACGATGCCGCCGACTTCCGCGAGCGCGTGCGAAAGGGCCTGCGCGGATTCCGACTTCACGCATAGGCTGAACTTGTCGGGAGCGAGGATCCGTGAACGCTGGACATTGCCGGAGAAGCGCTCGATGATGGCGCCGATCAAATCGGCGGCGACACCGCTCACGGAAATCTGGTTGGTCTTTGAGGCATCGAAGGCTGAGGATGTCTCGCGTAGCGCCGTGTAGCCTTCGGCAAGCGCGGCGAGGCGCGAACGGCTGTCGTTGAAACTGCACACGCCCGCGTATTCAAGCGCGGCGATTTCGCCCATGCCCAGGCCGACGGCTCCATCAGCGCGAAGGTCGAGATGCGAAAGCAGCCGCATGAAAGCGGTGTCGGCGGAGAGGACCGCCATGGCGCCGTCGGCGATGCCGATGCTTGGGGCGCGCGTGTCGCCGGAGGGTTTGCCAGTGGGGAAAATCCATTGGCTTGGGGCCATGCCTCCCGCGGCGATGGATGCGGCGTCAGCCTCGTCGAAGGCCGAAAGGCATTCCGGAATCGACATGCAGATGTTGCCCAGCATGTGCGGATACTGTGACCCTTCGCCGGGGAAGACGAATGCGAGGCGTCCGCCTTCGCCCGCGGAGGCGACGGGGAGGTAGATGTCTCGGCGGGCGATGGATACGCGGGTGTCAGACTTGAGCTGGGCGTCGAGAGTGAAGAGCTTGCGCGCGAGGTCTTCGAGTGATTCCGCGACAACCGCGGCGACGAGGTTGGAGCGGCGCGCAGCCAGTCCGGAAGTGAGTGCGATGTCGGCGAGCGACGCGGACGGGGCGGCGGCGACGAATGTCGAAAGGCGTTCCGTGGCAGCCTGTAGGCCGCGGGCGTCTTCGGCACCGATGAGGACAAGCTCGCCGGGCGCTGGCGGTTCGAGGAATGGGCGGCGCGTCGTCACGGTTTCTGCTCCGGTTCCTCCAGCACGACATGCGCGTGCAAGCCTCCGAACGAGATGGCGCTTACGCCCGCGCGGCGCGGACGAAGCCCGTGGTGTACCCACGGTCGGGTTTCCGAGGCGATGTACAAAGGCGATTCGGCGAGATGCATCGCGGACTGCGGCTTGCCGCAATCCGGCGATGGCGGAATGATCCGCGTGTGGATTGCGAGCGCGGCCTTCACGATGCCCGCTGCGCCGGCGGCAATGCCAGTGTGGCCGATCTGTCCCTTCACCGAACCCAGCGCGATTGTCGGCCAGTCGCCTTTGCGCGCGCCGAAAATGGCGGAGAGCGCACGCACTTCGAGACGGTCCCAAAGCGGTATTCCGCAGGCATGCGCCTCGATGAGTCCGGCTTCAGGACGGCCTCCGGCCGCGGAGTAGGCGCGTTCGAGGGCGCGGATGTGGACCTTTGCATCGGATGCCGAACGGATGTTCACGGTGCGACCTTCGCCGGCGAAGCCGAATCCCCGGAGCAGCGCGTAGATTTGGTCGCCGTCCTCAAGGGCTTCATCGGAGCGCTTCAGCACAAACACCGCGCCGCCTTCGCCGGGCAGCATGCCGTCCGCTTCGGCGCCGAATGGCAGGGGGGCGTCGAGGTGGGAGAGGATGCCAAGGCGGGCAAGCGGCATGAAAAGCTGTGGGATCATCGCGCCTTGGATGGCGCCGACGATCGCGATATCGGCGCGTCCGGCGATCAGTTCGTCGCAGGCGTCCCGCAAGGCGACATGGGCGGATGCCGCGCCCGCGTCGATGGAATGGTGTCCGCCGCGAATGTCGAATCGCGAAGCGACGCGCGTGGTGAGGGAATCGGGGAGAAGCGCGGCGGCGGAATTGGCGTCGAAATCGGGGAGGCGAGAACGGAGCGAATCGCGAAGCGACGCCAACGCCTTCGCCGGTGCGTTCGGGATGCACTGGCGAACAATGTCCATCGTCTGGTCAAGGGCGACGCCAAGTTGCATCCATGCGACATTGGCGTGGCTCAGTTCATGGGAATGTCCGAAAACCGCGATCGCGCGGTCGCGCTGGAATGGGCGGTCTGGAATGCCCGCGTCGTGCAGCGCGGCGGCGGCGAGATCGAGCGCCAGCAATTCGGAGGGATTGGAGAACCGCGTGGCGCCATGCGTCCCATGTGCTGGAACGGAGTAGTTCCACAGATCTCCAAGATAACCGGCGCGGAGAGTGGGGACGCGCTCGAAGACCGACGCCTCGGCATCGACAAAGCGCATTGCGGCGGCATCCGTGGGATCGGAGAAGAAAGTCTCGCACGAAAGGACATTCCGCCAGAAGGCGGAGACATCGGGAGCGCCCGCGAAACGGCAGGCCATGCCGACGATGGCTACGCCTTCGCTCACACGCCTCCGGAAGGACGATGGCGGCGCACGAAGCGCTCGATGCGGACCATCGCCTCGCGAATCTGTTCAATGCCCGTTGCGTACGAGCAGCGGAGGAAGCCCTCGCCGCATTCGCCGAAAGCGCTGCCAGGAATGCAGGCGACGCTCTCCTCGTCGAGCAACCGCATTGCGAAATCGTGGGACGACATTCCAACGGACTTGACCGACGGGAAGATGTAGAAGGCGCCTGATGGATCGAGGCAGTCGAGACCCATTCCCGTAAATGCGGAATAGATCAGGCGGCGGCGTTCGTCGTAGGATTCGCGCATCATCGCGATATCGGGGTCGCCATGCTCGATCGCCTCGATGCCGGCCTTCTGGCTCGAAGTCGGCGCGCTCATCATGCAGTACTGGTGAACCTTCATCATCGCCTCGGAAATCTCTGCGGGCGCACAGGCATAGCCGAGACGGAAGCCGGTCATTGCCCAGGCCTTCGAGAAACCGTTCATGAAGATGGAGCGCTCGCGCATTCCCGGACGGGACACGACTGTCACTCGCGGCATCTCGTAGGTGAGCTCCGAATAGACCTCGTCGCTGATGAGCAGGAGATCATGGCGCTTCACGAAATCGGCCAGCATGTCGGCGTCGGCATCGGTAAGGGCGACGCCCGTCGGGTTGTTCGGAAAGTTGATCAGCAGTACGCGGGTGCGCGGGGTGACGCGCGCCTCGAGGTCTTCGAGACGCAGGCGGAAGCCATCCACGAAGCGGGTCGGGACTGGCACTGGCACGCCGTGGGCCATGCGGATGATCGGAGCGTATGCCACGAAGCACGGCTCGTGGTAGAGGACTTCGTCGCCAGGCTCGATCACCGCGCGGATCGCGAGGTCAAGCGCCTCGCTCACGCCGACGGTCACGAGCGTCTCGTCCTTCCAGTCGTAGTCGATCCCGAAGGAACGCTTCGTATAGCGGCAGATGGCCTTGCGAAGCTCGGCGAGGCCGCGGTTGGCGGTGTAGTGCGTCGCGCCGCGCTCAAGGGAGTCGATCGCCCGTTCGCTGATGTGCCATGGCGTGGTGAAGTCAGGTTCGCCGATGCCGAGGCTTATCACATCGTCGCGCGTGGCGACGATATCGAAGAAGTCGCGGATGCCTGAGCGCGGGAGGGCGCCGATGTGGCGCGCCACGAAACTACGGGGTGACTTGGAGTCGCTCATCGTGATCCTCGACCTCCATCATCACATCCTGATCCTTGTAGGTCTTCAGCATGAAATGGGTTGCAGTGGACAAAACGCCGTCGAGCGGCGCGAGTTTCCCGCTTACGAACGAGGCGACTTCCTGCAGGTTGCGCCCGCGCACGAAGAGAAGCAGGTCGAAGCCGCCGGAGACAAGGAACATCGACATGACTTCGGGGAAACGGCCGATGCGCTTTGCGAGACGGTCGAAACCGCCTTCGCGCTCGGGACGGATGCGAAGCTCGATGATAGCGCGGACTTCGCCTTCGTCGGCGGCTTCGGGATTCAAGAGGGCCTTGTAGCCGCGGATCACGCCATTCTTCTCGTAGGCATTGATACGTGCGCGGACATCGGCTTCGGACATGCCGATGCGCTGGGCGATCTCGCTGTCGGACGCCCGGCCGTTTTCATGCAAAATTTCAAGGATTCTATCCATGGTAACTCCAAAAGAAACAAGGGGAAATTTTACTAGGATGCCGATTTCATTGTCAATGGTAACGGCAACCCATGGCGCCAGCATGTCAGCAGAGCATTTCGAGAACGGAATCCGCGACTTCGCACCCGCGTGGCGTCAAGCGCCAGCGTGTTGCGGTTTGCTCCACTAGCCCTTGTCGGCCCGCTTCTTCAAGCGCGGAAATCCAATGCGTCAACAGCGCGCGCGCCGCTGGATGCGCTTCCGCAAATGCCGCTGGATCCGCTCCCTCGGACAGGCGGAGCTGGAATATGAAGCGCCCTTCCGCATCGTCTTCTGGCGATTGTTCTTCGCATTCGCGAAAAAACGGCGCGCCGTTTTTTGCCGCTTCCAGGTATTTGTGGACGTCTGGAGCGTTCGTCCAGCGCATGAGGCCTGCGCGGGATGATGCCGATGGACCTAGCCCAAGATAGTCTTCTCCGCGCCAGACGGCGAGGTTGTAATTGCATTCCTTGCCTTGACGCGCGTAGTTCGAGATTTCGTAGCGATTGAATCCAAGCGCCGAAAGAGTTTCATCCGCCTCCGCTATCGAGTCCATCAGGTCATCGTCGGACGGCGCTTCGATTTCGCCGGAATCGATCCGTTTCGCGACTGGCGTGCCAGGCTCGACGATGAGCGAGTAAACGGAGACATGCGTTGGATCAAGGCGCGCCGCCTCGTTGATGTCGCGAACAGTTTGACACGCCGATGCGCCTGGAAGGCCGGTAATCAGATCTATGCCGATATTGCGGATGCCGACATAGCGAAGTGCGGCGAAAGCGCTTGCGACTGCGTCGGAACGAACATTGCGGCCAAGTGCGAGAAGAGTGGAGGTGTCAAATGTCTGCACGCCCATGCTCACGCGGTTTACGCCGTTTGCGGCGAGCATTTCGGCAACGTCGCCAGTGATGAAGTCTGGACGGGACTCGATGCTGAACTCTTCGAGGTTGGAAAGGTCGAGGCGGTCGCGGAGCATTGAAAGCAGTTCGCCCAAATGCGGGCCTAGAAGCGTAGGCGTGCCACCGCCAATGTAGATTGTCCGCGGCGCGATTTCCTGACCGATGCGTTGTGAGGCGTCGGCCAGTTCGGTGGCGATGGCGGAGGGATACGACGCAAGGCAGTCGGGCGTCGCATCGCAAATCGAATAGAGAGCGCAGTATCCGCATTTGCTTGCGCAAAAGGGGACATGGACGTAGAGATGGCTTATCGCGGGCCGTGTCACGGGATGAAGCCAAGCTCCGCTGATTTATCGAGAATTGCGCGGGCGACGGGGATTGCGGATTTCGCGCCGTAGCCGCCGCGTTCGACGATTACGGTAACGACGATCTTTGGATTCGATTGCGGAGCGAAACAGGTGAACCATGCGTGGTCTGCGCCGCCAGGGGCCTGCGCGGTGCCCGTCTTGCCGCAGACCTCCAGCCCTGCGATGTCGGCTCCGCGGCCCGTGCCGCGACGGACGGCGTCGCGCATGTAGCCCGCAATGGTGTCCGCCGCCTTTGTGGATACGACGCGGCGCGCCACGATTTCACCCTGTGGCGGGTTGGCCTGCAGACGGGGTTGCACAAGCATGCCGTGATTAGCCACCACGCTTGTAAGCATCGCGACGTGGAGCGGAGCGAGCAACATCGCTCCTTGTCCGATCGACATCTGCGAAAGAGGACGCCGTTCGTTGGGTCCTATGCGCGGAATGTTCGCCGGGTTAGCCTGGATTATGCCGGAGCCACTGTCGAAGAATACGACATTTTCGCGGAATCCCAGGCGGTCGATAAGCGAATTGAACTGGTCGGCGCCACACTCGATCCCAAGACGCGCGAAGTAAACATTCGAAGAGTGCGCGAAGGCGTCGTTCAGGCCGATTACGCCCCAGCCCTTCCAGACTCGGCCGTCGCGCTTCCAGCTGGAGTATTCGCTATCGCGTATCGGGTGCGCCCTTGGGTCGGCGCGGAAGCCGTCAGCGGGACAATCGAATCGCGGCGTCTTGCCGATATCGACCGCCATCATCGCCATCGCGATCTTGAATGTCGAGCCTGGCGGATAAAGCCCTTGCGCCGCGCGGTTGAGCATGGCGGCGTTGCGCGAGCGCATGCCGGAAGATGGGTCTGCGGGGTTGAACGACGGCGAACTCGCCATTGCGAGGATTGCTCCATCGGAAGGGCGCAGCACGACCACGGCCCCGCCGCGTCCGGCGAGAAGATCATAGGCTGTGCGTTGGAGCCTGGCATCGATGGTGAGTGTGATATCGCTGCCCTCCGGACGCTTAAGGTCGAGCATGTTCTTGCCGAGTCGCGAGAGTTCCGTGGAATCGGCGAGGCCGCAACCGCTCAATGCGGTGTCGGCGGCGCGTTCCACTCCGGACCAGCCGTAGATTGGATGCGCGTAACCCACGACATGCGCCGCGGCGGGGCCAAGGGGATAAGCGCGTTTCCATGCCGAATCGGGCAATGTTCGGGCGAGGGGTTCGCCGTTGCAATCGCGGATTATTCCGCGCAGGATCTGCTTGTCGGCGGCGCCGACTCGCGCATTGTGTCCGCGCATGAACTGCATGAGACCGCGACTGCGGAACCCGGCGAGCTGCCAGGTGCCTTGATAGACGAGTACCGCGAAAAGCGCGATGCCGATTGTGATCGCTATGCCGCGGAAGCTCGCGCCCGCCTTTGTTGCCTTGTGCGACCGCCCAGCGAATGCGAGCTTGCAACTGAAGACCAGCATCGCAAGCAGCAGCGCCACATGGAGCACATTCAGCGCGGCTACGGCATGCGGGCCGTTCAGGAACTCTGTTAGTGACTCAAGCATTTGCGATGAAGATGTGGAGTCGCCGCGGAATGGGAATCAGTCGCGCGGGATGAGCGCAACAACGCACCCGCCATGCTTGGCCATCGAAATGGAAACCTTGTCGGTTCTCGTCCAAGGAGTGCCAGGAGGAGGCAGGACCGAAGGATCGGATGGCAGCGGATGCGCGAGGCATTTCGAAGGATCGTCGCATTCTCCATCCATGTCGAATGCGACGCCAGGCGGGAGGAAATCGAGCAGGAGCGTCTGCACCCGCTGGCGGGCGCCGTTCAGCGAGGCGGCAATCCAAGTGGTGCCGAAGCGTTTCACGACGGTCGCATACTCGCCAGGTTCGCAACGGATCCATTTCTCTTCGTCGGCCTGTCGCGACATGAAATCAGCGGCGAGAACCGCGGCGTCTGTCATCCCGCCATCGCGCGGAATCGAAAGCGCATGTCGGATCGCATCTGCCGCGCCGGATGCTGGAGGATCCGCCACGATTGCGTTTAGCAGCTGGCATGGCGAAGGCGCGACATAGAAATGGATCCAGGGCGTCGATGCTCCGCCACCGCGCGATTTGCGGAAGGGAAGTCCGAGCGTCCAGCGAGGCGTGCCGTCGCGGCCAAGGCCGATTGCGCGTTGCGCTGGGCCGATTGTTGGATCATCGCATGCGAAAAGTGCGATGCGTCCGTGGGCATGGCGCAGTAACGCGGGGAATGGAAGTGACGACATCGAAAGAATCGGCGAACGCTGGAATCCGCCATCCGGCCTTCCTACCGACGCATCGGCGCCGCGTGGGTGGCGCCATTCAATCGTTGCCGACGCGGGGATTTCGCCTGCGTCGTCGCGACGCATGTGGAAGCGCATGGAAATGCGCGACCGCGAGCGCTTGAAAGCAATCGCGTGCGCATCATGCGACGCGCACGCGACCGTAAGCGAATGGTGTCCATCCTGTTCGATGCGCCATTCGCCATCTGCGCTGATCACACGGCTAGGCATCGGCCTTGGCCTTGAGCATGCAGCACTTCTTGTACTTGAGGCCGCTTCCGCACGGGCAGGGATCGTTGCGTCCGATGCGTGGCTCTTCTCGGCGGATCGGCTGGGGCCCGATGATCTTGCCGTCGATGAAGCGCCACTCGCCCTTGATCTTCGCGAACTCGGAACGCTCGTGATGGTCGAAGTTCTGGTCCTTGACAGAGTAGTGGGCGACAAATTCCACGATACCGGTCTCGTCATTTTCCTCGCCGCCTTCGGTCGAGATGATTTCCATGCCAGTCCACTCGGCGGACTCCGCCCACTTCTTGCTGCCGGCGGCATCGAACTCGCGGCGCACGCGTGGGCCGGAACTGTTAAAGAGGAAGTCGATATCCGCAAGCGCGTATGCCGCATAGCGGGCGCGCATCAGGGCCGCCGCAGTGGGGGCCTGCTTCTTGCCGATCAAGATTGGTTCGCAGCATTCTTCGAAAGGAAGCCCGCTGCCACATGGACAGGTATCGTTTGCCATTGATTTACTCCTGGACGATGAAAATGATTGTTCATCCATTTTATACTGAACGGGTATATCGGTAAATGCGGAAATTCAAACTTGAAAATTCCAACGCGGTGAAATCGATTGAAATCCATCGTCGAGAAGAGTATCCTCAACCCCCACTTACCTACGGATGCGTGCGTTTGGGATGCGCTGTCCGAGGGTGCTTCTAATCACGCAAGAGGATTCCAATGTACACCGCTTCCGATCTCCGCAAGGGTCTAAAGATCCAGATTGACGATCAGCCCTGGATTATCACCGACTTCGAGTTCAGCAAGCCCGGCAAGGGCCAGGCCATCTACAACTGCAAGATGAAGAACATGCTGAACGGCACCACCCAGAGCCGCAGCTATCGTTCCGGCGACAGCTTCGACAAGCCCGAGCTGACCAACAAGACCCTCCACTTCTCGTATGCCGACGGCGAGAACTACATCTTCTCCGACGACGAAGACTACTCCGAGGTCACGATTTCCGCCGACGTCCTCGGCCAGAACCGCTTCTTCCTGACGGACGACATGGAGTGCGAGGCGCTCTTCTTCCGTAGCCAGGCGATCGAAGTCACGCTTCCAAACTTCGTCGAGCGCAAGGTCGTGAAATGCGAGCCCGGCGCCCGTGGAAACACTGCGACAGGCAAGGTCATGAAGCCAGCAACCCTCGAAGGCGGCTTCGAGCTTCCCGTTCCCCTTTTCGTGAACGAGGGCGACATGATCCGCGTCGATACCCGCACCGGCGAGTACCTTGACCGCGTCCATTGATTCGGTTTCGGATTGTCATCTTTGAAAACAAGGCGGCCGCCGATTGGCGGCCGCCTTGTTTGCTTATTCCGCGATCGCGTTTGCCCGCCCATGCCGAAGCAGTATTTGTCGCCGAACAACCACAGACTGTTGCCAACCACGTTCCGTTTCTGCTAACCTTACCAGACAATTTTGGCGTACGGCATGTTTTCTGCTCTCTGCCTTTACAATGCCATGCGGTATCGCCGCGTTGTGCTTGTTTGAAAGGACCGAATGATGAATGCACGAATGAGGAATTTTCTTAGCCTGCTCTGCGTGGGACTGGCGGTGCTTGTCGCCACTGATGCCTTGGCGCAGCGCTCCGAGCGCCGCAGCCGTCGTGGCGCGGCGCGAGGCGAGGGTGGCGAGGGACTTGGTTCCGCCGATCTCGAAGCCAGCCGTCTTTACAGCAAGGCTTGCGAGTTGCTTGAGGCGAACGACGAGGAGCGCGGTGTCCGCATGCTCGAGAATGTCCTCGAGCAGTTCCCCGCCAGCCGCGTCCGCTTCCAGGCCGCGATCGCACTCGGCAAGCACTACATCGAAAAGAGCGACCAGCCCAAGGCCATCGCCTACTTGAACCAGGTCAAGGCCATCGAACAGCCCGACAAGGAGCTCGGCGTCGCCGATCGCGAGCTTCTCCTCGAGTCGCTTTACCTCATGGGTACCGCGTACTTCAACATGCGCCAGTACGGTGCGGCGTTCCCGATCCTCCGCCGCATAACGACGCAATTCCCCAACACCGTCTGGGCAAACCAGTCCTACTACTACATCGGCATGTGCCACTTCGCGCAGGGCAACTGGAGCCGCGCCATCGAAGCGCTTGGCATGGTGGGCACGTTCATCGACGCCGACAGCCCGCAGACGCAGTTCGCCGAGGCTGGCCGTCGCTTCTACGTGAAGATCCAGGATGCCGATCTTCCAATCCTCTTCAACCTCGGCAAGAAGATCTCCGTTTCGCTCGAGTCCTCGCGCGGCGACAAGGAGGAAGTCGAGTGCTTCCCGCTCACCTCCGGCTCGGATGTCTTCATCGGCTCCATCCCCACCGAGATCGGAACGCCCAAGCCTGGCGACAACGTGCTCTCGATCACTGGCGGCGACACTATCAAGACGCTCTACGTCGATGCAACCATCCAGGATGGTACGCCAAACGTTCCCAAGAATGCGGAGGTGAAGGTCGTCTCCACCGCTTCGGCGACGTTCACGCTTGGCGACCATGAGACCGAGGCTACCGCGGCCTTCCTCGACCAACCGCTCTTCGTGCTCGTCCAGGATGCGGATTGCGATGTGTCCGACAAGGCGGATGAAGTCCAGGTGCGAGTCGTCTCCCGCTTCAAGGCGGAGGAGGACGATGATGAATTGACCGGCAACACCGTTGACCTCACGAGCCTCATGGAGGAGCAGGAGGACAAGTATGAAATCCGCGACGAGGTTACCCTGCACCTTAAGGAGCTTGGCACGAACGAGGTCGTCCGCACCGGCCGTTTTGGCGGTTCTGTGAAGGTTGTGACGCTTGTCGATGGCGTTCCCGTCGAGCGCACGGATGACCTGCTCACAGCCGCGATCGACGATGAAATCGTCATGACGTATGTCGATGAAGTCCACATCAATGGCGCCGAGCCCCGCCTTGTCGAGAATGTAATCCGCACGACCGGCGCGATCGATACGCGTCCGCGCGCGACGCAGGACGTCGTTTCCGACGCCGTGGTCCGCGCCCGCAAGAGCCTCGTCGAGGCCGCCGCTTATCTGGAACTCGGTCGAATCTTCCGCAGCATGGGTCTCATGGACGGCGCGAAAGACAAGGTCAAGGAAGGCCTCGACCGCGTGGATGCCATCGTCCGCATGACGCTTCCCATCCCCGCGGAAGTCCGCCAGGAGGCCTTCCGCCTGAAGTGGGAACTCCACCTCGTGGTCGATGACTTCCCGTCCGCCATGGCCGCCTGCCGCCTCTTCAATTCGCTCTATCCCGATTCCCCGTTTGTCGATCAGGCGCTCATGGGCATCGCGAAGATCCGTCTCGAAAACAAGGAGTACGACGAAGCGATCAGCGTCTTCAACCAGGTCCTCGGTCTCCAGAAGTCGATGGCCAAGGCCGAGGCGCAGTTCCACATCGCCGAATGCATCGAGGAGAAGGCTATGCAGCGCATCTCGATGTATTCGAACGTCAACAAGCTCTCGGCCGTCGAGCCTGCGATCCAAACCTACAAGCAGTGCGCCGAGCGCTATCCAGAAAGCGAATTCGCGGGCCAGGCCCTCGCCAAGGTCATCGACTACCACATCGACATGAAGGACTACGGCCAGGCCAGCGAGCTGCTCCAGCAGATTTTCCAGGATTATCCCGACGCCGCCTTCCTCGACGCCATGCTCCTCAAGTGGGTGCTCGTGGCCTATCGCGGCGGCGAATTCCAGAAGGCATACGACAAGGCCAGCCAACTTGTCTTCGAGTATCCCGCCAGCCCCTACGCCGAGAAGGTCAAGGAGATCCTCCCGCGCATCGAGGCGAAGCTGAAGAGGTAGAATGCGCCTCAAGCTACAGATGCCGATGGCAGGCACACGGTGGATTTCCATCGCGTGCCTGTTCGGTTTCATGGTCCAGTGTCTTTCGGGGCGCGTGACGCTTATCGAAGGCCGAAGCTTCGAGGATGTGTTTACTCTCGCCTTCGGCATCCACGCGCCATTGCTTTTCGCCGGTTTCATCTGGCAGCCTCTGACCTACATGTTCCTGCACGGTTCCCTTTCGCACCTGCTGTTGAATGTCTTGTCGCTGCTCGCGGTCGGGCGTGCCGTCGAATATTTCTTCGGGACGCGACGCTTCCTTGCGATTTTCTTTCTTGGCGGCATAGTCGGCGGCCTTGGCTGGCTTTGCGCGGATATCGCATTGCCACCATTCGCATACTGCCTTTACGAAATGCCAGGCGCATGGATGCCGAAGGTCGCGTCATGGCTCATCGCCCATTGCGGCGTGATTGGCGGACGCGGCGTCTGCATCGGCGCCTCGGCTGGAATATGCGGCCTGGTGGGTGCGCTCGCGGCCATCATGCCGCAACGCCGTTCCGCTTGGCTGCTGGTTGCGCTCACGCTGGGGGAGCCGCTTCTCCGCGGCGCGGGCATCGCGCATTCCGCGCATATTTTCGGATGCCTGGCGGGCTATTTCCTTGGCCGAAATTCCAGGGATTTGATTCTGCTGACAAGGCGGTTTTAGACGCCACGCTGGCGGACGCACTCATACATTACGAGGGCGCCCGCGACCGCCGCGTTGAGAGATGAAACCTTGCCTGACATCGGGATCGAGACGATGCGGTCGCATGTCTCGCGCACAAGGCGCCCAATGCCGTCGCCTTCGCTTCCGACAACGAGCACGCAACGCCCGGTGAGATCGACCGAGGTGTAGTTCACGGCATCGTCGCCAACGTCCAGCCCGCTGATCCAGGCTCCTTCTTCCTTGAGTTCGCGAAGCGCGCGGGCGAGATTCACAACTTTCGCGACTCGCATGTGTTCGGAAGCGCCTGCGGAAGCCCGTGTCGCGGCTGGTGTAACGCCGGCCGCGCGGTCCTCTGGGATAATCACGCCTGCAATGCCCGCCGCATCTGCGGAACGCAGCAGCGAGCCGACATTTTGCGGGTCGGAGATATGATCGAGCGCAAGGATGATGGCCTGGGGATTCTCGCGGACATCGTGCAGAATCTGGTCGAAGCCGACATACGGGAATCCGCCCACGCGAAGCGCGACACCCTGGTGGTTCCCGCCTTGTGCAAGGGCGTCCAGCTCGTCACGCGATGTTGACTTGAAATTCACGCCACGCGATTCGGCGATGGCGCGGATCTCTGCGATTCCCGCTGCGTCGTCGGCGCCATCCGCGAAGCAAATCTGGTAGAAGTGACGGCGGTTGGCGCGCAGGGCCTCGAGTACCGGACGACGCCCATAAATCCAGTCGCCATGCGCATCGGCACCGCCTTGCGGCGCGCCGCCCTGACCCTTTCGCTGCCAGGATTCCTTTTCCTTCCAGCGACGCTGCTGCTTCACGTGTTCGTTATCCGAATGCTTCCCGAATTTCTGATTCTGCTTCATAAGTGCTTCCCTGTTCTTTTTTCCACCCGTGCCCTTTTACCTCTTACCTCGCTGCCATCAAACAGGAGGTGCAACCACACATCGACCATGTCGAGATGATCGAATCGACCGAACCGCCGCATCCCATTTACGCACGCTCGTAGTCGTTCATGAAACATTCTCGGAATCGACCGGCGAACGCTGGCGGCTCGCCATGGATGGCGAGATGGGAGGTATCGCCGAAAGACGTCATGCGGAAGCGCACGATACCTGACTGGCGTTCCTCTGTCACAAGCGTAGTAACCGAAGTTGGCGCGGCGCACATGCCATGCCACAGCGCCATCGGCGAAATTCCAAGCAAGTGCCAGAGCATCACGCACTCGACGCCGAAGTGACAGAACATGGCGATCGTCCCATTGCCCGGTTCTTCCGCGCGATAGATTTCGCCATCGCGGCGGTAACCATGCGCGGCAAGCACTTCATCAAGTCCGCATGCAACCTTGCGCGCCTCTTCGCCGACATTCCCCTCGCGCATGCAATCGGGATCGCACCAGTGGTCACGGTCGAAAAAGCGCGTATCGGTCGTCCATTCCATCGGAAGCCAATCCCATGCGATACTGGGGTGATCTGGATCGGACGGATGGCGAACAGGCGGTGTAAATTCGCGCAGCCACTGGCAAGTCGTCGCGGACATCCCAACGCGCCCAAGCGTTAGCGACGCCGTGTCACGCGCCCTGCCCAATGGAGAGACATAGTACGCATCGACCTTCATGGATGCCATGCGTTCCGCAAGCATTTCCGCCTCGCGCCACCCTTTTTCGGTAAGCGAGTCAATGCTGTAGTCTGGATCGCCGTGCCTGATAATCAGTAATTTCAATTGCTCTTTTCTTTCAACTTATGCGGGTTTTGCCAAATCAATCACTGATACGCATGATAACGCTTCCTTTGTTTCGCAAAGTCCCAAAACAAGAATTTGCGAATAAACAAAGAAACTGCGTAAAGTTAATCAGAATACAAGCATTGAGGTCAAATGTGAACCACTGGGAATAAAAAATCGCAATTTCAAGTTTAGGAACCGACATCCGATGGAGTTTTCGGGCGCATTAACGGAAGCACCCCTTGTTTCGTGTATGTCATTTCGATAGAATATCAGTCTTTTAATCACCTTTGTCTGGGGTGGGCGATGCCATGGAAACATGGTGTCGCCAGTTGTGACTTGTCATGAAAATCGGCATTTTTGGCGGCACGTTCAATCCCGTGCATCTTGGCCACATCCTCGCGGCGCAGTCTGTCCGCGAAGCATGCGGT
>JAZQOE010000084.1:0-23068 GCA_045627705.1 Kiritimatiellia bacterium | reverse complement strand
TTGCAGAAACTCATTACCCTGCATCGAAGCAACTCGAACAGCGACAGCATCTTGCCGTCTTTGATCTTCTGCCCTACTTCCGTCTCGTCAAACTTCAGAGAACGGGGACAGACCCCGATTTCCTGGGGCCTGTCCCCGTTTTTCGCGGCATCGAGCTTGAGCCTGCCGTCGAGGATCGAACGGTAGATTTCGAGGGTTTCGTCCCAGCTTCTGTGTTCGATTCCATACGAATACGCGATGAGCGAGATGAGTCCTTCGCGGGCGGTTTCGTCGCCGCGCAAGGCCGCGCCGAGGCCTGTCCATTGATACTCGCCGGGATTTGCGAATATCTTCGCGCGGATTGGATTCAGGTCGATGTAGGCGCCGACAACAGGCAGTGTCCTGCTGCCGCGCTCGATGAGGATGCTCTTGAAGCGCTGGCCCCATGGCGAGCCGGTGTATTTCCGCGCGGCGTTGTATTCCATTGAGAACCGCTGCGCGAATATCTTCACGAACTCGGAAAGGTCGTACATGCGGGCCCGCATCCGTGCGCGGGCTTCATCGGCCTTCCACTTCGTCTTTTCATCGGCATCCCAGCGTTTCCATTCGTCCAGCTTTTTCTCGAGTTGTTTCTCGGGATAGATGTGGCTCATACGTTCCTGGAGCTCATCGTCGGAGACATCCCGCCTGTTCTCGACTCTCGCGAGAAGGTGGAAGTGGTTGCCCATGATCGCGTACGTCAGGATTTCGACTCCGGCAAACTCCGCCGCCGAACGGATGTGTTCCAGCAGCCGCTTCTTCCAGTCGCCCTTCAGGAAACATCCCTGCCAGGACAGGCGGTTGACGATGTGGTAAAAGCCTTCTCCATCGGCCTTTGCGCGTGGTCTTCTCATTGCTTTTCTCCTTTGTGAATCGGGGTCTGTCCCCGTTGGATTTGGGGTGTGTCCCCGTTTTATTGAACCGCGAAATCGGGGTGTGTCCCCGAAATCATGGCTGGAGAATAGCAGTTATGGAGAACGGAAATGTCGCCTGCCAGGCGACATTTTTAGAAAAATCAGGGTGGAAAATCAGGGTGTGTCCCCGTTTCGCCATGGTCTGTCCCCGTTTCGCCAGCACCTCTTACCTATCCGGCGCCCCCAGCGACATCTGTTATCTGTTATCTGTTATCTGGTCTCCACGGGATCGAGAACCCAACGGGAGTTGTACCAGAACCATTGGCCGGGGGTCTTTTTAATAGCAGCATCGAAAAGGGCGACGACTTTCGATGTCACCTCCAGATCGGAAGCGTTTGAATCCGGCATGATGGGCGGGAGGAGTTCGACATCGAAGTGCGCCCATCCGTTGCGCCGCAAGACAACCGGCAGAATCGGCACGCCGACCTCGCGGGCGAAGCGAGCCATGCCGCTGCCGAGGTTTGCAACGCCGCCGAGGAAAGGAATGGCGAGGTCGCGTCGGCGCATGCGGACATCCGGCAGGACAGCCATCGTGAAACCTTCCTTGAGCATTTGTGGCGCCTTGCGGATGTCGGAGATCTTGCCGCGCTCGAGGACGACCATTCCGCCGCGGGAGCGTTCAAGCCATGCGTCGATGAGCCGATTGCGCTGTCTGCCCGCGATCGCGCACATCTTGATTCCAAACTTTGAGCAAGCGACTCCGGCGAGATCCCAGTTGCCGCAGTGGGGGATCGCGAGGACGAGTCCGCCATGCTTTTCCGCAAGCGCCTTGATTGGAGCGAGCCTTTTGCCGTGTTCGTTGAAAGTGTGTTCCAACCAGCGGTCGGAGCAGACGGGCATGCGCATCAGTTCGACGATATTGAAGAAGAGATTGCGCAGCGAGAGCCAGGCGATGCGCTTTGCCTCGCGGTTGGAAATCGAAGGGAATACGGCATGGATGCGCTTGAGCGTCTTGCGGCGGCGGAAGCGGACGATATGGAACGCGATGCGCGCCAGGAACCATGCGAACGCAAGTGCGGCGCGATAGGGGAGGATGCAAAGCAATCCTGAGAAGACGCGCAGAAGGGCGTACTCGGCGCAATGTTTCGGGGATGCCATCTTGCGCGTTTGCGTCGGGTTTATTCGCCCATCTTGCAGAGCGCGCAGTGGCGGCAGTCGAGCGCGAGCGGGGCGGGCATTTCGCGTCCGGCGCGGATTGCCATCGTCGCCTGGACGTGGTTGATCAGCGCGAGCAGACATCCAAGGGTGATGAAGCCGCCGGCGGGAAGGATCACGAGAACCGCGGGATTGGCGACCGGGAACTGGAAGGCGAGGTCGCCCCAGACGGTGATTGATCCGTTGCCGATGATTTCGCGGACGATCGCGATGATTGAAAGGGCGAGGGTGAATCCTAGACCCATGCCCAGACCATCGGCCATGCTGTAAAGGACATTGTTCTTCGACGCGAATGCCTCTGCGCGGCCGAGGATGATGCAGTTCACGACGATCAGCGGGATGAAGATGCCGAGCTTCTGCGTGAGG
Source organism: Kiritimatiellia bacterium (assembly GCA_045627705.1). Taxonomy (GTDB): domain Bacteria; phylum Verrucomicrobiota; class Kiritimatiellia; order RFP12; family JBMNHG01; genus JBMNHG01. The sequence goes on along the minus strand of JAZQOE010000084.1, from coordinate 20,615 downwards.
GCGGGCGTGTAGGCCTGCATCAGGAGATCGACGACCGTCACGAACGATGCGATCACCACGATGTAGCAGGGTATGCGCACCTTGTCCGGGACGAGCTTTCGGATTGCCGAGATCGCCATGTTCGAGCACACGAGCACGAACGTGGCGGCGAGACCCATGCCCAGGCCGTTTTCGAGGGAAGTCGTCGTGGCGAGGGTGGGGCACATTCCGAGGACCAGGCGGAAGGTGGGATTCTCGCGGATGATGCCGCGCGTGAGTTCTTTCAGGAAGCGCATCTCAAGACAATCCTGTTTCGGGGTAGGGGATTCTGGACATCCGAAAGGCGGCGCACCGCGGGAAAAAGCGGCGCGCCGTTTTTCGGGGCGCGCGAACCCGGCGGTTTGGGCCGGGCCCGCGCCCGACCTCATGGATCGAGGTTCGTAAGGGCCAGCGAATCGAAGTCGATGCGCCGGTAGTAGCAGTTGCGGGGCTCGCCCGCGGCATTCTTGGTGTGGCAGATGCCGCCGCGGCAGGGACGCACGATGTAGAGCAGGGAATTCTGTTCGCAGTTCACGCGCGCCTCGAGCAGGTCGAAGGTCTCGCCACTCGTCTCGCCCTTGAACCAAAGCTTGTTCCGCGAGGTGCTCCAGAGGATGAGCTTCCGCTTCGCGAAGGACTCCTTCATGGCGTACTCGTTGGTGTACGCCACGAGGATGACCTCCTTCGTGTCCGCGTTCTGAACGGCCACGGGAATGGCGTCCTTGCAGGTCTCCGCGATCTTCGCGATCTTGGCGAAGTCCAGCTTCAGCTCATTTGTTTCTTCGAGATCGTGTGCCATGGCGTGATCAGCCTTCCGGTTCGGCGACGTCGATCTTCTTGCCGGCCTTGCGTTTCGCGGCGGTCTTGGCGTTGCGGGCGGCGACGGCCTTGACATCCGCCATCTCCTTGCGCGCGGCGCCTTCGATGCCGTGGATGCCAAGGCGGGGTTCGGAAGCGAGGCGGCGCTTGGCGGCGGCGATTTCGCCCTTGTACTGCGGGAGCCACTTGGCCTGCGCGACGAGCATTTCGTCGGTCATCTGCGAGATCTCGGGGGTCGTGCAGACGGCGCCGACGAGCGGGTCGAGCATCATGGCCTGCTTGAGGGTGTAGAGGTTGCCCTCGACGGCGGACTTGACGGCCAGGCGCTGGACGTTGATCGACTGCTGGCAGACCGCGGCGCAGCCATCGGGCAGCGGATCGAGCGCGGGGACGCTCACGCCGTTCTTATCGACGAAGCAAGGCACCTCGACGATCGCGTCCTTCGAGAGGTTCGGGATGCATTCGTTGTTGACCACGTTGAAGTGGCCGCGGTAGATGCGGCCGGTCTCGAGGGCCTCGATGATGTAGGAGCCGTGTTCGCGGGAGCGCTGGTGCTTCTCGAGGCTCCAGGGCTCTTCCTTGAGGAGCTTCGGGAACTCGGTCTTGAACCAGTTGCGGCCTTCGGTGCAGACGCGGAGGTAGCCGCTCGTCTCGCCGTGGATCCAGCAGCTCATGTCGATCCAGTTCTTGATCTCCTCGGGGCGCTTGCGGTACCAGGGGACGTACTCGGAGAGGTGGCCGTTCGACTCGGTGGAGTAGAGGCCGAAGCGACGGAGGATGTCGATGCGGACCTTTTCTGTCTTGCTGTATTCGGGGTGGGCCTCGAAGCCCTTGGCGAGACGCTCCCAGTCCTCGGCCCAGTCCTCGCCGTCGAAGATGGCGTGGGTGTACCAGGTCTGGTGGTTGATGCCGGCGGCCGTGATGTTCACGTCCTCCATGTTGACTTCGCGATAGCCCTTCGAGCCGGGCTTCTTGCCCTTGTTGATGATGAGCTCGATGACCTTGCAGATCTGCCAGTGGCCGCCCTGGACACCGTGGCAGAGGCCGAGGGTCGGGACATCGTAGAACTCGTTCGCGGCCCAGGTGAGCATTGCGTTCGGGTTGCCGTAGCTGAGCATGAGGACATTCGGCTTGGCGACTTCGTGGATATCCATGCACCAGTCCTCGAGGCAGGCGATGCCGCGCTGGCCGTACATTACGCCGCCGGCGCAGAGGGTGTCGCCAACGCACTGGTCAACGCCGTACTTGAGCGGGATATCAACATCGAGCTTGAAGGCTTCGAGGCCGCCGACGCGGGCGGTGTTGATCACGTAGTCCGCATCGGTGAGCGCTTCGCGGCGGTCGAGCGTCGCGACGATCTTCGCGGGCAGCTTGTTCGCCTCGACGTCGCGCTTGAGGATCCTGTAGATCATGTCGAGGTTGCGCGCGTCGATGTCATGCAGCGCGAACGTCGTGTCGCGCAGTTCAGGCACGGAGAGGATGTCGTGCGCGAGGCAGCGGGTGAATCCGAGGCTGCCGGCGCCGATGATAGCGATCTTGATGGCCATGGTTTCGAATGCTCCTTGTGAGTGTTGGAAAAGAAATCGAAAGCGAGAAGATATTAGCGCAATGGAAGAAGATGGGCAATATTCAAAAGCCTTGCCGCAGTCATTCAAAATACGCATGATTAATTTAGTACAATTGCGTTGTGCATGCGTTTAATGGTAAAATCCTGCTTTCAACTGCCACGATTATCCCGATGAGAACTCAATGATGAACAACCGCGAAACTCTCGGCAGCCGTCTCGGCTTCCTCCTCCTTTCCGCTGGCTGCGCGATTGGCCTGGGGAATGTCTGGCGCTTTCCCTACATCACCGGCAAATACGGTGGCGCAGTATTTCTGATCGCCTATCTCGCGTTCCTGCTCCTCATGGGCCTTCCCGTGTTGATCATGGAATTCGCGGTCGGCCGCGGTTCCGGCCTCAACATGGGCCGCGCGCTCCACAAGCTCGAGCCCAATGGCGCCAAGTGGCACTATGCGGGCTGGTTCTCGCTTGTCGGCTGCTCGCTTCTCATGATGTTCTACATGCCTGTCGCCGGTTGGATGCTCGACTACATGGTGAAGGGCTTTTCTGGCGCCTTGATCGCGCCACAGGGTACCGAAGATGTCGTTGGGTATGTCGGCGGCATTTTCAGTGGGCTGCTCGCCAATCCGCGCGAGATGCTTCTTTGGACGGTTGTCACTTCTGTCATCGGTTTCGGCGTGTGCCTCGGCGGCGTTCAAAAGAGTGTCGAGAAGGTAACTAAATACATGATGGCCGGATTGCTCGTAGTCATGATCGGCCTGGCTATCTACGCCATTTGCCAGAAAGGCGCGGTTGACGGCCTGAAGTTCTACCTCTATCCCGATTTCGCGCGTGCGAGGGAAGCCGGCGTCTGGTCGCTGGTCAACGACGCGATGAACCAGGCCTTCTTCACCCTTTCGATCGGCATCGGCTCAATGTGCATCTTCGGCAGCTACCTCAAGAAGGAACGCACGCTCACCACCGAATCCGCGATCATCGTGGGGCTCGATACCTTTGTCGCGCTTACCGCCGGATTGATCATCTTCCCATCTTGCTTCGCGTATGGCGTCGAGCCTAATGCGGGCCCGGGCCTGATATTCGTCACGCTTCCCAATGTCTTCAACGGCATGGGGCCTGTCGCCGGACGCATCTTCGGCTCGCTGTTCTTCGTGTTCATGGCCGCCGCCGCGCTTACGACGGTCATCGCCGTGGTCGAGAACATCATCGCGTATGGCATGGATGCATGGGGTTGGTCGCGCAGGAAGTCCACGATCTTCAATTTCTTCTGCCTTACGCTCCTTACCCTTCCGTGCGTGTTCGGCTTCAATATCTGGGAAAAACTCGTCGTTCCGAAGATCGGCGGCGTCCTGGATATCGAGGACTTCCTCGTCTCGAATACGCTTCTTCCCATCGGAGCCCTCATCTTCACTCTCTTCTGCTGCCACGGGAGCGGCTGGGGCTGGGACAATTTCGTGGCCGAAGCCGACGCTGGCAGGGGCGCGAAGTTCCCGAAGTTCCTCCGCTTCTACCTTACCTGGATCCTGCCGCTGCTTCTTGTGACGGTCCTCCTGGTCGGCTACATCCAGAAGTTCCGTTGATCTCCACCCCGCAAACTTACGACAGAAAAATATCGCCATGAAAATCAAACCGTTCGCCGCACTTCGACCGACAACCGAAAAGGCACAGGCTGTCGCCAGTGTCCCGTATGACGTCGTGGATACCGCCGAGGCACGCGTGCTCGCCGCCGGCAACCCCGACAGCTTCCTGCATGTGTCGCGTCCCGACATCGACCTCCCGGACGACATCGACCCCATTTCCCCCGCGATCTACGAGACGGCCGCGAAGGCCCTCGCCGATCTCCAGGCGCGCGGCTCGCTTGTACGCGAGTCCGAGCCCCGCCTCTATCTCTACCGCCAGATCATGGGCGAACACAGCCAGGTCGGCCTCGTCGCGTGCTGCGCCGTCGATGACTACTACAACGACGTTATCCGCAAGCACGAGAAGACGCGCCAGGACAAGGAGGACGACCGCACGCGCCACGTCCTCGCGCTCCGCGCCAACACCGGGCCTATCTTCCTGACCTACCGCGATTCCGCCGAGGTTGACGCGCTTGTAAACAAGGCCATCGAGTCCGCGCCGCTCTGCGATTTCACCGCTTCCGACGGCATCCGCCACACGGTGTGGATCGTCGAAGGCTGCCCCAGGCCCTGGATCGAGGCCTTCGCGAAGGTGCCCGTCGCGTATGTCGCCGATGGACACCACCGCGCCGCAGCGGCTTCCCGCGCCTGCAAGATACTCCGCGATTCGAATCCCGCGAATACCGGCGACGAGGAATACAACGGTTTCATGGCCGTGCTTTTCCCCGCGTCGCAGTTGCGCATCCTCCCATACAACCGCCTGATCAAGGGTCTCAATGGCATGACGGCCGGCGAGTTTCTCGCGAAGGCCCGCGAAATCTTCGATGTGTGTCACGAGGATGCGCCTGGCGCCGACGCCCCCGGACAGTGCGACATGTACTGCGACGGCGCATGGTGGCGTCTGTCATGGACACCCGATGCCGCCGATCCTGTCGGCCGTCTCGACGTGAGCGTCCTCCAGCAGCGTCTGCTCGGCCCGATTCTCGGCATCGGCGATCCGCGCACCAATCCGCGCATCTCCTTCATGGGCGGAATCCGCGGCACCGCTGAGCTCGCGGCCCGCGTAAATCGCGGCAGCGCCGATGTCGCTTTCGCAATGTACCCCGTTACCATTACACAGATGATGGACATCGCCGACGCAGGCCAGATCATGCCTCCCAAGAGCACTTGGTTCGAGCCGAAACTCCGTTCGGGTCTCTTTGTCCACTCCCTCGATTGATCCAGATACAGCGCCATGTCCGACGAATCCGAAGATAAAGAAGAGAACAAGTCCGCACCGTCCGAGGAACCGCGCCAGGAACCGCCGCCCCTGCCACCGCAGGACGGCGAAGACGGCAATGGCGAAAAGCGTTGGGATAACGGCATGCGCCGTCAGCCAACGCCCATGGGTCCCCGCCGCATCATGCCGTTCTGGCTCATGCTGTTGGCTCTCGGAATGATCTCGTTCTATCTGTTCCATGGCATCCAAAAGCCATACGAGCCGCTTGAAAACGAGCAAGTATTCCGCACCGAATACGTGGAGAAGGGCTTGCTCGACAAGTGCGAACTCGTTCGCGAATCCAGTGGGAAGACCTACATCCGCGGCACCCGCAAGGGCATGCCCGACGATGGAATCGATCTCCCGCTGCGTTTCATGGTGAACGTGATGCCCGAAACGCAGGAACTGCGCGACTATCTCCGCGAACATGGCGTCACGCCATCGATTGTCTATGACAGCGGAACGCTCGGCCGCATACTCCTCGAGTTCGTCCCGATACTCGTTGTCATGGGCTTGATCTGGTTCTTCATGTTCCGCCAGATGCGCGGCGGCATGGGCGCGGCCAATTTTGGCAAGAGCCGCGCCCGCATGGCGCCAAACAAGAAGTCCGTCACCTTCGACGATGTCGCCGGCGAGGACGAGGCGAAAGAGGAAGTCGCCGAGGTCGTCCAGTTCCTGAAGGACCCGAAGAAGTTTTCCAGACTCGGCGGCCGCATCCCGCGCGGTGTGCTGCTTGTCGGCCCGCCCGGCACAGGCAAAACGCTTCTTGCCCGCGCCATCGCCGGCGAAGCGGGCGTGCCGTTCTTCAGCATCAGCGGTTCCGACTTTATCGAGATGTTCGTCGGTGTAGGCGCCTCCCGTGTCCGCGACATGTTCGACCAGGGCCTCCGCCACGCTCCATGCATCATCTTCATCGACGAGATCGACGCTGTCGGCCGCAGCCGCTTTTCCGGTCCCGGCGGCGGACACGACGAGCGCGAGCAGACTCTTAATCAGCTTCTCACGGAGATGGATGGTTTCGAGCCGACTTCGGGCGTTATAGTGATGGCGGCCACAAACCGTCCGGACGTACTCGATCCCGCCTTGCTGCGCCCCGGCCGTTTCGACCGCCAGGTCGTGGTCGATCTCCCTCCGCTCGAAGGACGCATCGCAATCCTCAAGGTCCATGCGAAGAAGATCAAGCTCGCCGAGAATGTCGATCTTGAACGTGTCGCCCGCGGCACTCCCGGTTTCTCCGGCGCCGATCTGGCGAACCTCCTCAACGAGGCCGCGCTCCTTGCCGCGCGCCACGACAAGGAGGCCGTCGATGAGTCCGATATCGATGAGGCGCGCGACAAGGTCCTCTGGGGCCGCGAGCGCCGCAGCCGCGTGACCGACGACGAAGACCGCCGTCTCACCGCCTTCCACGAGGCCGGCCACGCTGTCGTCACCATCCTCTCGCCCGAGTCGGATCCCGTCCACAAGGTAACGATCATTCCTCGCGGCATGTCGCTCGGTTCGACGATGTTCCTCCCCGTGAAGGACCAGACGCACGTTTCGCGCACGAAGCTCCTTTCCAATCTCGCGATCGCGATGGGCGGGCGCGCCGCGGAGGAAATCTTCCTCCCCGACATCTGCACGGGCGCTTCGCAGGATATCAAGCAGGCGACCGAGCTCGCCCATTCGATGATCTGCAAGTGGGGGATGAGCGAGAAGTTTGGTCCGCGTTCATTCGGTTCCAACGAGGAGCATCTCTTCCTTGGCCGCGAGATTTCGCGTTCGCGCGACTATAGCGAAAAGACAGCCGAGGCTATTGACGAGGAGGTTTCCCGCCTTCTCAACGAGGCCCACGAAAAGGCGAAGTCGCTGCTCAAGGCGAATGAGGACAAAGTCCGCAAGCTTGTCGATATGCTCCTCGAAAAGGAGACCGTCGATGGCCGTGTTGCCGAAAAACTTTTCAAGGAAGAAGAAGGCACCCCTGCCGAAGCATCCGAAGGTTGATGCCATGGCATCGCTGGTCTCGACTGGAGCGCGGCAATGAAACACCGGAAATCGCAATGCCTCCTTGCCTTGCGCCTCGCGCTCGCTTGCGTGTCGCTTGCCGTTTTCCTCCTTGCTTTCTTCGGCGTCGCTCCATGTTGCATGGCGATTGCGCGCCTCCAGTTCGGGCCGTCGCTGTTGCTTTGCGCTACCGCAGTTGGCGCGGGCGCGCTGACGGCTACTTTGGCGATATTGGTTGTCTCCTTCCTTTTCGGACGCTTCTACTGCTCGTTCGTGTGCCCGCTTGGATTGATCCAAGATGCGATATCGCTCGTCACTCGCAAGTTTTCCAAGGCGCCAGTCAATCTGCCTTGGCTTCGCTATGCGATTGCTGGATTCGTCTTTGCGGCGCTGTTTTGCGGCGCGCCGTTTTTCCTGCGGATGCTCGACCCTTACGCGAATGCGGGGCGCATTGTCGCCGCATTCCGTTTCGGCGGTCTTGTCGCGCTTGCCGCCATCGTGTTGCTCGCGCTCTTCCGCCGCCGCGCATTTTGCGTGACGCTTTGCCCGGTCGGCACGCTCCTCGGTCTTGCCGCGAAGCGTGGCGTTTTCGGAATGCGCATCGGTGGCGACTGCGTAAAGTGCGGAAAGTGCGCGAAGGGATGTCCGACGGGCGCGATTGATGTCGCCGCGCAAATAATCGACAACGAGCGTTGCATACGTTGCGCGAAGTGCGCCGCATCGTGTCCGCGCGACGCGATCTCATTCGGAATCAACACTTGCTGCGGAAGCGCGAAAAAACGGCGCGCCGTTTTTTCGGATGCCTCCGATGGGTTGAAAGATGCTGTGCAAGGCGGTGGAATCGATACGGCGCGCCGCGATTTCATAGTGAATGGTGGCTTGCTTGTCGCCGGGGCCACGCTTGGTGCAATTGCCGCGAAGACTGGACTCGCGAGGAAATGCGAACACATTGGCGTGGCGACATTCAGCGCGGCATCATGCCTTGTTTTCCAGGAAGATATCCAATGCGGCAAGTGTGCCGCCGCTTGTCATGCCTCCGCGATCGAGCTTCGCGCAAATGGCACTCCAAAGATGCCGAAGGCTGAAAAGTGCATCGGTTGTGGGGCATGCGAGGCTGTCTGTCCCGCCCGCCCCAAGGCCATGCGTGTGGTCTTCGTGGGAGATTAGACCCTTGCCTGTGCGCTCTTTAAGTGACACAGGTTTCAATCAGCATAATGCTCACCTACTTGACCAATAAGACAGTGCCACCATCTGGCGGGATGCCGACACATGTGGTCTGATGGTAGTAGAACACGCGCACTCTGGAGATATCGACTCTGTCTGCGGCGGAAACTGTGATCTTGCCGGAATCGAGAGTCGCCAGGACTTCGTCAATTCCATTCAACTTCGCCGCCAAGCGCGGCGGTTGAAGCAAAGGCCGCTAGCGCGAGGGAGGCTGTCTGATTGTCGCTTTACTACCATGTTTCCTGACGATGTGATATTATTGCACCGACTTCAATTGCACTTTTCTTCTTTTCCACTGGAACCAACAATGACCGAAAAAGTCGTAATCATCGGTGGCGGCCCCGCCGGACTTACAGCCGCGATCTACGCGGCACGCGCCAACCTCAAGCCCGTGGTCGTGGAGGGAATGCTGCCTGGCGGGCAGATCACCCAGACGACCGATATCGAGAATTTCCCCGGTTTCGTAAATCCCCGTCCGGGCTTTGAACTAGTTTCCGACATGCGCGCGCAGGCCGAACGACTCGGCGCCCGTTTTGTTTCAGACGAGATTTCTTCTTGCGAGCTTCATGCCCCCGAGCATGTCCTGCGGCTTTCATTCAGTGGCGAACTCCGCGCCCAGTCGGTTGTCATCGCGACTGGCGCTTCGGCGCGCTACCTTGGGCTTCCTTCCGAGGAAGCCTTGAAAGGATGCGGCGTTTCCGCCTGCGCCACTTGCGATGGCAGTTTCTATCAGGGGCAGGATGTCGCGGTGATTGGCGGCGGCGACACCGCCATGGAGGATGCCCTGTATCTCTCGCGCATTGCTTCACACGTTACGATCGTGCATCGTCGCGATGCCTTCCGCGCCTCGAAGATAATGGCAGATCGCGTGCTCGCCACTCCGAATATCGAGGTCGCATGGAATTCCGTTGTCGATTCCATCGCCGATCCCGAGAAGGGCGAGGTCACTTCGATCCGCCTGCGCGACACGGTGACGGGTTCCATCCGCGACATTCCGGTCCAGGGCGTGTTCGTAGCGATTGGCCACAATCCCAACACTGATGTCTTCAAGGGCCAGATTGTGCTCGATGCCCAGGGCTACATTGTGACCGATCATTCCCGCACGAACATCGAAGGCGTTTTCGCCGCCGGCGATGTGCAGGATCCTCGCTATCGCCAAGTCGTTGTCGCGGCGGGTTCCGGTTGTGCCGCGGCCCTCGAAGCAGAGCGCTATCTTGCCACGCTTTGACGCAAGGCTGCATGTGGGTTCTTTCCCCATCCATAATGAAAATCCACTGTTTAATTTCCTTGGCGCTGCTTTTCACCGTATGCGGAATTGCCTCTGCGGAAAATAGCCAGGATTAGTTCCGCTATTGACATGCGGCATTGTTTCCATGAAAATTCAATAAATTCGAAATGCATAATTCGTTCGCCTTAAAATCGCTGTCCATGCTGGTCGCAGTCCTGCTTGCCGCGTTTCTCCCATCGAACGCAAGGGCAGGGGATGATGCCGCCACGGAAGCGCCCGATGGACAATCGGTCGCCATTTCCGCCACAGATTTGCTTTCCCGCGCGCTTGAAGTTCTTCCGCGTGAAAAGATTGGGATGACAGGCACGCTCACCGTGCGCCGCCAGCGCGGAAAGGTTCTTTCCGAAAAGAACTTTACGATGTGGCTCGACTACGGCACGGCGGAGCCATGCGCGACTTACGAGATTTCCGACTCGTTCGGACGTGTCGAGGACAGGCTTGTGCTGCGCCGGCGGGCCGGCGATGCTTCCGCGAAGATTGAGCTTTCCCGCGGGGATCCCCCGGAGCAGGCCGCGACTCCGACGCTGAATGCGCGCGTTGGCGGAACAGACCTGACATGGATGGACATCACTCTCGACTTCCTCTGGTGGACCGACGCCACGTATGAAGGCGAGGATAGCGTGAAAGGCCGCGATTGCTTTGTTGTCGTCGCGGCTCCTCCCGAACCAATCCCCGGCTGCATCGCGGTCCGCCTGTGGCTCGACAAGGAAGTCGGTTTCGTGATGCGCGCGGAACAGCTCGACCCGCAGGGTGATCCTTCGCGACGGATGTGGGTTCAGAGCGTAAAGCAGGTGCGTGGCCGCTGGATCATCGGCACGATGGAGATAGAATCGCTTAACAGCGACCATCGTACGCGCCTCAAAGTGGAGGATTGGCTGGAGCCATGAGTCCATTAGCCCTAGCCTTTCTCGTCATTGTACTGCTGGTGTTGATCGTCTTTTCGGCGTTCTTTTCGAGCGCAGAGTCTTCGATGCTCTCCCTCGGGGCCGTGCATGTCCAGAATCTTCGCGAACGCGACAAGCGCCGAGGCGACAGGGTGGCGCGCCTGCTCGCCGATCCGAACCGGCTCATTTCGACCGTGCTTGTCGGCAACACGCTGGTGAATGTCGCGATCGCTTCGCTCGGCTATGCGATCATCGATGCCATTTGGCCACGCTACAGTTCCATCCTGTCGATTGTCGTGATGACATGCGTCCTCCTTCTCTTTGGCGAGGTGGGGCCGAAGCGTCTCGCGCTCGCTTATGCCGACCGACTCGCCCTTGCGTACGCGGCGCCGCTGCTTTTCTTCGAGACGATCCTTTCCCCGCTCTGCGCGTTGCTCAAGGCGATTTCAAACGCATTGAACAATATCCTGCGTCCGGAACGTCGCTCGCTCAGCGACGAGGAACTGGTGACTGCCCTGGAGGTCGGTGCGGAAATGGGCGAGATCGACAGCGAGGAATGCTCGATGGTCGATGGCATACTCCGCCTCTCCGAAATGCAGGCGCACGACGTGATGACTCCGCGCGTCGATCTGGAATGCCTCGACCTCGATGATCCTCCAGACCGTCATCTCGAACTCGCGCGCTCCACTTCCTGTTCCTTCCTTCCACTCTATCGCGATACTCCGGATTCCATAGAGGGCATCCTCGATGTCACCCGCTACCTTCTCGATCCGGAACACAACCTCGAGGCGGCAACCACCTCGCCGCTATTCGTTCCCGAAACCGCGGCGCTCGACGACCTCCTCATCACGCTGCAGCGCGGCAACCGCCACTTCGCGGTAGTGCTCGACGAATACGGCGGCACGGCCGGCGTGCTTACGCGCGGCGACATCCTCGAGATAATTGTCGATGATGTCGCGGATACGCCCGCCGATGACATTCCTGAAATCCGCGCGGTTGGCCCGCATCGCTGGGAGATCGATGGCGACACTTCCCTCGAAGAGATCAATCACGAACTGGATCTTTCGCTTGAGGACGACGGCGCAGACCGCATCGGCGGCTGGGTCACGGCGCAAATCGGCTACTTCCCATCCCGAGGCGATTCCGTCGAGGCGCAGGGCGTCCGCGTCCGCGTACTCCGCAAGCGCAGGGTGCGAATCCTGACAGTCCTTCTCGAAGTGCTCGACCATCCGACCGACGACCAGGCGATCGAAACCGCGGATCTTGCTGACAATGACATTCCTGTCGCTGACGAGGAGGGCGGAGAATGAGTTTGTCCGTTATTTTCCGCCTTGCGGCGATTGTTGGGTGCCATATCCTCGCGGCCTTTTTCGCCGGGATGGAGACTGGCGTCACTTCCCTGAACCGTCTTCGCCTCCTGCACCGCGCGCGCAATGGGTCTCGCAACGCGCAGGTCCTCGAGGGCTTTCTCCGCGATACCGACCGCCTTTTGGCGACAGCCCTAGTGTGGAGCAACATCGTCAATGTCGTGATATCGACACTGGCCGGCGGCCTTGCGGCACAATATTGGGGACATGTCGGCCAGACGGCCGCGGCGGCGATTGTCGCGGTGACAGTCCTCGTCTTCGGCGAATATCTGCCGAAGGCGTGGTTCTATTCGCGTCCTCTTGAACGCTGTCTTCCCCTTGCTGGTGCGCTCCGTGCGGCCGAAATCATGGTGAAGCCCATCGGCAAGTCTGTCGTCGCCATCGCGCAGTTGATTCTCCCGCGCGCCCGATACTCGCATAGACCGTCTGTTTCCCGCGAGAGTATTTCGAGGCTGGCGAGAGAGAGCGAGGCGCGCGGACAGATCTCGGCACTTGAACGGCTGCTGATCGACCGCGTGATGGCGCTTCAATTGCGCACGGCGGCCGATGTGATGACGCCCATTGAGCGTGTCGTGCGAGTGACTCCATCGACAAGCCTCAGGGATTGCGCAAGCCTTGTACGCAGGCATGGCTTCATGAAGATGCCGGTATTCGACGAATCGGGTTCCAATTGTGTCGGCATTGTACGCTTGTACGGCCTTCTTGTGCGCGCCTCGCTCGACAATGAAAGCACGGCTGCGGATATCATGGTGTCGCCATTCTTCGTCGATGCCTCGATGCGGGCCGACGACGTTCTTCCCGCGCTTCGCCGCAGCCGGCGCCATCTCGCCATCGTGCGCGATTCCCGGAAGCGCACGATCGGCATGGTTACTGTCGAGGACTGCCTTGACGCCCTCGTCGGCGATCTTCCCGTCGGCGTCGAAAGCGACCGCATCAACCGCGGCTAGATATCCGTCGCCACTGGCGAATCATGCCATGGCGAAATTATCCGGTATTTGACTGTAAAAAAAGTTTTGCGAAGCAAGGGCCATGTTTGGACATGGCCCTTGCTTCGCATTCCCAATGGTTGCCTGAATTAGATCGAACCGAGGGCGATGAGGGTGAAGACCATCGTGAAGATCGCGACGGTTTCCACGATGCCGAGGGCGGCGAGATAGTTCGTGAAGCCCTGGTTTGTCTCGGCCTGGCTATCGCACGCGGCGGCGCCGGCACGGCCCTGGAAGAGGGCGGAGATGCCTATGCCAAGGCCGGCGAAGATGCCGAGAAGCAGACAGGGAAGGCCCGCGCCCTGGGCTGTGTCCTTGCCGAGCATGATGAACATGAGGATCATGCCGTAAAGCGTCTGCGTAATGGGCGCGCCCACGAACGAGAGCAGCAGGAAGGGTGCGGGCTTGTTCTGCGCGTAGCACTTTTTCCACGCGCCAACCGCGGCTGCGGCGGCATAGCCGGTTCCGAAGGCGGAACCCGTCGCGCTGAGTCCGAGACATGCGACTGCGCCGGCGACAATCATTGGATCCATGGTCTTTTCTCCTTTTTAGGTGTTGAACAGGGGGAGGGATAACAGATAACAGTTGGGGCTAGGGCTGTGTAGAGCGTTTGAAGGGGTGGAAGTCGGTGCCGCTCCAGGAGACGCCCTTGTGGTTCGAGAACTCGAGGGTGTTGAGTCGGACGGCGTGGACAAGCACGGAAAGCCCGGCCATCGCGAAGTTGAGTCCATGGCCGATGAGCAGGATCGCGAGCATGGCGATCGCAAGGAGCGCGTTCAGCCAGATTGGCCTGCCAGCGCCGATTAGATCGGTGGCCATGCCGTTGAAGTTCTCCGCGACCTTCACCGAGGCGAGACCGACAGCGAAAAGACGCACGTAGGAGATGATGTCGCCGAGTGCGCTCATGATATTGAGCGGGAGCATTCCCAGCTCCGCGCCGCGCGTCTTCAGTTCCTTGAACTTCACGCTGAAGAGGAATACGAGCGCGATGGAAATCCCGCCGAGCCAGTAGCCCCATGCCGGGAACCCATGGAACACGCCCACAATGTTGTTCGTGATTAGGTACATCGTGAACAACACTCCTGCCCAGCCGAATTCCGCGAGGCACGTGGAGTCGTTGATCCTGTAGATTGCGCTCCAGAGACGCGCGAGCATCAGGTGCGATACGCCAATCGTGAAGCACAGGAACATCATGTTGTGGTAGCTTGGATCGGCGAGCCACTTGACTGTCGGCCAGTTCGCGCAAGCGGGAATCGCGGCGCCAAACCATGTGTTCGAGAGAATGCCCCAGACGACTGTCGCGGTCGAAAAGACCGTCATCAGAACGAGCCACGGACGCGCCATTGCATTCTTCCCGGCCTTCTTCCAGCCGAAGAGCGTTCCCGCGAGAAGGAGCAGGCCGTAGCCGCCATCGCCCACGAGCATCGCGAAGAAAAGGGAGAAGTAGCAGAGGAACGGGACCGACACATCGCTTTCGCGGTATGCGGGCGCGACGCCGAGGCCCTGGAAAAGCGCCGCGACGGAGCGGAAGCACTTTGGCGGACGGATCAATGTGGGCGGTTCTTCGTTGTCGCGCGGGTCGCGCATCGCAATCGCCCAGCCGTTGCTGCGGGCGGCGGCGCGAAGCGATTCCTCCGCGTCTGCGGGCGCATAGCCTGAAAGCCAGCAGACGGAGCCAGCGGAACCGAGCGCGGCGCGTGCGGCGGCGAACTCGCGGTCTTCGGCAAGGCGCGCGCGTTCGGCCTTCAGCGAGGCGAGGTTGCGCGCGGTAGCCGCGAGGGACGCGAAAATAGCGGCGCGCCGTTTTTCCTTGCCGGCGATTTCGTCAACGACATCGGCGAGGCGGCGCTCGGGGAGTTCAATGCGTTCCGCGCCTTCGGGAAGGGCGTTCGAACCGATGAGCGCGTAGTAGAGCGAATGCCCGTCCGTGCTGACGAGGTCGAGCATGAGGCCGTCGGCGAGGCCGGAGACAGGCGTGGAATCGGAAATCTTGAAGAGCGAAATCTTCACGCCCTTTGACGCGAGATCGCGGGCGAGGGCGGGATCGAAATCGCCGAATGGCGCAATGCGGCGACGTTCGCGCGAAAGGGCGTCGAGCGACGTGTCGAGCGAAGCGAGTTCGGACGCGAGCGTGGAGACTTCGGCGAGGCTTGCGGCCGGGGGTGCGGATGAGACAATCGCCGGATCGGCCTTGGAGGCGGCGGAAGCGATCAGGTTGAGCGCGGTGTCCGCAGAGGCGAGAGCCGCCTCGGCGGAGGAAAGCGCAGACTGCGCGTCCTTGTCGGTGACGGCATCCGCGCTTGCGGCATCGGCATTCGCGCTGTCGATGTGGAGCACACCGAGGTCGCGGAGCGTGGAAAGTGCTGGTTCCTTGTCGGCCGCAAGACAAAGGACGAGCGTTCGTTTCATGGGGACGATCATGCCGCGTCCTCCCCGCTGCCGGCGTTTGCGCCGCGTCCCTTGGCGATCTTGCCACGTGCGACGGCGGCGGTCTGTTCGTCGTTGATGAAGATTCTGATTTCGCGGATGTTTTCCTTGCAGGCTGGAATCTTGACCTTCTCGAAGAGGTTGACGCGCTGCGAGGTCGTGTGGAGTTCGCGTGAGATGAGTTCGCGCTGGCGTGCCAGCACCGCGGATTCGGCGCGGAGGGCGAGGAGGGATGCGATGGCGTCCTGGGCGTCGTCGAACCAGCTTGGGGTGTCGAAAAGGTCGAACTCGGCGCGTTCGATTTCGATGCCGCGGTAGAGCGGGATCGCGACGCCGGCGATGTTGCCGACATCGGTATCGACGCGCTTCAGCTTCGCGGCGTTTTCGGGAAGTTCGCCCGAGCCGAGAAGCGCGGACCATGACGCCATCGAGGCGGCTGTCGTCTCGGCCTTGGAATCGACCTCGGCGATACGCGCGGTGATGGCCATGATCTCGGCCTGGAGCTGCTGCTTCTTCAGCTGCAGCATGGGCAGGAAGCGCTGGAAACGCGCCAGCGCGTCCATCTGCGCCTTGAGCTCCGTCTTCGTATGTTTGATTTTCGCCATGGCGAATTGCAGATAACAGATAACAGATAACAGGTAACAGATAACAAGTGCGGCGCGCCGCTTGCGGGCGACGCGGCTATGCCTTCGGCCAGTACTTGCCGGTGAGGTCGGAGGAGATGCCGGTTTCGACGGGATCGAAGCAATCGGCGAGCGTCTGCCAGCCAAGGTCGAGGGCCTTCTCGATCGGGATGTTCACGGAGATGTCCATCATGCGCGCCTCGAAGAGGGTGCCGTACTTCAGGAGTTTCTGGTCCCATTCCGTCATGCGGAAGCCCATCGACTGCTTTTCCTGGGTTTCCTTGCAGGCGGCATAGAGCTTGATCATGGCGTCCATGAGCGTGCGGTGGTCGTCGCGGGTGGACTTGTTGACCTGCTGCTTCAGACGGGACAGTGAGCCGAAAGGCTCGATGCGGCCGTTGCGCATGTAGAACTGGCCTTCGGTGATGTAGCGTGTGTTGGGGGGGAGGGGGTGGGTCACGTCGTCGCCGGGCATCGTGGTTGCCGCCAGAATAGTGATCGACCCTGCGCCTTCGAAGTCCACGGCCTTTTCGTAGCGCGCGGCGAGCTGGGAGTAGAGGTCGCCGGGATAGCCGCGGTTCGAGGGAATCTGCTCCATCGTGATGGCGATTTCCTTCAGGGCGTCGGCGAAGGATGTCATGTCCGTGAGCAGCACGAGCACGCGCTTTCCGTCGAGGGCGAACTTTTCGGCGACGGCGAGCGAGACATCCGGCACGAGCGTGCACTCGACGATCGGATCGGCCGCGGTATGGACGAACATGACGGAGCGCGAAAGGGCGCCGTTTGCCTCGAGGGTGTCGCGGAAGTAGAGGTAGTCGTCGTACTTCAGGCCCATGCCGCCGAGGATGATCACATCGACTTCGGCCTGGAGCGCGATGCGCGCGAGGAGCTGGTTGTACGGCTCGCCTGCGCGGGCGAAGATCGGGAGCTTCTGCGATTCGACGAGGGTGTTGAAGACGTCGATCATCGGGATGCCGGTGCGGACCATGTTGCGCGGGATGATGCGCTTCGCGGGGTTGACCGACGGCGTGCCGATGTCGATGAGGTTGTCGGTGAGTTCCGGTCCGTTGTCACGCGGGCGCGCGGAACCCGTGAAAACGCGGCCGAGGAGGTTCTCTGAGAAGGGAACCTGCATCGGGTGGCCGAGGAAGCGGACACGCGCATCCGTCGCGACGCCGCGGGCGCCGGCGAAGACCTGGAGGGTCACGTTGTCGCCATCGAGCTTGATGACCTGTCCGAGAGATGTCCCCTGGCGCGAGGAGATTTCGGCGAGTTCGTTGTAGCGCACGCCCTCGGCGCGCAGCGTGACGACGCTGCCCGCGATTCGGTCGATCTGGTGGTAGGTCTTGTGCATGTTCTTGTCCCGTAGATTCGAATGTGGCGCGGTAATGCCGATCATGCCTTGAGAACGTGCTCGGCGACGAGCGCGTGGAGCTTCTCGAGGCGGCGGGCGAATTCGGGGTCGCCCGCGGGTGCGCGGTGCCAGTCCTTGAAGGCCTGGGTGAGCGAATGGAAGAATCGGCGTAGCGCATCCTTGTCTTCGCCGAAATCGAAGTCGGCGGAGGAGATGGCCTCAAGCTCGCCGAAGATCTGCTGCTGGCGTTCGACGGGCGTCGCGGCATCGACTTCGTCGAACGAGTTCTGCTGCAGGTACACGGCGTCGATCAGCTCGGATTTCAGGTATGTCGAGAAGTCGCGCATCGACGTGCCTTCCTCGCCGACGACCTTCATCATCTGCGCGACATCGGAACCCTGGCGCAACACTGCGCGGAGGACTTCGACGCGCTCCGGGTCGATAACGCCCGGATACTTGCTCCAGCTGTCGAGCGGGTCGATGGCGGGATAGCGGCGGGCGTCGGAACGGGCGCGGGAAAGACCGTGGAAGGCGCCGACGACCTTCAGCGTCGCCTGGGTGACAGGCTCGTCGAAGTTGCCGCCCGCAGGGGAGACCGTGCCGCCGACCGTGACTGATCCTTCGCTTCCGTCTTTCAGGCGCACGCGGCCCGCGCGTTCGTAGAAGCCGGCGACGACTGATTCGAGGTATGCCGGGAAGGCCTCTTCGCCAGGGATTTCCTCGAGGCGCCCGGACTGTTCGCGCAATGCCTGCGCCCAACGCGAGGTTGAGTCGGCGAGCAGGAGTACCTTGAGGCCCATCATGCGGTAGTAGCCCGCGATTGTTACCGCGGTGTAAACCGATGCCTCGCGCGCGGCGACGGGCATCGAGCTGGTGTTGCAGATGATGACCGTGCGGTCCATCAGGGAACGGCCCGTGCGCGGATCCTTGAGCTCGGGGAATTCGCGAAGGGTTTCGACGACTTCGCCCGCGCGTTCGCCGCATGCCGCGATCAGCACGATATCGACATCCGCGTTGCGCGATGTGACCTGCTGCAGCACTGTCTTTCCGGCGCCGAATGGACCGGGGATGCAGTACGTGCCGCCAAGGGCGACGGGGAAGAAGGTGTCGATCGTGCGCATCTGCGTGACCATCGGCACGGTCGGCTGGAGGCGTTCGGCGAAACCGGGAATCGGCAGCTTCACGGGCCAGCGCTGGGAGAGGGTGACAGGAATCTCGTTGCCATCGGCATCGACGAGCGTCGCCACGCGGTCGGGAATGCGGTACTTGCCGGCGGGCGCGACTTCCTTCACGGTGAGCGTGCCGTTGCAGGCGAATGGCACCATGATACGGTGCTGGAAGATCCCTTCGGGGACGGTGCCGATCGTTTCCGCGCAGGTCACTTTGTCGCCAGGTTTCGCGACTGGCGTGAAGTCCCATTCGACATTGCGGTCGAGCGCGTCGAGGTAGGTTCCGCGCTGGAGGAAGAAGCCGCATTGCGCCGCGAGGGCGGGGAGGGGATTCTGCAACCCATCGTAAACCTGCTTCAGCAGTCCCGGCCCTAGTTCGGCGGCGAGAAGGTTGCCGGAGAAACCGACGGGATCGCCAATCGCGAGATCGCGTGTCGCCTCGAAGACCTGCATGTCGGCGACGCGGCCGCGGATTCGGACGACCTCGCACATCAGCTTGCTGATGGAGCCGTCGGCGCCTGTCACGCTCGCATAACCGACTTCGTTCTGCGCCACTGCGCCATCGAAATGCACGGAAACCATGTTTCCGTTCACGCCAACGATTTTTCCGGTGTTGCTGTTCATCTCGTTGCTTCTTTCTTGTCAAAGGATTTGGATTGGTCTCCAGGCAACTGTCATCTGTTACCTATTACCTATTACCTGTTCCGAGGCATCCTGCCTGGCTAGTCCATTGAGGAAGGCGTCGCCCTGCGCCTGATTGCACTTTGACCAGCGGGTCGCAATCTGCAGGCGCACTGCGTAGGCGAGGACGGCCTCGAACGACATTGGCTGGGGACCCTGAAGCGCATCGAGCGCAGTCCAGCGCGCGCGGTCGAGGGCGCGTTCCCGCTGCATGGGATCGGGGAGGGCGAATGCGGCTTCGGCGGCCTGCGTCGCCGCGATGTCGCAGCCGCTTGTCGAACGCAGGAAGGGCGCGGGGTCGATTCCGCGGCGCGCCGCGCGCTTGCGGACAGCCGCATTGCGGATTTGCGCATCGACATCGCGCCAGGCGCACACGAACGAATCGCCGCACGGCGCGCCGTCGAGCAATGCGTCCACGATGGCGGACTGCGACTTCGTAAGCGCGGAGGCGCAAGCGGCCCGGAACTCCGCGATCGAAAGCGCGGGGGCGGCGTCCGGCGAAAGCGCGGGAAGACTCGCGATGAGATAGGGTACGCTCATGGTGCGTCTGCCCTTCGCGCGACTAGGCGTCCTTCAGGAGCTTCGCCAGTTGCGGACGCAGACCGGCGGAAAGCGCATCGGCGATGGCTGCGCCCGTGAAACTGTGTTCGACGCGGCCTTTGTCGAGACGCAGACGGAACCCGGTGAAAGCCGCATTGTCGGAAATGACCTCGATGCCATTCGCGGCTTCGGCCGCGACCTTCCCGCGGAGCGCTTCGGCGAGGGCGGGGGACTTTGTGGAGACAAGCAGTTCAACGGCCTTGTCGCCGCCGGCGATGTATGCGCGCGCGGCTTCGAGTGCGAGCGGGACGACCTGTCCGGCATCGGCGAGGGCCTTATCGACATCCTTTGCGAGAAGGCGCTCGAAAAGGGCGGAAAGCGACTTCTCGACCTGGAGGAAAAGATCGCGCGCGGACTGCCTCACGGCCTGCTCGGCGCGCTGCTGGAAGGCTGCGGCTTCGCGTTCGGCGTTCGCCTTGCTGGCGGCGGCATCCTGCTCGGCTTGCTTCACGATGGCGGCGGCCTTGGCCTTGGCCTCGTTCAAAAGCGCATCGGCTTTGGCTGTGGCGGTGTCAACGCCTTCCTTCTGGATGCGTTCCAAGAGTTGCTGTAGATCATCGTTCATGGCATCGTCCCTTGTTACGGAAGCTTGCAAATGATTCGTTTGATTAAACCATAATCAGCGCCGGTACGCAACCGCGCAACGCGGAAGCGCGTTGCGCTGCAAATTGCACAATCAACTCGGACACCCCCGGCGGGCGCCGGCGGCACAGCCCGCCTCGTGGCGAGGCCCGGGGACCCGCGCCGTCCGAAGGGC
>JAZQOE010000083.1:0-22491 GCA_045627705.1 Kiritimatiellia bacterium | reverse complement strand
GCGCCCGATGCGCCTGTCGCCCTTGCAGCGACTGGAATGTCCGCCACGGGTTTCACCGCAAACTGGACGCCAAGCGATGGCGCGACAGGCTACACTATCGACCTTGACTTGATTAACTCGACACCCGCCCGTCGCGTCACGGAAGATTTCAATTCATTCGCCGGTTCCGCAGACACTATTCCAGACGGTTGGGCGATGGGAGGAACGCTCGGTTGTTATACGACCGGTCACGATTCACCTAATTCCGTGAAACTAGCCGCAGACACCATCGTGATATCCCCTGAGTATGCCGAGTCCGTTACCAATGTCACCTACTGGATCAAAGGCAACAACGCGGGTGTCTCGACGGTGATTCTCAAGGCTCTTCCGTATGGCAAAGACATGTCTGACGCCGAGGCTTGGAAAACACTTCGCGAAGACCCGGTTTCGGGAAGCTACAGTCTGATTAGCGTCGATCTTGACCGCTCCGACAATTACCGCCAGTTCCGCATCACATTCAATCGCGACAAGGGCTATGTCGCCCTCGATGATTTCTCCGCCGCTTTCGGTGGTCCTTACTTGATCCCCGTGCAGACGGGCGTTGCCGTTGCCGACGGCGACACCTCGAGCCATGCGTTCACTGGTCTTTCAGTAGGCGAATACCAGTACACGGTCAAGGCGCTGAACGGCCCCGCGGCATCCGAACCATCCAACGCCATACAGGTTACGGTCGGCAATCCGCCACACTCGGCGCCAGTGATCGAGCCGTTTGAGTCTGGCCTCGTGGTCCGTATTGGCGATTCGGTAGAAGTACCTGTCGTGATCGCGCAGGAAGACGGCGACGAAATCTTCGCGACAAATGTCGTGGCCTCAACCAGCGGCTGGACGCTTGAGAATGGCGTTTTCGCCTACATCCCGACAAGCGACGATATCGGCACGCAGACCTTCACCTTCACCGCGAAGTCTTTCGACCGTGGGGAAGAGCGCGAATCGCTGCCCGTCACGCTCACTCTCACGGTGAAGCGCGAAATGGTCTTTGCTATTTCCATGGCGGATTGCAGACGCTGCACGTACACGAACGATTTCGACTGCCTGGGCAATGGCTCCGAGTGGGACGACATGGCGTACCCGCTGCCAGGCTGGCGCGCCACTGTCTCCGGCAATCCGCCCGCCGCCACTCTTTCAGGCACAGGATCAAGCGGCACTAGCGGGTTGTACTCGTTTGGCGGCGACAGCGACCGTTCGCTTGGATCGCTCGCGTCTTCCGCAATCTACTACGGCGCAGCCTTTACGAACAACACCGGCAAGACAATCTACAGGATTGACATCTCGTATGTCGGCAAGCAGTTCAGGGTTGGCCAGAGCAATGATGACGTCAACACCCTGGATTTCGCATGGTGCAAGGTAGCCTCCGGCCAAACCGTTCCCGCCATCAACTCCACATCCAAGGGCCTGTGGAGTGTGGTTGAGGATCTTTCCTACAACACCACCGAAACAACGCAGACCCTCGGCAAGTCCGGCGTTGTCGAACCGGCTGCCCAGACGCCGATTGCGTACGGCTTCCCGGTTCGCCTCGAGCCGGGCGACATCTTCATGATTCGCTGGCACGATGGCAATGACGATGGCTACGACCATGCGATGGGCATCGACAACCTCAGCGTTCGCTGGAGTTTCAATCCCGCCACCATCTTCATGATCCGATAGGCGCGCTTGATTAACGGTGGATACTGGCGTGGCGTATCATTGAACCGTCATGAGAAGTTGCAATGCAATAGCCGCGATAATTGTCGCAACTGCGGTTTCTGTTTCCGCTGAGATATCGTCGGTGCAGGGCTATGTCCGCGATGGCGAAATCGGGTTGTCCGTCCGCAACGAACTTGATGCCGCGCAGTCGCGCGCGCGCCGTTGGCTAGTCGCAACGCAGCTCGAATCCGGCGCCTGGGAAGCGACCTACCAATGCGGTGCAACCGCCCTGGCCGCAATCGCGCTCATGGACATCTCGAATGCAAGCGGCGAAGAGGCCGAGATGTTTTCCGCGGCATCGCGGCGCGCCGTTTCTTGGCTCCGCGAAATGTCGGAAGAGCAACTTTCCAAAGCAATCCGCGAAGAACGAGCCTGGCGCGATTTCGTTCTCGCTTCGGCATCGTGGGCGGAGCCTACGCTTGCGCACCCCCATGAAGGGGACGCGCCTTCTGGACATGCGAATCAATCGCTTCGCGCAGAACTCGCACCCGAATTTGAAAGCGCGCAAACTTCCCCGCAGGCCAGTGGCGCGTACCAAGAAGGTGCGACCCCCTCGCGGGGTCGCGCATTTGCCAATGTCATGTCGGCCATGGCCGATATGGCTCCCGATGGCATTGTCCATGAATGCGCGAAGGAGATTGCGGAAGGTACCGAAGAATCGCGGGCCGCACTCGCTTCCAAACTCGCAGTCGCATGGCGCGATGATGGCATCGTAAATGATCCCCAGTGGGGCGTAAGCCGCACTCGGTTCATGATCGCTTGCTTCATTTCGAGTTTCGCGAACGGTATCCTTTCCGCTGAAAAGGATGGACGCCTCGTGCGCGTGCCGTGGCGCGAGGATGTCGCTGGCGCGTTGATTTCAAAACAGCGCGTCGATCCAAAGCATGCCGGCACCGCGTTCTGGCGCGGAAGTGCGGACGATTTCGAACACGACTGGGCAGCGGATGCCGTTCCAGAAACCGCGTTCGCACTGCTTTGCATCGGGCTGCTTTAGATATAAGTGTCCTCTTTGGCACGACGGCGGTTTAGGGTTTGGTTGCATCGCCATGGATGACAGTGGGCATCTTTACTGCAAAAGTTATCAGGCGTATATTAACCGCATGTCGAACACCAAGCTTCCAAATGGTTTCATCCAGACGCGCGCAATTGATTTTCCGCGCGCGAACTTCGAAGTGGTGTCGGACTACAAGCCCACAGGCGACCAGCCCGAGGCAATCGCAAAGCTTTCCGAGGGCCTCGCAGCAGGCAAGCGACGCCTCGTGCTCGAAGGCGTGACGGGCTCCGGCAAGACCTTCACGGCCGCAAACATCATCGCGGCATACGGACGCCCCACGCTCGTGATCTCGCACAACAAGACGCTTGCCGCACAGCTCTATTCGGAACTGAAGGCGTTCCTGCCGAACAACGCCGTCGGCTACTTCATCAGCTACTACGACTACTACCAGCCGGAAGCGTACATTCCGCAGACAGACACCTACATCGAGAAGGATGCCGCGATCAACGAGGAAATCGAGCGACGCCGCCTAGAAGCCACGAACATGCTCCTCGCGCGGCGTGATGTCGTGATCGTTTCGTCTGTCTCCTGTATCTACGGCCTAGGCTCGCCAGACGACTACCGCGACATGCTTATCGAGCTGAAGCAGGGCGCGACTCTCGACCGCGACGATTTGATCGACCGCCTCGTAGCAGTGCAATACGAGCGAAACGATTATTCGCCGGAACCCGGCAACTTCCGCGTGCGCGGCGACACGCTCGACCTTTTCCCCTCGTATAGCGAACAGGGTCTGCGCGTCGAGTTTTTCGGCGACGAGATCGACGCAATCCGCATCCTCGACCCCGTCACCGGTCGCACTGGCGAACATATCGACCGCACATTCATTTCGCCCGCGAAGCACTTTGTGATGCCGAAGGAAAAGATGCGCCCAGCCGTCGAGCGCATCCGCGACGAGATGAAGGAATGTGTCGCCGAGTTCCAGCGCAACGGCAAACTCCTTGAGGCGGAGCGCCTGCAGCAGCGCACGGAATTCGACCTGGAGATGCTTCGCGAAATCGGCTACTGCAACGGCATCGAAAACTATTCGCGCCACTTGAGCGGACGCGAGGCGGGCGAACCTCCCGCTTGCCTGCTAGACTATTTCCCCGATGATTTTCTCACGATCATCGACGAGTCGCACGTGACCATTCCGCAGATTCGCGGGATGTTCAACGGCGACCAGGCCCGCAAGCGCACGCTGGTCGAACATGGGTTCCGCCTGCCTTCCGCCCTCGACAACCGTCCGCTCGGCTTCCACGAATTCATCAACCGCATCGGGCCGATGGTGTGCCTCTCCGCGACGCCCGGTCCCTTCGAGCGCGCCGAGGCGGACTGCACAGCGGAGCAGGTGATCCGCCCGACTGGCCTGCTTGATCCGCCTGTCGAGGTGCGTCCGCTCAAGCACCAGATCGACGACTTGATCGAAGAGGTTCGCCGCACTTCCGAACAGGGCGACCGTTCGCTTGTGACGACCCTCACCAAGCGCACATCGGAGGATCTCACTGGCTATCTGCGCGAAGCGGGAATGCGCGTGGAGTACCTGCACTCCGATATCGACGCGCTGGAACGCATCCGCATCCTCACGCGCTTGCGCGAAGGCAAGTTCGACTGTCTCGTTGGCATCAACCTCCTGCGCGAGGGACTCGACTTGCCCGAGGTCGCGCTTGTCGCGGTGCTGGATGCCGACAAGGAAGGGTTTCTCCGTTCGGCGACTTCGCTTATCCAGACCGCCGGTCGCGCCGCGCGCCATGTCCGCGGCCGCGTGATTCTCTATGCCGACCAGAAGACGGACGCAATCGCGGAAGTGCTGCGCGTGACGGAAAGCCGTCGCGCTCGCCAGCAGCGCTACAACGAGGAACACGGCATCGTGCCGCATGGCGTGATCAAGCATGGCAGCGAAGCACTTGGCGATGTCGCACCCGAGGCCGAGAGCGAAGCGAGCGCAATCGCGCGCCGCGCCGTCGCCGAATCGCCCGAGAAGTACGACATCCATATCGTCGAGGAAGAACTTGAACGCGAGATGATGGAGGCCGCGGCCGCGCTGGAGTTCGAACGTGCCGCCGCGCTCCGCGACGAACTGCGCGAATTGCGCAAGCTCTCCGAGGGTGCGGAACCAGTTGCAAAAAACGGCGCGCCGTTTTTTGAAGCATCCGGCAAACCGCCAAAAAGCGGCGCGCCGCGAAATGGCAAGACGGCGAAGAACGCTGGCCGTGCCTCGTCGAAGACGAATGGGTTCCCCGGCAAGCGAAAGGGCGCGCGCGGATGAAGTCGCCGCCGATCGAGGTGCCTGACATCCTTGCGCGCGACGCGCGGTTCGTGGCGTTGGATTTCGAAACGACAGGATCCGTCGCGGGCTGGGATGTCGAGCCATGGCAGCTTGGGCTTGTCGAGATTGTCGGCGGCGAAGTGCGTCCAAGGACATCGTTTGAAAGCTGGCTGCATGTCGATGAGAACCGTCCGTTCAACCAGCATGCGCCCGGGCGGCACGGGCAGATCCGCGACACACTCGCGCTTGCGCCATCATTGCCGGAACTCTACTCGGAACTCGAGGGGCGTTTTGCCGGCGCGGTGCTTGTCGCGCACAATGTCGGGACGGAGCGCACGATGCTCGCGCATGCGTTTCCGATGCTTCGCATGGGACCGTGGCTGGACACGCTGAAGCTTGTCCGCCGCTTCCATCCCGAATTTCCGAGTGGCAGCCTCGAACATGTGATCGACGATCTTGGTTTGCGAGAGGAAGTCGATGTGGCGTGTCCGGGCCGCACGTGTCACGACGCGCTTTACGACGCCGTTGCCTGCGCCGTTCTTCTCCAGTATTTCCTCACTCTCCCTGGCTGGGAGAAAGTCCGTCTTCCCGCGCTTTTGCAGTGACATGCGGAGCCATCGCGCGAAGGCGCTATTGGCGGCCGATTTTCACGATGATGTGCTCGGCGCCAAAATTTGGTGCGCCGATTGAAATCATTGCGCGGCCGAGGGCGCTGTAGGAGACGAAGCGGCGCTCCAGGACGCGGATCCCCTCCTTCTCGCAAAGTTCCATGAAGTCATGGAGCGTGAAGAGGTGGATGTTCGGCGTATTGTACCATGCGAACGGCAGGTGCTTGCTCATGGGCATGCGTCCGCGGAAGAAGAGGTAGGCGCGCACTGGCAGATACGCGAAGTTGGGGAAGGCGATTACCGCGGTGCGAGCGACGCGCAGGATTTGGCGCAGCACGTCGAGCGGACGCTTCATGGCCTGCAATGTTTCGCTCAGCACGCAGATGTCGAAACTGTCGTCGGGAATCGTCGCGAGGCCATCATCGACATCCTGGCGCAGCACTTCGCTTCCGCTGTCGATCGCATCGATCACCTTCTCCAGGTCGATCTCGACGCCCGTACCCGTGATGTGCTTTTCGGCAATGAGCTGTCGCAGAAGCGAGCAATCGCCGCAACCGAGATCGAGCACGCGCGAATGCGGCGGGACCATTTCCATCACTGACTTGCGTTCGGGGGGAACGGCCTCCGTCTGCGCGGATTCGGCGTATGTTCCGACCCACGGCAGGAAGGCGCGGACGACGCGCTTCAGTTCGCTGATGTGCGTGATGAACGCATCGTGTCCGGCCATCGCCTGAAGGTGGCAGTACGAGACATCCTTGCGACATGCGACGAGTGCGCGGACGATGTCCTCGGATTGCTCGGGGTGGAACAGCCAGTCGCCGCTGAGCGCGACAATCAGCATCTTCGCCTTCACGCGCTCGAATGCCTTCTCCAACGAACCAAAACGTTCGGCGAGATCGTACTCGTCGAGGGCGCGCGTGATGTGGAGGTAGGAATTCGCGTCGAAGCGGTTTACGAACTTGTCGCCCTGGTGTGCAAGATAGCTCTCGACCTGGAAAGTCGTATGAAATTCGCGGCGCGCCTTTTCACGGAAATCGGCGGGGGCGTGAACCCAGTCGGGACGGCGTTCGCGCCCGAACTTGTCCTCCATTAGCTCAAGCGAAAGGTAGGTCACGTGCGCGAGCTTGCGAGCGCGGGAGAGTCCGAGCGTCGGCGAGCGGCCGCTTTCGTAGTAGTCGCCGTTCTGCCAGTTTGGATCCTGCGTGATCGCCTCGCGCCCGATGATATCGAAGGCGAGCGCCTGCGGGTTCAGCGACGCGGCCGAGGCGATCACGATGCAGTTGTCGAGCAGGTCGGGATAGCGGATCGCCCATTCGAGCGCCTGCATTCCGCCGAAGCTTCCGCCGATGACGGCGGCGAGACGCTGGATGCCGAGCTGCTGGAGCAGCAGACGCTCGACATCCACGATGTCGCCGACGGTGATTTCGGGGAACGACGAACCATACGGATGGCCCGTTTCGGGATTGATCGACGACGGACCGGTTGTTCCCTTGCATCCGCTGAGGAGGTTCGCGCAGATCACGCAGTAGTGGTTGGTGTCGATGCCGCGGCCGTAGCCGACCATGCCTTCCCACCATCCGGACGGTTTTGTTTCGCCGGGACGCAATCCTGCGACATGGGCGTCGCCAGTCAGGGCATGGCAGACGAAGACTACATTCGAGCAATCGGGGGCGAGCGTGCCGCACATTTCGTACGCCACCTCGATCTCCGACAAAGCGCCACCCTTTTCGAGCTTCAGGCCGCCAGGAGGCAGCTGCAGCTTGAGAATGCGCTGTTCTACGACTCCCACGCAGCCTTCAGGTATTTGTTCTGTCTGACCCATTGTCGCGAATATCCTAAAGAAAACGGCATGGGCACAAACGGGGACAGACCCCATTTGCGCCGATCCAATTTGTGCTACTTTTTAGGGGCTGTGGCGGCGAGAAGGCCGCCGGCGAGGATGAGTTTGATCTGTCGCGGCGAGAAGCCGGCGAGAACCTCGAAAGTTGTCTTTTTCGTCAGGTTTTCGACCGTTACCCGTTCGGCGCCCTTTTCGAGTGCCGCACGCAGGCCGGGGATGCTGAGTTTGTCGCCGGCATCGACGCGGTCGTAATCTGCGGGGTCGGCAAAGCGCAGCGGCGCGATGCCGAAGTTCACGAGATTTGCATTGTGGATACGCTCGATCGACTTCGCGATAACGGCGCGCACGCCGAGATACATCGGGCAAAGCGCGGCATGTTCGCGGCTGGATCCCTGTCCGTACGATTCGCCCGCGACAATCACATTCGCCAAGCCGTCCGCCTTGTTCGCGAGGCAACGGTCGTGGAATGCAGAATCAACGGGTTCGAAGACATACTTTGCGTATTCCGGGACATTCGAACGGTACTTCAGGCGCGCGCCGGCGGGCATGATGTGGTCGGTTGTAATCTTGTCGCCAACCTTGATCGCCGCGATGCCGGCGAGATCGGCGGGAAGCGGCGCGCCTGCGGGAACCTGCGCGATGTTCGGGCCGCGCACGATCTCGGTGCCGCGCACGCCCTTTCGCGCTGTCTTGCGATAGAGGAACATTTCGTCGTCGATCGGGAATGCCTTGGGCGCGGGAACGGCCGCGACGGGCGCCTCGCGTGGATCGACGACCTTGCCGGCGAGTGCGCTGGCAGCGGCGGTTTCGGGCGAAACGAGATATACCTGCGCCGATTTCGTTCCGGAGCGTCCCTCGAAATTGCGGTTGTTCGTGCGCAGCGAAATCGCGCCGGTGCGCGGGCTCATGTGCGCGCCGATGCAGAAGCCGCAGGCGTTTTCAAGGATGCGGCAGCCGGCCTGGACTAGAATGGCGAGCGAACCATCGGCCGCGAGCATGTTCACGACCTGGCGCGAACCGCACGCGATGCCGACTTCCACGTCGTCGGCCACATGCCTGCCCTCGAGGTAAAGCGCGACCGTGCGGATATCGCGATAGGACGAGTTAGTGCATGAGCCGATGAGAATCTGGTTGACCTTGCGTCCCTTCATCGAGCGGACGGTTACGATGTTGCCAGGCGAATGCGGCGCGGCCATGAGCGGCTCTATCTTCGAAAGATCGACCTCGAAGACATCGTCGTATGACGCTCCCTTGTCGGCGACAAGCTCCACCCAGTCCGCTTCGCGCCCTTGCGCGGCGAGGAACTGCCTTGTAACGGCGTCGGACGGAAACACCGATGTCGTGACGCCCAGTTCCGCGCCCATGTTCGTTATTGTCGCGCGCGAAGGCACGTCGAGCGTCTTCACGCCAGGGCCAAAATACTCGAAGATCCAGCCGACATTGCCCTTCGTGCCGAACTTCTCGAGCACTTTGAGGATTACATCCTTGGCGCTGCAGCCCTTCGGCAGCTTGCCGACAAGCCTGATGCCGCGCACCTTTGGCGACGGAATATGGAATGCGCCGCCAGCCATCGCGACCGCGATGTCGATGCCGCCGGCGCCGATCGCGACCATGCCGATGCCGCCGCCCGTGGGCGTGTGGGAATCGGAACCCAGCAATGTCTTGCCTGGCTTGCCGAAACGCTCGAGGTGGAGCTGGTGGCAGATGCCGTTGCCGGCCTTCGAATAGATGATGCCGTACTTCTACCGGATCGATGCGAGGAAGTCGTGGTCGTCGGCGTTTTCGAAGCCGATCTGGACTGTGTTGTGGTCAACATACGAAACCGCGAGCTCGTTCTTCACGCGCGGCACGCCCATCGACTCAAACTGCAGGTATGCCATTGTGCCCGTGGCGTCTTGCGTGAGGGTTTGGTCGATGCGGATCGCGATTTCGGAATCGCGCCTGGGATCGCCTTCGACGACATGCGATGCGAGTATCTTCTGTGCGACGTTCATCATGGTGCGTGCCTTTCGAATTGAAGAAGCGTAAATGCTAGCCGAAATGAGACGGAATTTCAACAGCGCGGCACCGCGCCCACTTGCGTGGCGCGCATATTGCGGCTATAATCACGCGAAACAAGCCCAAATGGCGAAAACCGGAGTAAAGCCATGTCCCACTTCTATGCGAAGGTCCATCACGACCGCGTGTGCAGAATGCTGAACATCCTCAAGAACGAAATCGTTCTCGAAACGGTCAAGTTTAGCGCCGAGTACGCTGTCACGCCTGAACCCGTGCCATACGCCGACCGTCTTTCGCTCGAATACAAGCCGATCGCCGAAGGCGGCACCTGGGGCAAGGCCTGGGATTGCGGCTGGTTCCACGTGAAAGCGAAGGTGCCGGAGGCATGGAAGGGCGCGTATGTCACGGGCCGCTTTGACTTCGCCGGCGAGGCGCTTGTGTTCGACGGCAATGGCGACCCCAAGGTCGGCCTGACGAATGGGTCCGTCTTCGATGGGCACTACAGCAAGGACATGGCGCATCTGCTCCCTTGCGCGGCCGGCGGCGAGGAGATCGACCTTTGGATCGAGACAGGCGCGAATAGCCTCGGCGGCGTGTTCCGTCCGGAAGACCCCGCGTGGAGCGAGGACAAGGAACACATCCACGGCACATACGCCGGCGTCGTGAATACCATGCGCCTTTGCAAGTTTGACTACGACAAGTGGCAGCTCTGGCTCGACCTTTCGCTGCTCGAGGATCTCGTCCGCGCCGTTCCCGAAAAGAGCGCGCGCCGCATGTCGCTGCTCCGCGGCATGAGCAAGGCGCTCGACGTTCTCGCGACCGATGGTACGCAGGCCGCACGCGAAGCGCTCAAGCCTCTTTTCGCCGTGAAGAGCGACCCCGCCACGCTCGACGTCTGGGGCGTTGGCCATGCGCACATCGACACCGCGTGGCTGTGGCCTCTCCGCGAGACCGTCCGCAAGTGCGCGCGCACATTCTCCAGCCAGATCGGGCTCATCGAGCGCTATCCCGGCTATGTCTTCGGCGCGTCGCAGGCGCAGCTGTACTGCTTCGTGAAGGAGAACTATCCCGGCCTCTACGCGAAGATCAAGAAGGCTGTCGCGGAAGGACACTGGGAAGTGCAGGGCGGCATGTGGGTCGAGGCCGACTGCAACCTCATCGGCGGCGAATCGATGGTCCGCCAGTTCATCCACGGCAAGAATTTCTTCCGCGATGAATTCGGCGTCGAAGTCAAGAACCTCTGGCTGCCCGACGTATTCGGCTATTCCGCGAACCTTCCGCAGATCCTCCATCGCGCGGGCATGGACTACTTCCTCACGCAGAAGCTTTCGTGGAACTACTATAATCGGATGCCGCACAATACCTTCATCTGGCAGGGCATCGATGGATCGAAGGTGCTGGCGCACTTCCCGCCTGAAGACGACTACAACTCGTGCGTGTTGCCGTGTCAGCTCCGCAAGCACGAGGAGAACAACTCCGAGGCCGGCCTGATCCAGGACGCCCTTTGCCTCTACGGCATCGGCGACGGTGGCGGCGGCCCGAAGGAGGAACACGTCGAACGCGCCCTTCGCATGACCGACCTTAACGGCGTGCCGCGTTTCCACTTTGGCAAGGCCCAGCCCACGCTCGAGAAGATGGGCGCGCATGCCGCCGATCTCGACACATGGCGCGGCGAGCTTTATTTCGAATTGCACCGCGGCACCTACACGACACAGGCGAACCAGAAGCGCTGGAACCGCCGTTGCGAAGAGGCGCTCCGCTCCGCCGAAATGGTCTGCGCCGCCGCGGGACTCGACAACTATCCCGCCGAGGCGTTCGACAAGATGTGGAAGAAGGTGCTCACCCACCAGTTCCACGACATCATCCCCGGCTCGAGCATCCACCGCGTTTACGAGGAGGGCGAGGCCACGCTGCGCGCCGTCCACGCCGAGGCCGCCAGGCTCCGCAACGCCGCCGCCGCCCGCATCCTTTCCGCGAACGCTTCTTGCGCCACGGTCTTCAATCCTTCCAGCACGCCCTTCTCGGGCGCGGTCGCGCTTCCCGAAGGCTGGAAGGGCGCGACCTGCGAGACCTCTGGCGCCGCGCTGCCGGCGCAGGACGAAAATGGCGCGATCGCGGCATGGATCGAAGTGCCGCCGCGTTCGTTCGTCACGATCCGCAAGGCGGACACCGCGCCAGCGGCCGTTCCCGCCCCGTATCTCACCGCGCCGTACGTGCTCGAGAATGACGAGGTCCGCTACACCTTCGATGCGCGCATGCAGCTCGTCGGCGCCTTCGACAAGGCCGCCGGAGTCGAGTTCCTCGCGCATGGCGAAGTGGGCAACCGCCTCGAGCTTTTCGACGATCATCCACATTGCTTCGACGCATGGGACATCGAGGAATACTACCGCAACGCGCGGATCGGCGCGGCGAAGGTGCTGTCGGTGCGCCGCATCGGCGACGAGTCCGTCCGTACCGGTTTCGAAGTCGAGTACCGCGTCGGCTCCTCCCCGATGCGCCAGCAGATTTGGCTCGGCCACAAGGGCCGCCGCATCGATTTCGTGAACAACATCGACTGGAAGGAAAACCATACGCTGTTCAGGGTTGCCTTCCCTGTCGCTGTCGAGGCCGACGAAGCATCCTTTGAAATCCAGTACGGCCATGTGCGCCGCGCGACCCACGACAACACGAAGTGGCAGTATGCGCAGTTCGAGAGCATGGCGCACCGCTGGGCGGATCTTTCCAGCCGCGAGTATGGCGTGGCGCTGCTCAACGACAGCAAGTACGGCTACCGCGTGAAGGGCCACGAGCTTTCGCTCTCGCTCCTCCGCTCGCCGACCGAGCCAGACCCGATTGCGGACCGTCACGAGCACACTTTCACCTACAGTCTGCTTCCGCACACGGGCGACGTGGCGTCGTCGGACGTCCTCGCAAACGCGGCGGTACTCAACCAGGGCGTGAACGTGTTCGTCGGCTTCGAGGCCAACGGCGCGAAACTGCCGGTCGAGATCGAAGGCGGCGAAGGCGTTGAACTCGCCGTGCTGAAGCGCGCCGAAAAGGACGACAAGCTGATCGTGCGCCTTGTCGAAACGCGCGGCCTGCATGCAAAGGGAACACTGCGTGTCGCTGGCGATGCCGCGATTACGCCTGTCGATCTCATGGAGTGGAACGAAGTCGGCACCGCCACCAAGGGCGCGGCCGATTTTGAGCTTACGCCGTTCGAAATCAGGACATACCGGATTGAATCACTGCCGTCCCACAGGTAGTGAAACACAATCCCTTGACTTGCGCATGAGAATGCCTTGACATCGAAGCCCTTAAACAGTCTGTCCCTCGTCTCTACGTCTTCTTACAGGGTTTTGATTCGCCATGAAACTGCCACAGCTTGGCTGGATCCGATGAAAAGACTAAGTGCCACGCCATGAGCGACAACGCCAGCAAGACAAAGCGACACGTCATACTGATCGTCGATGACGACCGCAACACCCGCGAGGGCCTCCAGCGCGCGCTCAGGTCCCGCTTCGACGTGCGTCTCGCGGAAAGCGCGGAAAGCGCAATCACCGCACTCAATGCAGGCGGCATCGAGGTCATGCTTTCGGACATGCGCATGCCGGGCGCTTCAGGCATCGATCTCCTGAAGTTCGTCCACACGCACCACCCGACTGTCACGAGCATTCTCCTGACCGCGTATGGAAATGTCGAAACCGCGGTCGAGGCGATGAAGGAAGGCGCCTTCGACTTCCTCACCAAGCCCGTGAATCTGGACCGTCTCGAGATGCTTGTCGAACGCGCCCTTCACACGCGCGAAATCGAGGCGAAGAATCAGGTGCTCGAGGCACAGCTCGACAAGAAATTCGGCCTCGAATCGATTGTCGGCAGCTCCCAGCCGATGCAGGAACTCTTCGACGTGATACGCCAGGTGGCGCCATCGCAGGCGTCGGTCCTCATCCAGGGCCCAAGCGGCACCGGCAAGGAACTTGTCGCGCAGGCGATCCACAGGTTGTCGCAGCGCGCCCGCGCGCCATTCGTGCCAGTGCACTGCGCCGCGCTTTCGCCGACACTTCTCGAGAGCGAGTTGTTCGGACACGAGAAGGGCGCATTCACCGGCGCCACCGCAACGCGCAAAGGGCGCTTCGAACAAGCCGATGGCGGCACGCTGTTCCTCGACGAAATCGGCGAAATCGATTCGTCCGTGCAGGTCAAGCTACTGCGGGTGCTCGAGGAACGCCGTTTCGAGCGCGTCGGAGGCGATGAGACAATCGAGGTCGATATCCGCCTCGTCGCGGCGACCAACCGCGATCTCCGGAAGATGGTCGATGAAGGAAAATTCCGCGAAGACCTCTACTTCCGCCTTTCGGTGGTGCCTGTCACTCTTCCGCCGCTTTCGGCCCGTGCGAGCGACATCCCATTGCTCTGCGATCATTTCCTGAAGGAGTTCGCCGCGCGCAACGGACGCGACATCCCCGGCTTCACCCCCGACGCCGTGAACCTGCTTTGCGCCTACCAGTGGCCCGGCAATGTGCGCGAGCTGCGCAACACGATCGAACGGATGGTCGTGATGTCGCAGGGCGGCCGCCTTTCCGCGCGCGATGTCCCTCCGCAGATACGCGAGGCAGTGCGCATGGGCATGGCGGGATCGACGGGCGCAAATGCGCGCGCGACTCTCGCGGCCGCTTCGACCGGTTCGCTTGCCGACATCGAAAAGTCGAAGATACTGGCGGTGCTAGACAAGCACGCCGGCAACAGATCGCGTGCCGCGGTCGAGCTTGGCATAAGCCGCCGCACTCTTCACCGCAAGCTTAACGAATACGGCGTCGCGCATGTGCGCGGCGACCAGGTCGATGGCGAAGACGCAAACTTGAGCGAGGACAAATAGCATGGGCCAGCATTTCGATCGTCCTGACTGGGACACCTACTTCATGGAAATCGCGAAGGTCGTCGCGAAGCGCGGCAACTGCTGCAGGCGCCAGGTCGCGGCGGTAATCGTTTCCGACCACCGCGTGATCTCCACCGGATACAACGGCACGCCGCGCGGGGTGAAGAACTGCTGCGACGGCGGATGCTCCCGTTGCGCGAGCGACGTGCCATCGGGATCGGGCCTTGGCGACTGCATCTGCAGCCATGCCGAGGAAAATGCGATCGTCCAGGCGGCGTATCATGGCATCCGCGTGAAGGATTCGATGATCTATGTCACGATCAGCCCATGCCTGATGTGCGCGAAGATGATCATCAACGCTGGCATCCGCGAGGTCGTCTATGGCGGCGACTACAAGTTCACCGAGCAAACCAAGGCGCTTTTCGACGCAGCCGGCGTAATCTGCCGCGCGTATGTCCCGCCGGAAAAATAGCCCGTCTTGCGCAGTCGTGTCGCGGTGTGGCACAATCGGCCGCGCGTCGAATGTTCCCGTGCGCCTGCCGGTTCCACAGTCCGCCGCCACCCACCACCACGCAGAAAGGTATCCAAAATGAACGAGACAGATGAACAGTTGCTGGATCTTTCGGTCGCAGTGGCCATTTACAACGAGGAAGAATCCATCCCGCCCCTGTGCGAGGCGCTGGACAAGGCACTCGCGCCGCTCGGCAGGAGCTACGAGATACTACTCGTGGATGATGGCTCGAAAGACCGTTCGTGGGAGGTCCTCAAGGAACAGGCGAAGAAGTATCCCTGCCTGAAACTCGTGCGCTTCCGCCGCAATTTCGGCCAGACCGCGGCGCTTACCGCGGGCTTCGAACTCTCGCGCGGACGAACTGTCGTGACGATGGACGCCGATCTCCAGAACGATCCCGCCGACATCCCGGCGGTACTTGAATGCATGGAGCGCGAAGGCGCGGATATCGTGAGCGGTTGGCGCAAGGACCGCAAGGATTCATTCATCCGCACCTTCCCGTCGCGCATCATGAACGGATTCATCGCGTGGTATCTCGACCTGCCGATCCACGACAACGGATGCTCGCTCAAGGCGTACAAGCGCGAAGTGATCAAGGGCTTCCACCTGTACGGCGAGATGCACCGCTTCGTGATCGCCCATGCGTCGTGGGTCGGCGGCAAGATCGTCGAAATGCCGGTGCACCACCACGCGCGCCAGTACGGCACATCGAAGTACGCCGCGCTTTTCGGCCTCGCCCGCATTCCTCGCGTCGTGCTCGATACGGTCACGATGAAGTTCCTGCTGAAGTATTCCGCGAAGCCGATGCACCTTTTCGGCAAGATCGGAGGCATCTGCCTGATTGTCGGCATGCTCATGCTCGGAGTCGTCGGTGTCGAGTGGTTGCTTGACCTTTGCATGAGCGGCAACAACGCCTGGTTCGGCAGCACGCTTCTCGTGAAGCGCCCCTTCTGGGTAATCGCGCCGTTCATGTTCCTCGGCTTCGCCGTGCAGTTCATCATCATGGGTCTCAATGCGGAACTCAACACCCGCACCTACTACGAGTCGCAGAAGAAGCACGTTTACACAATCCGCGAAATCGCCGAAAGCGGAAAGCAATAGTCTTCGCCGCCCATGTCGCAAATGACATTTTCCGCCATTCGATCCGCGCGCCCGCTCATCCTCTGCCTCACGAACTTCGTGACGGTCAACGATGTCGCCAACGCGCTTCTCGCCGTTGGCGCGCGCCCCGTGATGTCGCGCGATCCTTCCGACGCCGCGGAACTCGCCGCATCCGCTTCGGCGCTTCTCCTCAATATCGGCACGCTCGACACGCTTTCCACCGAGGCAATGCTCGCCGCCGGCCACGTCGCTTCCGTGCGCGGCATTCCGATTGTTTTGGATCCAGTAGGCGCAGGCGCGACTTCCATCCGCACCTCCACAGCGCTTAAACTGCTAGGTGCGCTCCACATCTCCGCCATTCGCTGCAATGCCAGTGAACTTGCGGCGCTTTCCGCGTATGTGCGCCCCCGCGAGGGGGTCGCACATTCTTGGTACGCGCAACCTGACCAAGGGGATTGTGGCGCGAAGAAATTT
Organism: Kiritimatiellia bacterium; assembly: GCA_045627705.1. Lineage (GTDB taxonomy): Bacteria > Verrucomicrobiota > Kiritimatiellia > RFP12 > JBMNHG01 > JBMNHG01. The sequence continues at coordinate 6,083 of JAZQOE010000083.1, read as the reverse complement.
GGTTCCGCAAATTGTGCGGAGCAAAATAGCGGGTACCAAGAAGGCGGCAACCCCTTTACGGGGTCGCCGCACAAGGCGCAGGGGGTCGATGCAATTCAGGGCGAGAGCATCGCGCCAGCCGATCTCCGCGCTTTCTCCGCAGCACACAACTGCCTCATTGCGGTTACCGGCGCAATCGATTTCATCTCCTCCGACGTCGAAACCATCGAAAACCGCACAGGCCGCCCAGAAATGGCTTATGTGACAGGCACCGGGTGCCAGTTGTCGGCGATTTGCGCGGCTGCTCTCGCGGTCAATCCGTCCAATCCGCTCGAAGCCCTTGCTTCCGCAGTCTCCGCATACGGAGCCGCCGGCGAAACCGCATGGAAAAACATGCGGCCGGGCGATGGCAACGCAATGTATCGGAATCGAATCATCGATGCGCTGTATAATTCTTGAATTTTTTAGAAAACCTTACACCGAATTCATATTCCTATACGAAGCCTTTGAAAGGAGACACACCATGGACAACAACATTCGCTATCGCACATCGGGCCTTGTGGCCGCAACCGCAGCCATCTGCATTCTTGCGGCGCCCACAGCCCAGGCCGGACACCATCACGCCGCCGCCGGCATCCTTGGCGGACTGCTCGTGGCCGATATCATCACGCATGCCATCGAACCCGCCCCCACTGTCGTAGTCCAGCAACCGACGGTAGTTTCCACCCCAGTAGTCGTGCAGCAGGGTGGCTATGTCACTACGCCGACCTACCAGCAACAGGTTGTCACGACTCCAGTAGTCCAGTCGTATGTGACGACCACGCCAGTCGTCGTGGCTCCCCCGCCGGTGCCAGTTTACTGCCCGCCTCCGCCGCCGATCCGCCCCGCCCCAATCATCTTCGGGCCGGGTCCGCGCCATGCGCCGCCACCGCCGCATCATCATGGCGGTCCGCGCCATGCGCCGCCGCCCCCACGGCATCGTTAATCGAATTTAAAAAATACGAAAAAACGGAGCGCCGCGAAAATATGCGGCGCGCCGTTTTTTATATCCACTTGCCTGGAAATCGGGGTCTGTCCCCGTTCGTTTTGCTTAAAGGGACAGACAATTTAAGCATCATGGCAATTGCAACTTATTGGCATAGCGAAAGTTGGCTAGGAATGACAGTCTGTCCCAGATTTACGGATTGGTTATTGGGGCGAGAGGTGTGCCGTTGATGGTAACATTCCTGGTCTGTATCTTGCCGAAGGAAGAACCAGGTTCGGCATGGATATCGACACCGGGGGTGGCTGCGCCTTCATCGACGATTATGCGGATGTCTTCAGCAAGGACACCATCGACTGTTCCAAGTGGATCGGTTGATGGATCGTCCTCGTAGCCAAGTTCGCCATATAGGGTTCCACCCGGCTGGAACATCCTGTAGTTCGTTATGCTTATCCATGCGCCAGACCATGGGGACACACCCGAATAGACGGCGTCGCGCCCTTGCTGGAGGATGGGGTTGCGGTTCGTCGCGTCATATTCGATTCGGATATCGCGATACATGACATCCTCGACCCGCGCGGGGCCACCAAGATGCACGCTTAGCGCCGCGCCATCATTGTGGATCAAGTCGCAATCGGCAAATGAGATACGCTGGAATGACGGCGCCCATGTCTCGTAGCCGATTTCCAGGGTCCGTCCCCATCCGCACCAACATACGCAACGCTCGACGCGGATGTCTTCAACAGGGTCTTTGCGGTCGGAGCGAGGGAAGTTCCCCTTTACGACTATCGTGTCATCGAAGGAATGGATGTAACAGTCGCGGACCACAATGCGCTGCGAGTTGCAAAGATCGATGCCATCGGTGTTGTAGCGCCATGCGCCCGTGATTTTCAGATGCGCGAATTCGAGATCTGAAGAGTTGAACGCCGAAACGCACCAGCAGCATGAGTCGAGCACGATCAGACCGTCGATCATTATGTCCTTGGAGTCGATCACGCGGATTGCCCCATCCATGCCTTCGCGGTAGCACCAATTGCCGACGCGACGGTTGCGCGCGCCTGAGATTATGCCGTGGCCGCTGATCTTTACATCTTCAACGCCGTCCATCTGGAATGAACCGACGACTACCGCGTCACGGTCGATAAACACGCGGTCGTGGCTGTGCAGTTTGACGATCCCTGGCTCGTGCAGCCCTGGTCCGAAGACGACATTCGCGGCGCGCCGCTCTTCCGCGAAATCGCGCTTTGGTTCCACGAATATTTCGAGCGGACGCTGCATGCCGTCCAACTCAAGCGTATAGTAGCCTGGTTTTGGAAGCGTAAAATCGATTGCGCCTTCAGAATCGACCGAAGTCGTAACGTCGGCGGAAAGTGGACGCACCACGGCGCGGGTGAACGTGCGATCAGCGCGCACTTTCCAACTCGTCGCACCATCGGCCTCGATTGCTGCCATCCCCGCGATTTCCGTCTGGTCCATTGGCCGTTGGTAGCCGGGCGCCCATTGGTTGAACGGCATTGCCGAAATGCGTATCGGACGGATCAGCACTGGTTCGCCATCGACTGATGCCTCAAATCCGGATTTGGTCGGGAAGAGAGTTTCAATGATGCGAGCCGCGATTTCGGCCATTCCCTCATCGCTTGGATGATCCTGCACTCCGCGGTGTTTGAAAAGCCCAAGCGCCCGCATGCCAGGCGTGTTGCTGATGTCGGTGCGAACGAACGGCACGGCATAATCGCTTGCCGCGTGGCGCATCGCTTCGTCTTTCTTTGGGTTCTCCCAAAAGACGCCGCGCACCACTGCAATCGGCTTTTCGCGGCTGGCATGGAATACACCGAGCAACCGTTTGAATGCGTCGCGATAGGCGGCGCAGTCTTCGCTTGATTCGAGTTGTGGAACATTTTCCCCAAGCGCGACGATGAGATATTCGGGTTTGAAATCAACAATGTCCGCCACACCCGCAGCTACGTCGTAGTCGCGATAATTGCGTTCGAAATCTGCAAGGTTCTTGACGCGCACATCGGCCTTGCGCCCCGTTTCACTTTCGATGGCACGGGTGACGATGTGGACATAATCCTTGTCCTCTGAACTTGCCGCCATGCCCCAGTGGCCGTCCCACCCGATATACGGCGCCATGCCATGAAGCGTGATTGAATTGCCGATGAAGGCGATGCGCACGCCGCCTTCGTTGTGGATCGAAGAAGAAACTTCCTTCGCCCTGTTCATTTCGGATGAGTTGTGTTTTTCGGCATCGCCTGCCACTGCGGCGGATGCCATGATTGTGGTTGCCATGATAGATAAAAGGTAGGAGGTAAAAGGTAATGGGCAAGAAGTGAAAGGTAAGAAGGTGACTTGCATTTTTCCATTATATAAAAAAAGCGCCGCCGAGGCAAAGCCCGCGGCGGCACTTTGGAAACGCATGGGATGTTATTTGACCATCATGAAGGTGCCTTGCGGCAGACGATAGCTGATGATGACGATTCCAGAACCGCCTGTACCGCCAAGAGTGGCCTTGCCGTTGCCACGGCCGCCGCCGCCACCGCCACCACCCGTGCATGGTTCGCCGTTTCCAGCATCCTCCTTGTAGCCATTTTCGGGATTGCCATCGTATGCCCAGTCGTGGTAGATGCCGCCTTTGCCGCCACCGCCGATACCGCCGGCGGCATTCAAGCCAGCGCGATACCATCCGATGTGGCCAGCGCCACCGCCACCGCCATAATACTTTTCGACGCCGGAAATCGAGCAGGCAAAACCTGCGCCACCCGCGCCGGGGCCGCCATCGCCCTTGCCTTCCTCGTAATAGTCCGGATCGTACCATCCGTCTTGGCCTGGTTCACTTGCGCCGCCGCCGCCACCAGGATAGTTGGCATCTTCGCCTTGGTTGTTTTTCGGCGCATTGTCAAGGTTTCTCGCCTGGGTTATGCAGTCACCGCCCTTGAAACCCTGTCCGACAACACCAGCGCCGCCTTCAAACTTATAGTTGTTGATGCCGCCCGCGCCGCCGCCGGATCCACCGTCCATGCCGCCGATATGGTCATGGTTGCCGCCCGCGCCGCCACCGAACGCGACATAGTCGATGCCGATCGATGAATTTTCGCCATTCTGGTTTTCCGTGCCGCCCTGACCGACAGTTATGGCAATGTCACCGGAGAAGATATAGGCGTCGTTTGTGTAAACGACACCACCGCCGCCGCCACCGCCACCGGCGCCCCAGACGGCATCGCCGCCGCCGCCACCACCACCGACCACGAGCACTTCGCAGCGCAGGTTGCGCGGGAGATGGAGAGTGCCGCTGTTCGTGAAGACATGCACCATTTTGCCGTTTATGAGCGAAACTTCGTCTCCGCCTTCCGCAGGCTCGGAGAATTCGTAGAAACGTTCGGCGTAGCGGAGGATGAGGATGCCGGATCCGCCAACGCCACCGAGCGTCCGCCAATTGTCGCGGGCGGCGCCACCGCCACCGCCGCCGCCAGTGCCAGGTTCGCCATCCTTGCCATTTTCCATGCGGCCGACTGTAGGATCGCCATTGTGGGCATAGTCGCCGTACCAGCCGCCATCTCCACCGCCGCCCTTGCCACCTTTTGCATACCAGTCGGCCTTGTACCAGCCGTAATGGCCACCGCCGCCGCCACCGCCATAATAGGCCTCGGTGCCGAGAATCGCGCAGGCATAGCCATCGCCGCCATTGCCGGGGCCACCGCCCTCAATGACTTCGTCGTTATCATTGACCGCGAGCCAGCCATTGCCGCCCGGCGCACCGGCGCCGCCGCCGCCACCTGCGTAGTTGGCGTCAACGCCGAAGGTCGATTTGCCGCGCCTGCCAGTCGCAAAAACTACGCTGTCGCCGCCCTTGAAACCCTGGCCTGCAGTGCCGGAGCCGCCTTCGATGAACCAGAAATCGCGTCCGGAAGCGCCGCCGCCAGAACCACCAGCCTGGCCTCCATGCGTTACATTCGTACCACCGCCGCCGCCACCGCCAATCGCGGTGAAACCATTGAAGATGGAATTTTCGCCATTGGCGCCACATGCGCCGCCAGCACCGATCGTCACAGAATAGATGCCAGGGGCGAGATTGACAGATTGCTCGTGGATGACGCCACCACCACCGCCACCGCCGCCGGACTGGTTTGTCGCATCGCCGCCGCCACCACCACCGGCGACAAGCAGCATCTCGACGTTGACCGCCTTCGACACAACCAATTGGACTGATTGTGTGCAGACAACCGCGACCTCGCCGCCCCCCAGCGAATGGAATGCATCTGCGCCCTCGATAACAAGCGCCCGCGCCGGCAACGCCAGCATGGCGGCACACGGCAACAGGGCCGCAACCTGATTCATCTTCATCGACAGTACTCCTAACTGTTTGACAATCAAACCAACACGATGATTAAGAGTATGAAAGAAGATAAGTTTTGTCAAGTATCGACAGGCCGCACGATGCCAGGTCCAGGAAGCGCTGCCCGCGCAACCTGCCGAAGAGTCCTGCGCAAGAAGCACATCGCCTTTCAATTATATCCAGATAATGGTATCATGGCGGCGTTGAAAGGAAGAATGATGGATTTTCGATTCGCCGAACGCAGGGACACAAGGCTGATTCTCGGCTTCATACGGGAACTCGCGGACTACGAACACATGCTCAACGAGGTCGTCGCCACGCCGGATCTGCTGGAAGAATGGCTATTCGACAAGGGGAAGGCCGAAGTCATCTTTGTTCTCGAAGATGACATGGAAGTCGGCTTTGCGCTTTTCTTCCACAACTTTTCGACTTTTCTCGGACGCGCCGGCATCTATCTCGAAGACCTGTATGTGAAGCCCAGATTCCGCGGCAGGGGCTATGGCAAGGCCCTGCTCGCAAAACTTGCGGAAATCGCCGTGGATCGCGGTTGCGGACGCCTGGAATGGTGGTGCCTCGACTGGAACAAGCCGAGCATCGATTTCTACATGGCGATGGGCGCCGAGGCGATGAAGGATTGGACAGTGTACCGCATCGCGGGCGACTCCCTGGCCTCCCTGGCAAATGTATCGCGCGGGACGCCAGCCCTACTACCTGGATTCGAAGAGGCGCGTTGCGATGGCACCCCGCCGTCGCCGACTGAGATAACAGAGAACAGATAACAAGTATCGC
>JAZQOE010000082.1:0-8084 GCA_045627705.1 Kiritimatiellia bacterium | reverse complement strand
GACGATGCGGGTGGAGATCTTCGCCAGCCCGATCCCGAAGGGCATGGAGGGCAATCCCTTCCAGATCGGCGAGGAGGTCTTCGCCTATACGAACACCGAGGGGGTGCTGACGATCACCGGCACGGGCGCGATGAGCAACTTTGCGAGCGCGGCAGAAGTGCCGTGGGCGGCGGCGACGGTGACGGCGGTGACGGTCGGCGAGGGCGTGACGCAAATCGGTGCAAACGCCTGGTCGGGAATGGCGGATTCGGTTGCCATCAACGGAACGGCACTCTCGGCGGTCAGGTATCTTGCTCCAGGGATCGGCTTTTCGCAGCCCGCCGGCGGAATCTCCGGCGGAGAGTTCGAGCACATCGAAATCGTGGACGGCAAGGTCCGGTTGGGCGTCGGTGTCTACACGAACGCCGAACTTTCGGCGACGGCCGACTGGGGTCGTACGGAAATACAGAACGCGCAAGTCGAAGGCGACGGCACGGTGACGCTGACGGTCCCGGCAACGGCGGAAACGGGCTTCCTGATCCTCAAGTCGAAAGGAAAGTAACCAAAAAGCGTAGTCTGGAAGCGAGATTAAGGGGGTATTAATTTTAGGTCTGACGATTTCTGCCCCCTTAACTTGACCATATTTGGCGGAGTGAAAGCGGCAAAATATCCTGTCCACCTGCCGTGGGGCGGCGCGCGCGCCGGCCCACGGGACGGGGATGAACAAAAAGCCCCATGACGGCCTTGATCCCGTTAGAATGGCGAAATGCAAAAGAAGCCATTGGGAGCTGAACGCGAACTACTTCTCGACGCTCATGAGGGGGCTTGCCGATGCGCAGAACGCGCTCGTCTTCGCGCTCGCGGAGGATACGACGCGGGAGTTTGACGAAGGGTACCGGTTCCGCCACTGGCTGCCCGCGTCCTCGACCGTACACTCTGCGCTCAAGGAGTTGATCAATGACGGTATCGTGGAAGACGGCGAAAGCGCCTATCGCCTCGACGATCCGATGTTTGTCCGATTTGTCCGCACTTCACCGGGGAAGATGTATTGATTTGGGAGAACGAAAGTGAACAGCGTAATTTATCCTAGGATATTAACGAGCGCGGGGACATCGCCGATGTCGGGGACGATCCTGCTTGGCGCATAGCCGAAGCGCTTGACATCGGATTCGGTTGTAACACCCGAAAGGACGAGTACCGTATCAATCCCCGATTCGATGCCGGCGACAATGTCGGTATCCATGCGGTCGCCGATCACGAGCGTTTCCGCGCGATGGCATCCGAGCAGGTGCAGGCCCGCGCGCATTATGAGCGGATTTGGCTTGCCCACGAAGTACGCTTTTACGCCGGCTGCCATCTCAATCGGTGCGCAAAGAGACCCGCATGCCGGGACGATGCCGTTTTCGACGGGACCCGTTTCGTCGGGATTCGTGCCGATCAGTCTGGCGCCCGCGCGAAGCAGGTTCACGGCCTTGGTCATCGAATCATACGTGTACGATGGCGTTTCGCCGACAACAACATAATCGGGATTGACATCGTTCATCGAATAGCCAGCTTCGTAGATTGCGTTGATCAATGCGGGTTGACCGATGACATACGCGGAACCGCCCGGACGCTGCGAGGCGAGGAAGCTCGCGGTCGCCATTGCGCTGGTGAGAAAGTGGCTCTCATCGACTTCCAGTCCGAGACGGCGCAGTTTCTCGCTCAGTTCGCGCGGTGAACGCTCGCTGCTGTTCGTGAGGAAGAGGAAGCCGATCTTATTCGAATTCAACCATTCGATGAACTCGCGCGCTCCAGGAAGCAACTTGCTGCCGTGGTAGATTACGCCGTCCATGTCGCAGATGACTGCGCGTTTCGGAGTTTCGAATTGTTTCATCTCTTTCATTCCGGGATTATCAGACGTCAAGGAGCGACAGGAAACGGGCGCGGAGGACGGTTGTGTCGAGGCGTCCGTCGAGGAATTGATCAAGGTAGCGGATGCGGAGATCGCGCCACGATTCGTTCTCGTGTCCGGGGAGGATCGGATAGAAGAGCACGCCCGATTCATCGGCGGCCTCCATGTCGCCCGGGGCGTCGCCTATCATCAGCATCGCGCCATGGGCATAGTGTCCGCCATTGGCAGAGAGCAACTGGTTCTTCTTCGATCCAAATTCCTGTCCGGCGATCGCGGCCACATACTCGCGTATGCCATGCGCGCGCCACTCGCGTTCGAGCGCTTCGGCGGGGGTTTGCGAGACGACAAGCGTATCGGTTTTTTCGCGAAGGACTGGGAGGGTCGCCAGCGCCTCCTCGAACGCGGGGATCGGCGGCATGGCGGCGATCCCCGCGTTGACGGCGGTACTCCAGTCCAGCACACGGCGCAATTCCAGGTCGCCTGTAGAGGCGATTGCATCCTGGAGCGACGGATTGCCGAGCGGCGCGCCGCTTTCGCAATATGCGCGCAGCGACGCAGTCGGCGGGAGCGCGGCCTTCGCGCGCGCCTCCGGCAATTCCGCAAGGCGCTCGAAAAGGAGGAGCAGATTCGTGAAGCGATTGCGTCCGCGCCAGCGGGTGCGGAGATTGATGCGCCCGCCTTCCTCCATCACGATATCGGAAATCGCGTCGAGTCCCCAGACTCTGACGGCCTGTGGAAGTAGGTGGCCGAAGGTCTTTGCGCGCATCGAATCGAAGACGCATCCATCGGAGTCGATGCCGACAAGCGCAGTGTGCTTTCTTTCAATCATGCGAATGGAATGCCGAAGCGGATTATTTGACTCCCCCGTGGAGGCGGTCGAGCCAATAGGCGAAAAGCGTTTGTTCCGATATGCTTTGGTCGAGCTGGCGCATTAGTTCCTCCACGCCATCGATATTCGAAAGCGCCTGCGAATGCGTAAGCCGCTGCGCCCGCTCGCGGAGGAGTCCGGTGTGACCGCCATTCATAACGAGCGATTCATCGCCGCCGGCGCGAAGGGCAAGCAGGTCGCGATACCATGACATAACGCATTCGAGCACGCCGCGCCGGGATTCGCGGTAAAGGGCGGAAATGCGCGCTTCGATTACTTCCTTCTCTTCGTCGATGCTTTCGGCTTCCCCGGAATTCTCGGCTCTGACCTGCGCTTCGGCGTCTTTCTTCATTTCCTCGAGTAGCCCGCACATCCGCGAGGTTGCGGCCATCGCGGAAGCGGGGCCTGCGTTGTCGATCGAGGAAATGATCTCGATGACACGATCGCGCCATTCCGGCTTGAGCCGGGAGCCCAGGCCATCGGTTTCATCCGACACCTCTATGCGCTGGCAGCGCGAGGCGATTGTCGGAAGAAGAAACTGCGGGGCATCGGTGAGGAGCAGGAAGAGCGTCTTCGGCGGCGGCTCTTCGAGCGTGAGGAGGAAGGCATTCGCCGCTTCTTCGCGGAGGCGGTCGGCTCCAACGAACACCGCCACCTTCCAACCGCCAAGAAATGCCGTCTGCGACGCGAACGGCAAGACAATGTCGCGTATCGTGTCAACCGAGATGGCGCGGGATTTCTTTTCGGGCTGTATCCAGAGCGAATCGGCCCAGACATGCTCGCGGATCTGCCTGCAGGTGTCGCAAGCATCGCAAGGCGCGTTTTCCGCCTTGCAGGCGAGCAGTTGGATCATGCGGACAGCCAATTCGCCCGCGGCGCCGCGCGGTGCGCCGGCGAAGACATACGCATGCGCGGTGCGTCCGGCGCGATAGGCGCGCTCGAGCAGTTTGAATGCTGCGTCGGTGTTCATTTTATGCCGGGGAACGGCGGATCAAGGCGAGGATTTCGTCGCGCTTCGATTCCATCGTGGCCTTGTCGCGCGCCTCGAGATTGAGACGCACGAGAGGCTCGGTGTTGGAGCAACGGACATTGAACCACCAGCCTTCGCTCTTCCAGTTGTCGATGGAAACGCCATCCAGCTCGAAGACTTTGTCGGCCTTGCCCGAATAGAGCGCCTTGATCTTTTCAAGAATGGATTTCGGGTCGCAGGCGACCTTCGAGTTGATTTCGCCGCTCTGGGAGTATTTGCGTAGCGGCGCGATCAGCTCGCTCAGCGGCTTGCCGGACTTCGAGACGATATTGGCGAGGGCGAAGACGGCCATCGACGAGGATTCGGCGGTGAAGTTCGACTTGAAATAGTAGTGCCCGGAAAGTTCGCCGGCGAAAACAGCATCGTTTTCGCGCATCTGCCCCTTGATGAACGAGTGGCCGACACGCGACATCATCGGCCTGCCGCCAGCCGCCGCGATCGTTTCATCCACGACCTTCGAGCTGCGGAGGTCGTAGAAGCAGACGCTGCCGGGGTTCGACGCGATCATGTCCTGCGAAATAAGGGCGGTGGTGAAGTCCATTGGGATCACGTTGCCCAATTCATCGACGAAGCCCGCGCGGTCGGCATCGCCATCGTAGGCGACGCCGAAAGCGTACTTGCCGGGGTTCGCCTTTATGAGGGCCTGGAGGTCGGCCATTGTCTCGACCTTGAGGGGATTGGCCTCGTGGTTCGGGAAGTCGCCGTTGAAGTCTTCGTAGAGGCCATCGTACGTGATGTCCGATCCCTTGAGCGACTGCGCCTCGCAGATGCCCATGCCATTGGCGAAATCGCAGGCGATGTGGAGGGGCTTTGCGAGGTGGGCGAACTTGCGGACGTGCGCGATGTACTGCGGAAGGATATCGACCTTTGTCACCGTGCCCTTCACGGGGGCGTCCGCGCCGAGGTCGCCGGAAAGGACCATCGTCTCGATATCCTTGATGCCAGTCGCGCCGGAGATCGGCACCGCATTGGCGCGGCAGAGCTTGCAGCCGTTCCATTCCTTCGTGTTATGGGAGGCTGTGATCATCACGGAGCCGTCCGCCTTGAGCGTACCGTTGGCGAAATAGCTCATGGGTGTCGAGGCCCGGCCTATGTCGATCACATCCACGCCGACATCGTTGAGGCCGCGCGCGAAGGCCGCGAAAAGCGGTTCGGAGTGGAGACGGATGTCGCGGGCAACCACGACCTTCTTCGCGCCCGTGAACTTCGCGTAGGCACGGGCGATCTTGTAGAAGACCTCGTCGGTAAGGTCCTGTCCGTAGATTCCGCGGATATCGTATGCCTTGAATATGCCAGCCATGTCGTCGCTCCAATCAAGTTTCGCCACGCAAACGCACGTGGCGGAAATCAGTTCGCAAAGGGTAACACAAATGGGATTTCCCGCAAGGATGGAAATCAGGCGCCGTCATCAGGCCGTTCGGCGATGTCGGAGGACTCGTCAGGCGCTTGATCTGGAAGCCTCATCCCATGAATGGCGAAAACTGGAAGTGTCGCGAAATACAGTACGCCGAGCAGTCCGATCGTCTCGCAGAATCCAAGGATGAAAAAGCAGGCGAGAAGGATTGCGGCGGTCGCCACCACAAAGCGCTTGCTGGCATGGAAGTGCTTCAGTGCGAAGGTCGGCACGCGGGATACCATCAGGATTCCAATGCCAAGAAGCAGTATCGCGCCGAGGACAGGGCTGCGCAGGAAATCGACTTGCTCGCCGAAACCGACCCAGAGCAGAAGCGGCGTAAGGACCAGGAATGCGCCGCCCGGCGCGGGAACGCCCATGAAATAACGGCTCCAGCGCGGCGTTGTCGGCTCGGCCAGAAGCGTGTTGAAGCGCGCGAGGCGGAACGAACACGACATCGCGTAGAAGACGGCGAAGGCTACAAGGACATACGGCGTGAGGATGTCGTGCTGGATCGATCCTGGAGGGAAGTCCGCGATGTGCGGGCGTATCCAGTAGTACATGATAAGCGCAGGCGCGACGCCGAAATTCACGAAGTCCGCAAGCGAATCAAGTTCCGCGCCAAGCTTCGACGTGGCATTGAGCAGTCGTGCCACGCCGCCGTCGCAGAAGTCGCAGACGCCCGAGCAGAAGAGCGCGACAAGCGCAGCGGTCCAGCGTCCCGCCTGCGCAAGAATAATCGCCACGATACCGCATGCGGCAGCCGTCATCGTCACGAGATTTGGCGCCATCGTGCGAATTGGAATGCTCGGAATGCTTATCGGGCGCAGGCGCAACCGTCGCAGACGGCGTGGGCGGCGCTGCCTCGGCGCAACTGGACCGCCCGTTTTTTCAGCGCGTGAGCGAAAATGTCTTCTCTTGAATTTCATCTTGTTCAACCATTCGGAAGATGTGCAATAATCGTTTCACTGGCCACCATCGTCTGGCCGATGCGCACTTCGGGCAGGACGCCAGAGGGCAGATAGATGTCGAGACGGCTTCCAAATCGGATCAGTCCAAAGCGCTCGGCACGCGCAAGGGTCGTGCCTTCGCCAGCAAGGGAGACGATGCGGCGGGCGACAAGACCGGCGATCTGGACAACTCCGAAACGCTGCCCGCGCGGCGTTTCCATCAGGTATAGGCAGCGCTCGTTATCCTCGCTGGCCTTGTCCAGCGACGCATTGACGAACTTGCCCGGGACATACGCGCGGCGCACGATGCGCGCGGCGGCGGGGGCGCGGTTCACGTGCACGTTCATCACGCTCATGAAGACCGATACGCACCACACAGGACCGGCGGCGCGCGACGCATCGTCCTCGATCTGCGGCGGAAGCGGAATGTGGCGGACGAGGCAGACGCGCCCATCGGCCGGGCTCAGCAGTGCCGTCTGGTCATTTTCCGGGGGATAGCGTTCGGGATCGCGGAAGAAGAGAAACACGCCATACGCGCCAAGCAGCATGAGCGTCGCTATCACCGCGAAGATTCCTGACAGAAGCGGATGGCGGGAAAGCGCAAGAAGCACCGAGGCCACGATGGGAAGCGCGGCTAGCACGAGCGCGATCACGCCGAAGCGGACGCCCTCGCGGTTGATGTGCGGAAACAATGCGCCCTTTACGGAGAAATCCGGTTGGCTGGTTGCGTTCATTCCTAGAATCCAAAGTCGAGTTGGCCCGACACCACGACCTTGCGCCCATTGGGCAAGGAGGAATCGGATGTGTCGTAAACACAGAACTTGATCGAGGGGAAATGTCGGGCGAGCTCTTGTTCGATGTAGGACTGCACTGCCGCGACATTCTTTGGGTCGTCGTCCGAGAAGCCAACGCTGAATGGGCGATGGCTGGATTCCGGCGACGACCGCTGCACGACCCTCACGACGTGTTCGACGAAATCGCGGATGGCGACTCGCTTGCCCTCTTCGGCATTGCCGTCGAGCGCGCGCCCGTTATTCATCTTCTCGACGAATTGCGGGGACGTCACCGGATGATAGCGGTTCAGCTTTAGATAGAAATCCAGTTCCTCCGCGTCGGTCCCGAAATCGGCCGTGCCATCGAACGATGCGCGATAGCCGCGAAGGTTCGACATCATTTCCTTGCGCTCGTCGGGCGTCAGCACGATGTCGATGAACTCCTCGACAGCCTGGCGGATTGTTTCGGGCGCATGGCCGCGGGCGGTGACAATCGCGAAAATGCGCCCTTCGACGAGAGTCCGCTTGAACGTCTTGAAACTCGGCGCCGCAGATGACGGATTTTCGACGGCGGCATGGAGCGCCTTCCGTGTATCCTCGAGGAAAATGGCGTCGCCCCCGGTATGGAACTCCACGAATGCGTCGCACCATACGCCATTCGGCGGCCGGTAGTGGATTGTATCCGTGCGGATGATGCTGAAGAGCGAGGTGGAGACGAGATGCGGCACCCACTTGCCATCGGGCTGGAGAGCCTCCAGGTGGATGCGCGTCGGCATGTGGAGGATGTTGTCGTCCCAGTCGAAGACGTAATACTTGAAATCGCGGTTTTTCACCGCGTAGTTGACGTATGGGATCTTGCTCTCCATCGCATGAAAACGAAAACCGGTGCGCCAGCGGCACGGAAGTGCCCGGCGCGCCGGCCTTGCGATTGCAACTTAACTTCGGGGCTACATCCCGGAAAGTTGGTTCATGTCGAAGTAGAGGCAGACTGTCACGGCCGCGAAAATCACAAAGCCGAGAATAGCGACAATGCCAGCCCAGATGTCGCCGGCCGGAGACTTCTTCTCCATCGTTTCGGCGGGATTGCGGAAGCGATCCGCAAGAAACGCGCCCTGTTGCTCATTGTTTTCGTTTTCAGCCATGGTTGCAATCCTTCCCTACGTTGGAAGTTCCAAATGATTGTGCGATTTTACCATG
>JAZQOE010000081.1:0-14543 GCA_045627705.1 Kiritimatiellia bacterium | reverse complement strand
AACGGCGCGCCGTTTTTCCCGGGGGACGTTCTTTTTACCGACTGTTTCCATGGATGTTTTTTGCATTTGTCGCTTGACATACCTTGTTGCAATGCGCGTTGTCCCTTTAAGCGCAAGACCCCTTGGATGGGGACAGACCATGATTTGAGATCGGATGAGCGGTAAATGTGCAATCGTGCAATCGCGGGATTCTGCGATTGTGACAGTGTGAAAATGGGATTTACGCAATCACGCAATGGATTCTTGCACGATTGCACGATTGCGTATATAAGTGATTACTAAACGGGTATTTCGTTCTCAATGTGAATTCATTATGCCAATGACCACGGAAATCGAACTCGCGCGGGCCATCGACCGCACGGAACTGCTTGACTTCATCCATGGCGTATTCAGGCGCGACGATCCAAATATCCCGCGCTTCGAGACGATGTACCCAGACCTGATGGCCCGATCCGACGAGGCCATGTCGCGGCACGCAGTAATACGGAGCAAAGGGCGTATCGTCTCGTGCGTTGGCATGTATCGGATGCTACTGCAGACCGGCGGCTGCCGCGTGCCGATCGCCGGCATCGGGCAGGTCTCCACGGCTGCGGACATGCTGGGGCGCGGCTTCATGACCGCGCTGCTCAAGTTCCAGCTCGAACGCGCGCGCCGGGAAGGCGCCGTTCTCGCCTGGCTTGGCGGCCGCCACGACCGCTACGCCCACTTCGGATTCGAAACCGCCGGTCTCTGGTTCAGATATTCGGGCGATGCACACTCGACTTCGGGCATTCACCGTGTCCGCGCGGTGTCGAACTCCCCCGCCACGCCCGAATCAATCTCGCCTGAACTCTTCGAGCTGCGCGAGGCGACAGTCGATGGCGTAATCGAACCTATCGACGACTACCGCGTCCGCCTCCGCCGTGCGCCGTTTGAATTGTGGACTGCGACACCTCCAGGTGGAAGCGCACCCGATGCCTGGGCCACGGTCGTTCCAGGCGAATCGGAAGGACGCATCGAGGAGTGGTGCGGGAGCGAAGATGGGCGCGTCGAAATCTTCGCCGCAGTCGCGGAGAAATTCGGGCGCGTCGTCCGCAATGAATCGTCAGCGCCCAAACATCTGAACCGCGAACTGCGCCGCTTCTGCTCGTCGATGACGCCAGGTTGCGACCAGCTTGCCGTCCTGGACAGGGACGGATTGATCTCCGCATACCGCAATCTCGTTCCGCCCGGCACGAAACCTCCGCCGGCGGGGCTGGACGCGATGGAGTTCATACGCCATGTGTTCGGACCCGAACCTTCCGCATTCCCACAGCTTCCGTTCCTGCTCCCCGGCTTCAACCACGTTTGAAATTACCATTCCGTGTTAGGATGGGGACACACCCTGTTAGGATGGGTATGAAACGGGGTGTGTCCCCGAAAACCGCTTGCTACGGGTATTCAAGCCGCGAAATGTCGAAACCCAGGGTCTCGGCACGCTTGACCAAGGCATCGCGAGTCTCGGCAGGAATGTCCGCCGTTCGAGCAAGAATCCAGAGCGAAGAGAAATCGCTGCTGGTTACAAGCGCCAGGTCATAGTCGGGCGACAGCCAGATGATACGGTAGTCGCCATAGAACGGACGGAAGAACGAGATGCGGAACGCACCCTCGTTTTCGGGACCGGCGAAATGCCCTACTGCGGTAGAGATCTTTTCCTTCCCATCGCGGAAGCCGCGGTTCGTGATTCGAAGTGTGTCCCCGTCAAGTTCGTACGTGGCCGTGACATTTTCCAGCCCGCGTTCGAACGACTTCGGCAGGCGCGCGATTTCATGCCATTTGCCAAGATAGCGCATGACATCGAAATCTTTCACTGCCGGGATGGCTTTCGTCGATCCGAACGACACGCATCCCGTCAATCCGTAGAAGGCCAGGAGAACTGCGAGTCCGATTGCAATCCAGATAACAGCCTTGTTCATACGCACCTCTTTCCTTGCTTGTGTCGTCGGGATCCAAGGTCGTTCCAGCCACGCGGCCAGATCCGCCATTCCTTTCGACGGCGCACATGATAACCGTTGGATGCCTCGTTGTATGTTGGAAGTACAACGGAAATGAAAAAATGACAGAAATGGGGACACACCCCGATTCCGGGCGGAAGCGTGGACTGCGCTGGCGGCGGGCGCGGGGCGCCCGCCCTACCGCCTTCGGGCATTGATGAGCGGCGACGGCGGGGGCGCCGTCGCAACGCACGCGGGGCGGATGGGATTGGGCATGCCGACGGCGGGGGCGCCGTCGCAACGCACGTTGGCGATCGGAATTTTGGAGATGCGGCGGGGGCGTTTGCGATTACGCGAATCTGCCTCAACCCTTGCGCATGCTGGAGGGGAGAATCTTCAGGATATCGCGGTATTTTGCGACTGTGCGGCGCGCAATCGTGACATCCGACTTCTCGTTAAGGATGTCAGCGATCGCCTGGTCGGAAAGCGGGTGTGCGTGGTCTTCGGCTGCGATGATCGCTTTGATCCGGTCTTGGATCGCCTTGTTCGACACGTCCGCGCCGCCAACGGTGTGAAGACCCGTCGAGAAGAAATACTTGAGCGGGAGCAGTTTTCCATCGGGCAGGCGCATGTACTTCTCGGCGACGGCGCGACTGACTGTCGTCTCATGCATCGGGTTGCCGTCCTTGTTCAGCAACTGCGAGGCGACGACCGCCATCGTCATCGGCTTAAGGTGCTCGACGCCTTTTTTGAAGAAGTCCTGCTGGTTGTCCACGATGATCTGCGCGATTCTCACGATCGTGCGGACGCGGAGGTCAAGGCTTGACGCGAGCGATTTGGCGGCGTTGCGCTTTTCGCGGAGGAAGGCGCGCGTTTCCTGCGGCAGCGATGGATCGTCGCACATCTTTTCGTATTCGCGGTTGATGCGGATGCGCGGAAGAATGTCGTCTTCGGCCTCGACTTCGAACCGCTCCAGTTCCTCGTTCCAGCGGATGTTGACTTCCGGCACGATTTCGCGCGCCGCGGATGGACCGACCGCCCTGCCTGGATGCGGGTCGAGCATCCTGATAAGTCCGAGCGCGGCATCGAGTTCTTTCGGCGCGCACTTGAGCTTGCGCGCGATGAGCGGATGCTTGCGCTTCTGAAGGAGGTCGAAGCAATCAGCGACGACGCGGCGGGCGAGACGCGCGGCGGGCGTGGACTTGCACCTGTCTATCTGGAGCAGCAGGCACTCGCGGAGATCGCGCGCACCAATGCCGGCAGGGTCGAGTTCCTGGACGGTCGCGATTGCCGCGGCGACCTTGAATTCATCCGCGCCGGTCTGGAAGCGGAGATCGTCGATGCTGTCCCTGAGCCAGCCGTTTTCGTCCAGCGAATCGATTATGTACGCGGCCAACTCCGCCTCTTCCCCGTCGAGGTCGAGGTCGGAAAGTTGTGACATCAGGGATTCCTGCAGCGTCTGCTCGCGTGTTAGCGAGTTGAAGAAGTATTGGCGTCGCTCTTCAGACTCTTCCGATGGCGATTCGCTTTCGACTTGATCGCCGTAGGTGCCATCGTCCCAATCGTTGTCGGGCATGGTATCGTCGAAGGAGAGTTCGGAAGACGAGGTGTCGGACGGGTCATCCCCTTCGCCGGTGGTTTCGCCATCGGTCGATGGCTCTTGTCCGGAAACGGCGGCATCGGCGCCACCGCTGGAAATTTCTCCCTCGGACGCCCCTTCGCCATGGATTTCGGCTGGCGCGTCAATCGGCGCGTCGAGCGAAGTCGTCTGCGACGACTCAACTTCCTCGATCAGCGGATTGCGCTCCAGCTCGGCCCGGACCAGGGCGCGCAACTCCATCACAGGCGCCTGGAGATACTCCAGCGACTGCATCTGCTGCGGGGCCATCTGCATCTGCTGCGTCTGCCTCGCCTGTTGCGTCAAACTCAAGGAAGGAGCCATACGGGGGAATTTTGCCGAAGAGCTGGCGGTATGTCAATGTCAATATGGCATTAAAAATGCTCGATAAACGTGAAAAACCCCCTTTTCCAAGCATTGAACCGACATTTCTTGTCAAATGGAGGTGTTTTTTAATGGCGACTGAAAAGACTAATCCGATCCGCGTAGGAATAATTGGCCTAGGCCGTGCAGGCTGGAAGGGACAGTGTCCTGAAATTGACATGTTCCCGGGCAAGTTCAAGGTTGTCGCGGTCTGCGATATCGAGAAGGATCGGCGCGATGCAGTCCAGGCGCGTTATTCGTGTCGTGGATATCGGCAGATGCGCGACATTCTCGCCGATTCGGATGTTGAACTCGTGACGATAGCGACCCGTACCGCCGACCATTTCGCCCATGCGCTCGCGGCGCTTGACGCGGGCAAGTATGTCCTTCTTGAAAAGCCGATGTGCATGGACTATGCGGAAGCCCTCAAGCTTCGCGCGGCGGCTGTTAAAACCGGTGTGTCCCGCCTGTTCATCCGCCACAACCGCCGTTTCGAGCCAGTCTTCCAGCGTGTGAAGGAAATCATCGGGAGCGGCATCCTCGGCGAAATCTACAGCATCAAGCTCTTTCGCGGCTGTTTCAGCCGCCGCGACGACTGGCAGACTGTCCGTCGCTGTGGCGGAGGCCAGCTCTTGAACTGGGGCCCGCACCTAATTGACCAGGCACTGCAGATTCTCGGGCCGCAGACGAAGCTATATCTTTCCGAGTTGAAGCGCGTGGCGGCCGCGGGCGACGCCGAGGACTATGTCCATCTCGTCCTTCGCAATCCCGCGAACGCATCCGTCGATCTTGAAATCTCGGGCGGGCGCATCATCAGGCCGCCTGAATACATCGTCTCTGGCACACAGGGCGGGCTTATCGCGCGTGGCGACACCATCACCCTGTGCCGCCTGGACCCGAAGGTCAAGCTTCCTCGTCGCCGCGCGAGCGTCCGCACTCCGCCATGCACCTCGTATGGCACGCCCGAGGACTTGAAGTGGATCGAGGAGGTAATCAAGGTTGAAGCCACCGAGCAGGAAGGCTCCGCCAGCATCTGGGGATACCTCTACGACACGATCCGCGCCGGGAAGCCCTTTCCAATCACAATCGACGAGGCCGTCGAGGTCATGCGCATGATTTCCGCGGCGAGGCTGCCATCGTGACCGGATCCGCAAATCGCGGCGCGCCGCTTGACGAGCGTCTCTTCGATACCGGCATCCCGCCTCGCCGCAACCTCGTTGTTCGCGCGAAGGCCGCTGATGCCATCCGCGACTTTTTCCGCATGCGCGGCTACATCGAGGTCGATACCCCGCTGCGCATCCCCGCGCCCGCGCTCGAAGCGACCATCGACGCCCCCGCATCCGGCCGCGCATGGCTTCGCACCTCTCCCGAACTCCACATGAAGCGCATGGTCGCGGCGGGACTCGACAAGATTTTCCAGCTTGGCCCATGCTTCCGCGAGGGCGAGCGCGGAGCGCGCCACAATCCGGAATTTGCGATGCTCGAATGGTACCGCATCGGCACGGATTGCGATGGCATCCTCGATGAAACCCTCGAACTGCTGCGGTTCGTCGCCAGGCGCGCAATCGGGCGCACCGCGCGCGGACGCGGCAGGAAACGCATCGATTTCGCCGGCGACTGTCTCGACCTTCCAATGGAAGAGGCCTTCCGTCGCTGGGCGGACTGGAATCCAGTCGAAGCGTTTGACCCGGACAGATTCGACGTTGACCTTGTTACCAGGATCGAGCCGGCGATGCCGCGCGAACGCCCGTGCGTCCTGCGAGAATGGCCCGCGCCCGCCGCGGCGCTTGCGCGGATCAATCCGCGCGACTCTCGCACCGCCGAACGCTGGGAACTCTACATTGGCGGCATGGAACTTGCCAACGCCTACACGGAACTCACCGATCCAAAACTGCAGCGCGCGCGCTTCGAGGCATGCGCGGAAGAACGGCGCGCCGCCGGCCGCGAAGTCTATCCGATCGACGAACCGTTCATGCGGGCGCTTGAAGACGGCATGCCGTCGTGCGGCGGCATCGCGCTCGGTTTCGATCGTCTCGTGATGCTCCTTTGCGGTGCCGACCAGATCGACCAGGTCCGCCCCTTCTGCCCCAATATCGGACTGTGCTGGTAGCGCTTTCAAACAAGCTATGGCAATTGCCCGCGGAATGTGACATAATCGACGGATTAACTCTTTGAAATTGGAAGGGCATATCCGTAATGACAATCAAGAAAGTGGCCGAAGTCCTGGAAGGTTCCGTCGTCGCGGGCGCTGAAGACACCCGTGAAGTCGGCGCCGTCGTCGCCAGCGATCTCATGAGCGATGTCCTGCTCTTCGACAGCGACGACATGCTCCTGCTCACCTCCCTTGCTTCCGAGCAGTCGATCCGCACGGCGAACATCGTCGGCGCGATGGGCGTTGTCGTCCACAATGCCAAGCCGCTTCCGGAGGCGATGTGCAAGGCCGCCGAGACCCTCGGGATACCGCTTGTCTCAAGCCCACTCGCGAAGTACGAAAGCTGCGTGCGCCTGCACGCCGCCCTTGAGGCCGAAAAGAACGCCTGATGTCTTCCGTCCCCTTCAAGCCCGTTATCCTGCCCAGCCAGGGCGCGAGCGACGACGAAATCCTCGCCGCCTCGAAGCGGACCCTGCTCGGCGGGGCAGACGACTCCCCGCTTGTCATCATGGAACTCCTCCAGCGCCTGCGCGTGAAGGACGTGATGAAGAAGGCGGAGCAGATCGTGTCCTGCACGCGCGCGGAGACGATGCGCGACGCCCAGCAGAAGATGAAGGCGAACCGCATCTCCGGACTTCCGATCGCGGAGCACGGGCGTCTCTTCGGCATCGTCTCGATGAACGACATCATCGGCGCGCTCGAAGGCGGGTGGATCAACGAGGCGTGCGGCAGGCACATGGCCACGAGCCTGGTGGTGCTCGAGGACGACATGCCGCTCGCCTTCGCCCTGAAGTTTTTCCAGAACTACACGTTCGGCCGCTTCCCGGTGCTCGACAAGGCGCGCCGTCTCGTCGGGCTAATCTCGCAGCGCGACGTCACGCGCGCCCTGCTCGTCGAACTGTCCCGCGAACTGGAGCGCCTCGAGCGCAAGAACATCGCCGAGGACAAGCGTGTCGGCGACGACGGCCTTCCGTACTACGAGATGCGCCAGTTCGTGGTCGTCCGCAACGACCTCTCCAACGCGGGCAAGGCTTCCGCCGCGATCAAGCAGATGCTCAAGGACCACAAGGTCGATAGCCGCCTCACGCGCCGCGTGGCCGTCGCGGCCTACGAGCTCGAGATCAACATCTGCATCCATTCCGTCGGCGGCACGCTCACGTTCATCCTTTCGAAGGACGGCGCGATGATTGTCGCCAAGGATTCCGGACCCGGCATCGCCGATGTCGAATGGGCCTGCCGCGACGGCACGTCCACCGCGAACGACTGGATCCGTTCGCTCGGCTTCGGCGCGGGCATGGGACTCGCGAACTCCAAGCGCGTCTCCGACGAGTTCAACATCTCCTCCACGATGGGCAAGGGGACGACCGTAACCTGCAACTTCAAGTTACCGGCCGCCGCCTCGACGCCGCCCGGCGTCACGGCGACGGCGCCATAAAAAACGGCGCGCCGTTTTTTTTCGCTTTCAATCCGTTTCTTCTTCCATGCAGTCAGACAAGTCCATACTCCGCATCACGGATACCTCGTTGCGCGACGCGCACCAGTCGCTGTGGGCGACGCGCATGCGTACCGCCGACATCCTCGGCATCGTGGACATCCTCGACTCCGTCGGCTACTATTCGCTCGAGTGCTGGGGCGGCGCGACATTCGACGTCTGCCTGCGCTTCCTCCGCGAGAACCCGTGGGAGCGCTTGCGCCAGATCAAGGCGCATTGCCCGCGCACCCCGCTGCAGATGCTCTTGCGCGGGCAGAACGTGCTCGGATACCGCAACTATCCCGACGATGTGGTCGATCGCTTCGTCGAACTCGCGGCGCAGAATGGCATTTCGATCTTCCGCGTGTTCGACGCGCTGAACGACAGCCGGAACCTCGAGCGCGCGATCCGCGCGGTGAAGCGCTGCGGCGTCCACGCGCAGGGCACGATCAGCTACACCGTGAGCCCCGTGCACACGGTCGATGCGTTTGTCGCCCTCGCACGCGAGCAGGAACAGCTCGGCGTCGATTCAATCTGCGTGAAGGACATGGCGGGCATCCTTACCCCAGCCGCCGCGCGCGAGTTGGTCTCCGCGCTCGCCGCCGCGGTGTCCGTTCCGATCCAGATACATTCCCATGCCACGAGCGGAATGGTTGTCGCGACATACCTCGACGCGATCCGCGCGGGGGCTGGTGCGCTCGACTGCGCGACGTCCACGCTTTCGGGCTACTCTTCGCAGCCCGCTGTCGGTACGATCCTGGCGGTCGCGAAGGCCGATGGATTCGAATGCGGCCTGGACCTCGACGCGATTGACAGGGCCGATGCGTACTTCCGCGATTTGAAGGCGCGCCGCGCGCCGGGCTTCGGCAAGGTCGAGGTCGTCGATACGGGCGTGCTGCGCCACCACATCCCAGGCGGGATGATTTCGAACCTGCGCTCGCAGCTCGCGCAACAGGACGCGCTCGACAGGCTCGACGAAGTCCTCGCCGAACTTCCGCGCACGCGCGCCGACCTCGGATATCCGCCGCTTGTCACCCCGACGAGCCAGATTGTCGGCGTGCAGTCCGTTCTCAACGTGCTTTCAGGC
The DNA here is from genome assembly GCA_045627705.1 of Kiritimatiellia bacterium. Lineage (GTDB taxonomy): Bacteria > Verrucomicrobiota > Kiritimatiellia > RFP12 > JBMNHG01 > JBMNHG01. Next base: position 5,900 of record JAZQOE010000081.1, on the reverse strand, counting down.
GAACGCTACTCGATGGTCACGAAAGAGACCCGCGACTACGTGAAGGGCCTTTACGGCCGTTCCCCCGCGCCAGTCGATCCGGCGCTCGCCAGGCGAATCCTCGCGGGTGAAAAGCCCGTCACATGCCGTCCGGCCGACCTGTTGCCTCCCGGTCTGCCGGCGGCGGCCGACGCGCTGGACCCGCATCTCGCGAAGACGGAGGAAGACATCCTTTCCTACTGTCTCTTCCCGGAAGTGGCGCTCGACTACTTCAAGTGGCGCGCCCTTCCCGCGGAAAAGCGTCCGCCGATTCCCGCCGATCTAGAGGCGAAGGCGGTTGACGCAACACCCGCGGCGTCGAATGGCGCGCAAACGGCCGGCGGTGCCTCCGTCCCGGCCGCGCCCGCACCGGAAAACGCGATCCTTGCGCCGCTCAACGGCGTGTTCTACAGGGCTTCGGCGCCAGGCGCCGCCCCCTTTGCCGAGGAGGGCGCGACTGTCAAGGAGGGCGATACCCTCTGCGTGGTCGAAGCCATGAAGCTTTTCAATCCAGTCAAGGCCAGAAGCGCCGGGAAGGTTGTCCGCTTCCTCGCCAGGCACGGCGACCGCGTCGCGAAAGGCCAGCCAATCGTGGAGGTCGCGCCGGCGTGAGTCGCTCCCCTCGCTCCCGCAAAAACTTCCATTTTCCAGTTGCACCCGCGCAATCGGATGCGCTAAACTGACCGTCCACTTGATCTTAGTGGACAGTAGAAAAAGTACCAAACAATGAAGACGACGATTCCTCAAGACCCAGGCGACAGCCGCGAATGGCTGCTCGTGGATGCGGCTGGCAAGCCGCTCGGCCGTTTGGCCGTCGCAATTGCCAATGCTCTCCGCGGCCGCAACAAGCCGACGTGGATGCCCAGCGTCGATACCGGCGCGTTTGTGGTCGTTACGAATGCCGAGAAGGTGAAGCTTACCGGCAAGAAGGAGCAGTGGAAGCAGTACAAGCGCTACAGCGGCTGGCGTGGAGGCCTTCGCCTCATCTCCGCCGAGACCATGCGCGCCAAGCACCCCGAGCGCATGATCATGCTCGCCGTGAAGGGCATGCTTCCCGACAACAACCTGGCAACCCGGATGATGAAGCGCCTGCGCATCTACGCCGGCGCCGAGCACCCGCACGCCGCCCAGCAGCCAAAGGCTGTCGAGCTTATCTGACCGTACCGGAGCGCCGGAATGAAACCCGGCGCCACTAGCAAGAGGTAATGATCATGGTGAACGAAGTCGCGTCTGCCACCGGGCGGCGCAAGACCGCCGTGGCCCGCGCCCGTCTCTCGGCCGGTACCGGCATTGTCAAGATCAACGATCGCGAGATGGACGAGTATTTCCCCAGCGAGGCCCTGCGCAACTACATGCTGCAGCCCCTGGCACTCACCAGCACCCGCGAAAAGTTCGATGTCGCGGTTGTCGCCAAGGGCGGCGGCACGACCAGCCAGGCCGGCGCCGTGCGCCACGCCCTGGCCCGTGCGCTCTGCGCCTTCGACCTGGCTTTCCGCGAGCCCCTCAAGGCCGCAGGCTGCCTTACCCGCGATTCTCGCATGAAGGAACGCAAGAAGCCCGGTCGTCCGGGAGCTCGCAAGCGCTTCCAGTTCTCGAAGCGTTAGTTTCCTTGCGCCGGCGATATCGCCTGGCGTTTACGAAGGACGGGCGCCAGATTTGGCGCCCGTTCCGTTTATTGGATTTGGATTCAGCATGGCTCTCAACTTTCTGAAGAAGCTTGGGGAGAAACTGTTCGGCAAGTCCGAAACGAAGAACTCTCCCAAGCCCGCCAACGGTGCTGGCTCCGGTCGCAATCAAGGCCAGAAGTCCAGTTCCAACGGCAAATCGCATCCCGCGCGGAAGGTCACGCATCCCAGCGGACAGCACGCGCAACAGCCACAGCGACAGCAGGCCCAGGCACGTACCGACGCCGCCCGGCAGCAGCAACAGCAGCGCCCGCCGCGTCCGCCCAAGGGCGAGCGCGTGCCGCAGGGCGACCGTCCGCCGCGCAATGCGCAGCATGACGCCCGTCACGATGCCGCGATTGCCGCCGACGCCGCCGAAAAGGCCGCGCGCACGCCGTCGCGCACTGTCACCGCTTCCGCCGAGCCGCATGGCGACCGTCCGCGCCGCGAAGGCCGTCGCGGGGAACGCCGCGATGGAGGCCGCCGTGGCGACCGTCCGCAGCGCCGCCCGCAACACGATCTTCCGCCAACAGGCGCGGAACTGAAGGAGAAGGTCCCCGCCGCCACAGTCGATCCAAACTGGTCCATCGACAAGTTTGTAGTCGAGCCGGCCGAAGGCAAGAAGCGCTTCCACGATTTCGATCTTCCCGTCGAAATCATGCATGCGATCTCCGACCTTGGCTTCAAGTATTGCACGCCGATCCAGGCGGAGTCGCTCGCGCTCGCGCTTGAAGGCCGCAATGTCGCCGGTCGCGCGCAAACGGGTACTGGCAAGACGGCCGCCTTCCTCGTGGCGATTCTCACGCGCTTCTTCCGCAATCCGGAATCGCGCCCCGACAAGAACGCATCGCCGCGCGCGCTCGTGATCGCCCCTACCCGTGAACTGGTGATCCAGATCTGCCGCGACGCCGAATCTATCGGCCGCTATTGCGGACTGCGCTGTATCGCCGTGTATGGCGGCATGGACTACAATCTCCAGTTGCGCGACCTCCAGAAGGGCCCGGTCGATTTGCTCGTCGCAACGCCCGGTCGCCTGATCGACTACCAGAAGCAGCACGCCGTCGATCTCTCGCATGTCGATACGCTCGTGATCGACGAGGCGGACCGCATGCTCGACATGGGCTTCATCCCCGATGTCCGCAAGATCATCCGCTGTCTGCCCCCGCGCGAGCAACGCCGCACGATGCTTTACTCCGCGACGCTCACCGACGACGTGATGAACCTCGCCTCGCAGTGGATGCCCGATCCCGTGAAGGTCGAGATCGACGCAGATCCGACCACCGCGCAGACGATCGAGCAGCATGTTTTCATCACCACGACCGAGCAGAAGTTCACGCTTCTCTGCAATCTCCTGAAGCGTTTCGACGGACAGCGCGTCTTGATCTTCTGCAACCGCCGGGTGACGACCGACCGGCTCGCCCTCGACATCGAGCGCCAGGGCTTCACCTGCGAAGTCCTCTCCGGCGATGTCGATCAGCGCCGCCGCCTGCGCGTGATCGAGGCCTTCCGCTCCGGCGATATCAAGATCGTTGTCGCGACCGATGTCGCTGGCCGCGGTCTCCACATCGCCGATATCGGACTCGTCGTGAACTTCGAGCTTCCATACGAAGCCGAGGATTATGTCCACCGTATCGGCCGCACTGGCCGCGCCGGCAATGTCGGCACCGCAGTCTCGTTCGCCGATCCCGACGAATCGTTCGTGATCCCCGACATCGAGGCATACATCGGCGAGGAACTAAAGTGCGACATGCCCGAAGAGGAACTGCTCGCGCCGCTTCCTCCTCCTCCGCCGCGCCATCATCGCCGTGCGCGTTGCGACAGCGCCCCCGCCGCACCTGGTACGGAACAACCGTGCGAAGCTGGTGGGGCGCTCTGCCCCCAGAGCGCCGCTGCGTCGCAACCCGCGCCTGTGCGTTGCGACGGCGCCCCCGCCGTCGCCGCGGCGCAACCCGCGCCCACGGCCGAACCCGAAGCCCCTCAACCGCGCGAAGCTGGTAGGGCGCTCTGCCCTCAGAGCGCCGCCGCGCACCCTGCGCCTGTGCGTTGCGACCGCGCCCCCGCCGTCGCCCCCGCGCAACCCGCGCCCGCCAACTCCACTCCGCGCCGTTCGCGCCATGGCAATCACTCGCCATTCCCGCGGAGCGCGATCGAGAAGTTCGGTCCGCGTCCCGTGATTCCCGGTCCGCGTCCTGATCCGCAGGAATGGACGCCGGGACAATCCTGATCGAGACACCCCCCATCGCCGCGCATGCGCAACGAGCGCCGCGCGGCGTTCAACTTAACGCTACTTCGTTTCAAAAACAGAAAGAAAGGCAGTCAACAATGGCTACGCGCGCAATCGACAAGGTGCTGGTCGTCAACTCCGGCAGTTCCTCCCTGAAATACATGCTCTTCAGCATGAAGAACGAGACGATGCTCTGCAAGGGCCTCGTCGAGCGCATCGGCGCGCCCAACGCCAATCTCGTTTACCAGAAGGCTGGCGCCGACAAGATTTCCCGCGGCATCAAGGCCGACAACCATGGCCAGGCCTTCGAAGAGGTTTGCGCCGCGCTTGTCGATGCCAAGAACGGCGGCGTCCTCGCCTCCCTCAAGGATATCGATGCCATCGGCCACCGCGTCCTCCACGGCGGCATGGAGTTCACTGAGCCAGTCAAGGTCGATGCCAAGGTCAAGAAGGCTATCCGCAAGTGCTTCGATCTCGGCCCGCTCCACAATCCCGCGAACCTCACTGGCATCGAGGCATGCGAGAAGAAGATGAAGGGCGTGCCAAATGTCGCCGTCTTCGATACCGGCTTCCACATGACTATGCCCGCCGAATCCTACATGTACGCGATTCCGCGCGACCTCGTCAAGAAGTACGGTCTCCGCAAGTACGGCTTCCACGGCACCTCCCACAAGTACATCACCGAGACCGCCGCCAAGGTCTTCAAGAAGCCCCAGTCCAAGCTCAACATCATCACCTGCCACCTCGGCAATGGTTCGTCGCTCGCCGCGATCAAGGACGGCAAGGTCTTCGATACCACCATGGGCCTCACCCCGCTCCAGGGTCTCGTGATGGGCACGCGTTCCGGCGATATCGATCCGGCGGTCTGCTTCTTCCTCGCGAAGAAGGAAGGCTATACCGCCGAGCAGCTCGACACCCTTCTCAACAAGAAGAGCGGTCTCCTCGCGGTTGGCGGCACTGGTTCCGGCGATATGCGCGACCTCTGCACCGCGGTCAAGGAAGGCAAGAAGGATGCGCAGGAAGCCTTCGACATGTTCGCCCACCGCATCGTGCTCTACATCGGCGGCTACTACGCCCTTCTCGGCAATGTCGATGGCATCGTCTTCGCCGGCGGCATCGGCGAAAACAGCGATGAAGCCCGCAAGGCGATCTGCGACCGTCTCGGTGCCTTTGGCGTAAAGCTCGACGCCAAGCTGAACAAGGCCACACATGGCAAGCTTCAGAAGATTTCGTCCGCCTCATCGAAGCTCCCCGTGTGGGTCATTCCCACCAACGAGGAACTCATGATCGCCCGCGAAACCTTCCGCATCGTCTCCGGCAAGTAACCGCCGGTTGATAATGGCGAGGCCCTGCGGCGGAACACATTTCCGCCGCGGGGCCTCGTTTTTTTATCGCGTCTTATCAGCGCTGCGCACTAGCGCTTCCACGTGCCGACGATTACGTTCGAGCGCTTTTTCGAATGCGCGTCGATAATCACAAAGGCAGCCGGGCAAGGATTTGGGACACCGTTGAGATTCCATCCACTGTATCCGCCGAAGACGTTTTCGAGTCCGCGGCTCGAACGGCTGGAGGATATCCAATCGAACTTTCCACCTACCCAGGAACCATCCGTATTCTGGACAAACAGGCAGGCATAGCCGCCGATATCGCCATTGGCATATCCCCAGGCTGAAAGGTTTGTGTCGTACTTGAACGAGAGAGAAGATCCTCCGATCCGAGGACTGGAAATCGCTACGCCAGATGGCGAGTGTCCGCTGCCCTTAACGCCACCATAGGTCCAGCGGAGTGCGCCAAAATCGACTTGGTCTGGGGCTACTGCCGCGGCCTGGGTTCCATCGCCGGGTGCGGCGGCGGGAGAGGGTGTCGTGGAGTTTGAATTTGCCTGCGCAGCGGCAGGTGCGCTGGCATTTGTATCGGCCACAGTGTTGACAGGCTCATCGCCATCATCACTGTAGGCTTCGCATCCGAGGGCGAAGACGGCGGCGACAGTTGCA
>JAZQOE010000080.1:0-9155 GCA_045627705.1 Kiritimatiellia bacterium | reverse complement strand
CAGCGAGGACTTCTCGGAATGGCGCTGCCACGGCGTCGCGGGCGGCGGGGCGATGTTCCGCCTCGGGCGGTTCGACATCTCGGCCGACATCCTCGCGCGCTTCCTCGACGGAGACCTCGAGTGCGACGGCGAATATTGCTCCGGCACGATAGAAAAGGCCGGCTGGTTCGCCCGCGCGATGGTCGGCTTCGAGTTCTGACCGCGGCAATTCGCGCGTTGCGGCGGTAGGGCGGTTTGCCCCAAACCGCCGCATTTCAGATAACAGGCAACAGATAACAAGTGTCGCTGGGGGCTGCGCCCCCAGGATTCCTGCGTGATTGGACCGCGCGGGACGCGCGGTTCCCCCGTTTCGCCGAAATGCGGCCCAAAGGACGGGGGGCCGTTCGTCCCGAACGGTCACGCGGCGAGGTCGTTTGGAATCGACCATATCGAACAACTCGAACAACTCGATCAACTCGACACAATCGCCGCGCCTGAATGGCGCCTGAATGGGGACACGCCCCGGAAAATCGCTTAAACAGTCTGTCCCTTTAAGTGTAATTGATTCCTCCGGGATGTTCAGTTATACTTGCAAATCATGAATGAGCAGATAGACACATCGATCGCGCGCGCGGCAGCGCCGGAACTCGACAAGGTTCTCGGACAGAAGTTCAGCGTTCTCGACGACGGTTTCATCCGTCCCATCGACTACCTCGGCAACGACAGCGCGATCGTCCAGGCCGCGCGCGTTTCATACGGCGCCGGCACCAAGCAGATTTCCCAGGATCGCGCGCTTATCCGCTACCTCCTCCGCCACCGTCATACGAGCCCCTTCGAGATGTGCGAGATCAAGTTCCACATTCGCGCGCCGATGGACTGCTGGCGCCAGTGGATTCGCCACCGCATGGCGAGCGTAAACGAATATTCGACCCGCTATTCGGTGGCGATCGATGCCGCGCAGGCCACCTCCCCAGACCAGTGGCGCATGCAGTCGAACGACAATCGCCAGGGTAGCGCTGGAATGCTTCCCGTGGAGATAGGCACTCTTCTCACCGAAAGCGAAACCGCGCTGCAGCGCAGTGCCCGCGAAACCTACGAGGCCCGCATCGCCGCCGGCGTGGCGCGCGAACAGGCTCGCAAGGACCTGCCGCTTTCAACCTATACCGAAGCCTACTGGAAGATCGACCTCCACAATCTCCTCCACTTCCTCGCGCTTCGCATGACCTCCCACGCCCAGCTCGAAATCCGCACCTACGCCGAAACAATCGGCAGGGAAATTGTCGCGCGCTGGGTGCCGTTCGTCTGGGAGGCCTTCAACGACTACCGCCTTTCCTCGATGGAGCTTTCACGCCTCGACCTCGAACAGATACAGCGTGTCGCAAAGGGCGACATCGAAGCAGCCCGCGCCCTCCAGAAGGAGTGGAAGTGGGTCACGATAGCGGACGACGGTTCCATCAAGAAGGGCCGCGAAAGCAGGGAGCTCGAGGAAAAACTCGCCACTCTCGGCCTTGCGCCGATCTGGGATTGAACACAATGCTTGTCAACGTCTGGCGCAGACGCAGAACCATGCCGGGCGCAAGCGGAGAAAAGTTTTATTTGCCGCGGACGCAGATGCGCTCGAATTCAATCGCCCCTGCGCGGGTATAGTTGAACTCGAAACGGATTGGCTCTTCCGGAATGGCGACATCGGCGACAAAGCATTTTGCGCCCGCATCGACAGCGGCTTCCGCAAGCGTCGCGCCGCTGGTCGTGCGTACCGAAAAGGTTCCGAGCCGCGTGCCTTCAGGCGCATCAGAAACAAACAGCGCCTCCACGGAATAATCACCGGCCGGCATGGCGCGATTTGGCCCGTAGATTATCGTAGCCGCAGGATCGCGCGCGGGATCAAGCCGCACCGCGCCTGTCTCGACGACCGTTTCGCCAGCATGGAAAAGATCGGCGGCGAGGAATTCGAATGCGCCATCCTCGAACGGTTCAAGCACGGGCAACGGATCCATCGCGCGAGCCTTGTAGTTAATCGTCGAGATTGATTCGACCGACGGCGTCCAAAGCGCGGCGGCACCGGCTGCGCCATGCGAATCATCGAGGATGCCAAACGCCCATGTCGTCCCCTCGTGCGCGAGAAGCGACAGGCGTGGATTCACGATGAAGCGCCGCAGGGTCTCCGCGGCCGTGCGCGGCGACACCTTTTCAGGGAAGACGTCCTCGTGGAGAACCAGATATCGGACACCGCTGGCAATCAGACGATCGAGCTGGACATCGGAAACATCGCCCTCGTTCATGCTCTCGTAGAATTTGAAGATGTCGGCGACATAGTCGTCGCGCTTCGCCGGGGAGTAGCCATTTACCAGGCGAACCCGCGAATGCATGGCGCCATAAAGGTATGTCGATGACCAATGAGAATCCCCGGGCCATAGCGGAATCGCCAGCGCATGCGCCGTCATGGAACGCGATGCGGCATCATCCGCGATGGCGGAATATGCCTTCTGTTCGCGCGGAAGGAGGGAAATCGACGGACGCAGCGCCGAGCGCGCCTCAAGCACGGCAAGAATCGAGACAATGACGGCAAGCGCGTGGAGGCCCGCATGCTGTCGTCTGCGAGGGAGAACAAGCGCAAGGGCGATGGCGATGAGCGATGGCATGAGACAGAGGATCTTCGCCGACTGACGGATCATCGTGTACTTGGGAATGAGCTTGCGGGCAATGTCCATCGGCTTCCCGTAACCCGGGCCTTCAGTACCGAGGGAAAGGAGGACGACGGCGACCATCGCCGCGGCGACGAGCGCGAAGACCCAGAAGGGGCCGATTTGTGGATCGCGGCTGTTGGCGCGCGTGTCGCGTTTGTAGAATGCGCAGCAGGCGAGGCAGAATAGGAAAAGGGCGGGAATCGTCAAGGTTAGGAAAACATGCCCGTGAAACCCTGCGTGGAAGAGTTCGCGCACGAAAGGCGAGAACATCTGAACTTCCTTCCATGTACGTCCGCCTGCCATGTCGGTCCCCGCGAAATTGCGGTTGAGAATCGTTCCGGCCATTGCCGCGCACCCCGCCATGAGAACGGCAGGGAGAAGCGCGGTGGCAATCCGCTTGAAATCGAAGCGCGGATTACCTCGTGGCTGGCAGCACCATGAGAACGCGCACCAGAACGGCGCGGTAATCGCGGAGAAGTAGAAGACATGCAGATCCGAGCAATATGCGAAGAAAAGCGCGAGACCTGCAATTATGCCGCCGCGGATGCGCCTGTCGCGAACCGCGATATCGAGTCCAAGCGGGACAAACGGCGCAAGCCCCATCGCAAACCCGGTTGGACTACCCGAGTGCATGGTGAACCAACGGTACGGAAAGGCCGTGGCGACCATCGCCGCGAGAAATGCGGAACCATCGGAAACCGTGTGCCTGCGCGCGAGCGCGAAAAGTCCAATGGCGCCTAGGAGAATCGAGAGAAGTACTGCGGTATTCCAGCCCGCCGCATCGCCAAAGACTGGCGAAACCGCGGCATAGACCCAGGAAAACGGCGCATAGTATGGATCGACACGGCGCACACGTGCGACTTCCTCGACAGGATCGGTCGAGTCCGTATTAAATTCGTAGATATTCGCGAATGCGGGAGTCGCACCGGAAATCATGTCGCGGGCAAGCCAGAAATGGTAGAGCAACTGGACGTGGTCGCCGGGAATCAAGACGCGGTCCACGCGCTTGTCCGGCGTGTACGGACTCGCGGGAATGCCGGATGCAAAGAAGCGGGGCACTGGCCAGGCGAGGACGCACCAGAGGAGCAATCCGCCCAAAACGGCCGACACCCACCAAAAAGCGGCGCGCCGTTTTTCGGCGGCCGCCGAATTAGCTGTTGATTCGATTGCCATTTGTCAATTGGCAAGTCTCTCACACGCAAAATGGACTGTCAATTGGATTGGAATGCAGAAAACACACAAAGGGAAAGCCCAAGACAAAACGGCGCGCCGCTATTTTTCGCGGCGCGCCGTTTTCGGTGCCATGTTGTTTGATTTTGAATCTGGTTGCTATTATGCCGCGGTCACGGCGATGCGGCGGCGCATCGCGGATTCCGCCTTCGGAAGCATCAGGGCCAGGATGCCGTTGTGACATTCGGCCTTGATCGCGGCCTGGTTGATTTCGTATGGGAGCATGATGCTGCGCTCGAAGGTCTCGATGCCCTCGTCGGCCGCAGGCTCCCGCGCCTTGGCTTCGGCCCCCTCGGCGGGAGCATCCTTGGCGGGTTCAGGCTTCTTGTAGCCGAGCGCGGTACGCTTGGCGACAATCGAAAGTTTCCTGCCATCGATGGTGACGTCGATGTCTTCGGGAGCGACGCCCGGAAGCTCGGCGAACATCTCAAGTCCAGCTTCGGTCTCGTTCAGGCGGATACGCGGACTGATGGTGGCGGGGACAGGCCTCTCAAGTTCAAGCGCCTTGCGGGCGAAATCAAAGATGTCCCAGGGGTTTACAATGCAGTTTTCGTTCATGGTTTTTCTCCTTTTTCTTTCTGCCGTTTTATCGGCGCCATATATTCAGCACCGCCCATGCCAAAAACGGGGACACACCCCGATTTTTCTTTCCTAACTACTTTGTAATACGCATGTTAATATTTTATGAGCCATTTTGCCACAATTAAATATAAGTGTCATAATGTCGCATTGGTGGCACAAGCGCAATGTGTAATAATGTCATACACAATACCTGTAAAAACTTTTAAATAGTCTGCTTCAGGAATTTTACATTCCCTACAATGATAGTGAGTTTTGCCATTGCATGCGGTATGATTTCTGCTTGTCTCCTGAATTGTGGAAACAGGTAATCCGCACGCGAACGAAAGGCGTAGAAATGAAACTGTTTAACGGACTCCTCGACAACGGCGTGCTCCAGCGCGACGCCGCAAACAAGTCAAATGCCATCTTCGATGGCGAATGTGCCGCCGACGGCAAGGTCGTCGCGACAGTAAAGTCAAAGGGCAAGACTGTCGCCGGTTTCGCCGCAAAGGCCGTCGGCAAGGCATCGAAGGGTCGTTTCTCCGGTACGATCGCGGGACTCCCCGTTGGCGGACCATACGACATTTCGCTTTCGATCGAGGGCGCACCGAAGGAAAAATGCACTGCGAAGAATCTGCTCGTAGGCGACCTTTGGATTGCCGCCGGGCAATCGAACATGCAGGGTTGCGGCTGGCTACAGCATCCTCCGAAGATCGATCCGACAGTGCGCGCTTTCTATATGACCGACGAATGGAAGCCCGCCCGCGACCCGATCCACAATCTCTGGTACGCGATCGATCCTGTCCACACGCTGCTAAATGGCGGCGCGCCGCATCCCGTCCCGAATCCGCAGTGGGGCACTGGTCCGTCCGTACCGTTCGTGATGGCGATGCGGAAATCGACTGGCGTCCCGCAGGGCATCATTGCCTGTGCGCATGGCGGCACATCGATGGACCAATGGAATCCCGAACGCGCCCCGAAGGAGGGGACCGGGTGTCTCTATGGCGCGCTTTTGCGCCGTCTGCGCAAGAACGGCGGCAAGGTCGCCGGCATGATCTGGTATCAGGGTTGCAACGACGCCAACCCCAACGATTCCATTCTTTTCACCCAGCGCAACAAAGCGCTCGTGAAGGCACTGCGAAAGGACTGCCATGATCCGCGGCTTCCTGTCGTGATGGTTCAGATCGCGCGCGTGGTGAACGGCGCCGCCCCGGATGGCCCCGCCGCACGCGCTTGGGAATCGATCCGCGACCAGCAGCGTCTGCTTCCAAAGTGCATAGACCGACTGCTTACGGTCCCAGCGATCGACCTTGCGCTCGACGACAACATCCATCTCTGCGAAGCGGACCAACACCTCCTGGGCTGGCGTATCGCGCAGGCGATGTGTTCGATGACGCTCGGCGAAAAGGAAGCCGGCCCCGCGCCAATCGAGCTTTGCAAGATTTCGACGGAGCCTGATTTCCTCGGGCGCCTGGTGGTCATCGCGGACTTCGACAATGTCGTCGGCAAGCTCACAACCGGCGATGGAGGGCCTCGTCCGTGCGGTTTCGCGCTTTCAGGCTCTGGCAATGTATTCGACATCAGGCTCGATGGCACGCGCGCAATCATCCGCACCGACCTTGGAAGCAACAACATCGACGGCGTATCGCTCACGTATGGCAAGGGGTGCGATCCGGTGTGCAACATCTGCGATGAATCGATGCGCTCCCTTCCCGCCTTCGGCCCGATTCCGCTTGGCAAGCCGCGTGCGCTGGAGACAGTCCATGCCGCGCTCGTGAGCGATGTCATGCCGGGCGCCGGCAAGCTGGAGAAGCTCGCATTCCCCAAGCCAGCCCAGCGCAAGGACTGGAATCTCCGCCGCATCGACGATTCCGCGCAGCTTGGATTCCTCAACGACCGTGAAGAAATCGTGAAAACGGCGGGCCGCGACGGTCTCGTGTGGTATGTCGTGGATGTCGAAGTCCCTGAAGCGATGAAGCTCGCATTCGGCTTCGGCTACGATGGACCCGTGAAGGCGTGGTTCGACGGACGCGAAATCTGCGCCGATCCAAACGGCATCAATCCCTGCGTGCCGTGGAAGTCGCGCGGCAGCGCCATGCAGGTCGCGCCCGGCAAGCATGAACTGCTCGTCGCACTCGGCACAAACAACGCCGGCGCATGGGGAGTGATGCTTTCAGTCGAACGGGCCGATGTCTCGCAGGCCGTCCTCCGCAAGCGCGACCCCAGCCTGTACAAGATGCCGAAGCTTTGATCCATCCTGGCATGGACATTGCCTCGATTGGTACGCCTATCTTTCAAAAACCTTCCAACGTTTGAACAAATCAAAAGGAACATCAGAATGAACTCTCGCAACCTCGCCATCATCGCATCCATCGCGGTCGCCGCTTCCGCCGTCTTCGCGGAGCCGATTATCAAAGACGGCGAAACGCTTGCCTTCCTCGGCGACTCGATCACCCAGTTCGGCAAGGACACCCCGAGTGGCTACGTGCGCCTCGTCGTGAGCGGCCTCGCGGCGAACGACATCAATGTGAAACCGATCTTCGCCGGAATCTCCGGCCACAAGTCCAACGACATGCTCGCGCGCGTCGATCGCGACGTCCTCACGAAGGATCCAAAGCCCGCCGTGATGACGCTCAGCTGCGGCGTGAACGATGTCTGGCATGGCGCCCGCGGCGTCGAACTCGAGCCGTACAAGGAAAACATCACCGCGATCATCGACAAGGCCGTCGCCGCCGGTGTGCGGCCTGTGATCCTCACGGCCACGATGATCCAGGAAAATCCCGACAACAACGAGAACAAGAAGCTCGCCGACTACAATGCGTTCCTCCGCGGGCTTGCCGCCGAACGCTCGATTCCGCTGGCCGATCTCAATGCGGACATGCAGGCCGCGCTTGCCGCCGCCAAGGAATCCGGTGCGCCGCAGGACAATGGCGGACACTACCTCACCGCCGATGGCGTGCACATGGCGCTTCCCGGCAACATCATGATGGCCGTTGGCGTGCTTCGCGCGCTTGGCCTGGACGAAGGGCAGATTGCAAAGGCCCAGGAGGCGTGGCTTGACATCCCCAATGCCGTCCACATGCACATTCGCCCGACAATCACGATCCGCCAATACAAGGCGCTCGCCGAACGCGCCAAGGCCGAAGGCAAGCCTGTCGCGACACTGCTCACCGACCTCGCCAACGAAGAAGCCGCGAAATAAAATTGAAACCCGCATATTATCGGCCTTCCCTTTCTACTTCCACTTGACCTTAAGCTTGCTTGAACGCACAATAGACAATCATTGAATGGCGGACGCAATTGTGCGGCGCCGAAAACAAAGGAGACCTGAAATGTCAGATCGCAAACTTCGCATGGGCATGATTGGCGGCGGCGGCGGCTTCATCGGAAGCGTGCACCGCATGGCGGCGATGCTCGACAACGAGGCCGTGCTTACGGCGGGCGCATTCTCGTCAAACCCCAAGAAGTCGCTTGAATGGGGCGACAAGTTCAAACTCGATCCAAGCCGCGTTTACAAGGACTACAAGGCGATGATCGCCGCCGAAAAGAAAATGCCGGCGGACAAGCGTCTCGACTGGATTTCAATCGTCGTCCCGAACGTGCAGCACTTTCCGATCGCGAAGGCGTGTCTCGAGGCTGGTTTCAACGTTGTTTGCGACAAGCCAATGACCGTCTCGCTGGCGCAGGCCAAGAAGCTCGCGGAGATTGTGAAGAAGACTAAGAAGGTCTTTGTCCTCACCCACAACTATACCGGCTACCCGATGGTCAAGCAGGCCCGCGAGTTCGTGAGGAGCGGCAAGCTCGGCAAGCTGAACAAGATTGTCGTCGAATATCCGCAGGGATGGCTTGCGAACCTCATCAATGCGAAGATCAACGGAATCGCCATGTGGCGCATGGATCCGAAGGTCGCCGGAGGTTCGTGCTGCATGGGCGACCTCGGCACCCACGCCGCGAATCTCGCCTCGTACATCACGGGCCTCAAGATGAAGGAACTCTGCGCCGATCTCGGCAGTTTCGTCCCATGCAACAAGCTTGAGGACGACGGCAATCTGCTCGTCCACTGGGAGGGCGGAGTGAAGGGTCTCCTCTACGCTTCGCAGATTCAGGCTGGCGAAGAGAATACCCTGCGCATCCACATCTACGGCGACAAGATGGGCCTCACCTGGGTGCAGGAGGATCCGAACTACCTTTGGCTCAAGGACCCCGCCGGAACGATCACCCGCTACTCGCGCGGCAACGAGAACCTATGCGATGCCGCGAAGAATGCGACGCGTCTTCCCTGGGGCCACCCCGAAGGATTCATCGAAGCATTCGCGAACGTCTATCGCGAAGTCTTCAAGGCCGTCCGCGCCGAAATCGCCGGCAAGAAGATTCCGCAGATCGACGCCCCGGGCATCGAGGCTGGCATCGAAGGGCTCTCCTTCATCGAGACGATTCTCAAGAGTGCCAAGTCCAAGGAAAAGTGGACGAAGATGCTCAAGTAATCCGCTTCGGCAATCCTTAAAAAAACGGCGCGCCGCGATTTGTCGCAACGCGCCGTTTTTTCATATACTTATCGTAGTGTCTGCCCATTAAATCATCAATAGTAAAATTCACTATATTTTTGTTGCAAGATACGCCGTAAAATGATATGCCATGTGCAAATAAAGTTGGCGGGGGTGCCGGATATCCCCGCACTTTGGGGAGCGCATGGCATGT
>JAZQOE010000079.1:0-40854 GCA_045627705.1 Kiritimatiellia bacterium | reverse complement strand
CTACGGCGGCGGCCACGGCGGCAAGGGCGTCGTGATCATCCGCTTCACGCAGACCTACGGCGACAGCTCCAACGAGGCCACGGGCGGCGACGAAGTCCTCAAGGTCAGGCAGGACAACGCCACCTACATGGTCCACGTCTTCCGCAATAACGGCACCTTCGAGATTCCCGATTCGGTCGCGGTTGACGTCCTTGTCATCGGCGGCGGCGGCGCGGGCGGCTCCGGCTATCTCTGCGGTGGTGGCGGCGGCGGCGCCGGCGGCGTCATCCGCAGCGAAGGCTTCCACCTGCCGGCCGGCATCCACGAAGTCGTGGTCGGCGCTGGCGGATCGGCCAAGGACATGTTCACGATCGACCAGGGCAACGGTACGCCATCCTCCTTCGTCACCCTCACGGCCCTCGGCGGCGGCAGCGGCGGCAGCCTCTACACCGATGGCGGCCGCGGATCTGACGGCGCTTCGGGCGGCGGCGCGGCCGGCGGCGGCCATGACTATGTCAACAGCCAGTCCCGCGGCGGAACCGCGGTCGAAGGCCAGGGCAATCCCGGCGCCGCGAATGTCTTCGACCTCTACGCAAGCGTCGACAACCGCTACACGCTCGGCTCGGGCGGCGGCGGCGCCGGAACCGCGGGCCACTCCGCGGAGGCGGTCGACGAGGCCTTCCGTGCCGGCGCCGGTGGCGACGGCGTGATGTGCGACTGGACCGGCAGCGAAGTCTGGTATGCCGGTGGCGGCGGCGGTGGCAACCACAGCGCCTACTGGTGCGAGACCGCGCCCGGCGGCAAGGGCGGCGGCGGCAACGGCGGCAACTGCAACGGCACGCAGGCCACGGCGGGTGCCCCCGGCACCGGCGCTGGCGGTGGCGGTGGCTACATGGACTACGGCAACCGCGGCTACGACGGCGGCAACGGCGGCAGTGGCATCGTCATCATCCGCTACCCGCTGAAGACCAAGGGCCTCCTCCTGATGATCCGCTAGTCCCTCTACACGCCTCTTCGAGGAAGGGTGCCCCCGGCAATCGTCCGGGGGCACCCTTTTTGCATCCAGCTTCCTTCTTTAGTTTCTTGTAAAGATGGGGACAGGCCCCGTTTTTTTTGGCCCCGTTTTTTTTGCCGCAAAATTCCCAAAAACCCATGTTGACAGCGCATCCCCATTTTGCTAAATTCATGCGGTTTTTCCTCCTTGGCGGGCTATGTCCGCTTGGGATGGGGAAACGCGAGCGTAGCAGCCGACACAATGGGGTGGGTGCCCCAGGGCTGGCTCGAAAGGTTCAAAGAGCCCACGTAGCTCAGTAGGTAGAGCACGTCCTTGGTAAGGACGGGGTCAGCGGTCCGATTCCGCTCGTGGGCTCCAGTTTTGGGGCTGCGACCTCAGTTTTGGAGAATAGAAATGGCTAAGGAACAATTCGATCGCGGCGGCAAGCCGCACGTTAACGTTGGCACGATTGGCCACGTCGACCATGGTAAGACGACCCTCACCGCTGCTATCACCCATGTCCAGGCCCTCAAGGGTCTCGCCACCGAGGTCTCTTACGACCAGGTCGCGAAGGCTTCCGAGTCCGCCGGCCGCCGTGACGCCACCAAGATCGTCACGATCGCGACCTCGCACGTCGAGTACAGCACGGCGAACCGCCACTATGCGCACGTTGACTGCCCCGGCCACGCCGACTTCGTCAAGAACATGATCACCGGCGCGGCCCAGATGGACGGCGCGATCGTGGTCGTGAGCGCCGCTGACGGCGTCATGCCCCAGACCCGCGAGCACATCCTTCTCGCCCGTCAGGTCGGCGTGCCCGCCATCGTGGTCTTCCTCAACAAGGTTGACCTCGTTGACGACGCCGAGCTCCTCGACCTCGTCGAGATGGAAGTCCGCGAGCTTCTTTCGAAGTACGAGTTCCCCGGCGATGACATCCCCGTGATCCGTGGCTCGGCTCTTCCCGCCACCCACGCCCAGTCCGCCGACGAGGATTGCTGCAAGTGCATCGACGAGCTCATGAACGCTCTCGACTCCTACATCCCCGAACCCGAGCGTCTTCTCGACCAGGCCTTCATGATGCCGATCGAAGACGTCTTCTCGATCGAAGGCCGTGGCACCGTGGTCACCGGCCGTGTCGAGCGTGGCGTGATCAAGGTCAACGATCCGGTCGAAATCGTCGGTATCCGCGAGACCCAGGCGACGGTTGTCACCGGCGTCGAAATGTTCCGCAAGCTCCTCGACCAGGGCCAGGCCGGCGACAACATCGGCTGCCTGCTCCGCGGCACGAAGAAGGAAGACGTCGAGCGCGGCCAGGTTCTCGCCAAGCCGGGTTCCGTCCATCCTCACACCGAGTTCGAGGGCCAGGTTTACGTCCTCAGCAAGGAAGAGGGCGGTCGTCACTCCCCGTTCTTCAAGGGCTATCGTCCCCAGTTCTACATCCGCACGACGGACGTGACTGGCGATATCGGCCTCGACGAGGGTGTCGAAATGGTCAATCCTGGCGACAACGTGAACATGCACGTCAAGCTGATCCAGCCTGTCGCAATTGAAGAGAAGATGCGCTTCGCCATCCGCGAAGGCGGCCACACCGTTGGCGCCGGCACGGTCACGAAGATCATCGCGTAATTCGAATCGCGTCAAGCAAAACAACTTTCACGCGGCGGGCCGCGCTGATTCCGCGGCCCGCCAGTGATTAACGGAAGTCGGTTTCCAATGCCTCGTGAACTAGCAATTCTGGCGTGCAGCGAATGCAAGCGCCGCAATTACGTGACAACGCGCAACAAGCGCACGCAGACGGCTCGACTCGAGCTTGTCAAGTACTGCCCTGCCGAGCGCAAGCGCACACTTCACCGCGAGGTCAAGTAGGGATCGCCCGGGGCAAGCAGACAACAGGCCAGTAGCACAATGGCAGTGCGACGGTCTCCAAAACCGTTTATGGGAGTTCGATTCTCTCCTGGCCTGCCAATTCAAGCCGCGGTCGTCCCAAGAGGATGACAGCGGCGCTTTAGCCTTGCGACAGGCTATGGCGAAAACAAGAACGGGCGGATTCCGAAATGAAAGACAACGAGCAGATGGAAGTGGTCAAGGGCGAGGCGGCCGGTGCCGCGAACAAGACCCTTGGCGGTTTGTTTGAAAAGATCGGCGCATTCTTCGGCGAGGTCGCTGACGAGTTTCGCAAGACGACTTGGCCGGACAGCCATGAGCTTGTCGAATCGACGGTTGTCGTGCTTGTGCTGATCGTCATCCTGGCGGTGGTGGTATTCGCCTTCGACAAGGCTATCATCTTCGCGCTCGACCTGCTCCACAACATCGCCTGATCGTGGCGGCGCGTGTGGTTTGACAGCAAACGCGAAGCGAGGGTTTTGCAATGTCGAAGAAGATGGAATGGTTTGTCCTCCACACCTTGACTGGCCAGGAGCAGAAGGTTCAGCGGTATATGCTGGCCCAGGCCAAGATCCAGGAGCTCGGTGAGTATATCGGCGACGTGGTCGTGCCGATGGAGAAGGTCACCGAGACCAAGGATGGCAAGAAGAGGACGATCAACCGCAAGTTTTTCCCCGGCTACGTGCTGATTAATGTCGCGCTGTACGACTACAACGAGTCTGGCAAGCGCGAGGTGGTCGAACGTACGTGGAGTTTCCTTCGTTCGACGCCCGGCATCATTGGATTTATCGGCGGCGAGAAGCCTGCGCCTCTCCCGGCCGAAGAGGTTGGCGAGATCCTTTCCCAGGTTGCCGACCGCAAGGACAACAAGCCAAGGCCGAAGATTGTCTTCGAGCCTGGCGAGACCGTAAGGATTACCGATGGACCATTCATGAACTTCAGCGGGTCCGTCGAAGAAGTGGATCCCGACAAGGGGATGCTGAAGGTGTCCGTGGAGGTATTCTCCCGGAGTACCCTTGTCGAGCTGGAATATACGCAGGTCGAGCGTCAGGAGCAACAGGTTCCTCCGCCGCCCCAGATGTAGTTCCCGCTCTGTCAACTGTCGGCCCGTCTGCACCGGAAGGGAACCGGGAGGGTCGCGAACGACGAGGTAGAAGATGGCCAAGAAAGTCACTGGCATCGTTAGACTCCAGATTCCGGCGGGTGCCGCGAATCCGGCGCCGCCCGTGGGTCCCGCGCTGGGCTCCCAGGGCGTGAACATCATGGCGTTCTGCAAGGAGTTCAACTCCAAGACGGCGGACAAGTCCGGCCTGATCATCCCCGTGGTGATCACCGTCTATGCGGACCGCAGCTTCACATTCATCCTCAAGAGCCCGCCCGCATCGGCGCTTCTCAAGAAGTATGCCGGTCTCGCCAAGGGTTCCGGCGTTCCGAACCGCGACAAGGTCGGCAAGGTCACGCGCGCCCAGATCCGCGAGATCGTCAAGATCAAGGCTGCGGACCTCAACTCCACCACGGAGGAGGCCGGAATGCGCATCATCGAAGGCACCGCCCGCAACATGGGCATCGACGTGGTTGATTGAGGAGCTAGCCATGGCCAAGCACGGTAAGCGTTATACTGATATTCTCAAGAAGGCTCCAAAGACCGCTGTTTCCATCGAGGAAGCGGTTGCCTTCATCAAGGCGAATCCCGCCGCCAAGTTCGACGAGACGGTCGATGTGTCGATCCGCCTCGGCGTCGATCCCAAGAAGTCGGACCAGTCTGTCCGCGGTACGGTCAGCCTCCCGAACGGCACAGGCAAGTCGGTTCGCGTCCTTGTCTTCGCGCAGGGCACGCAGGCTGACGACGCCCGCGCCGCCGGCGCCGACTACGTTGGTTTCGATGATCTTCTCGAGAAGGTCAAGGGTGGCTGGACGGATTTCGACGTCGCCATCGCCACGGCCGACGCGATGAAGGAAGTCCGCAAGGTGGCGCGTGTCCTCGGTCCCCGCGGCCTCATGCCGAATCCGAAGACCGGCACGGTCACTGAAGACCTCGGTCCCGCTGTCAAGGCGGCCAAGGGTGGCAAGGTCGAGTTCCGCATGGACCGCACGGGCAACCTCGGCGTGATCTGCGGCAAGGTCAGCTTCGAGGCTGGCAAGCTTGTCGAGAACATCAACGCCCTTCTCGCGGCTGTCAGGGATGCGCGTCCCGCCAGCGCCAAGGGTACCTTCATCCGCACCTGCACGCTTAGCTCCACCATGGGCGTCGGCGTGCGTGTCGCCGTCAAGGATTGATTCGAGGGCTTTATTCCATGAGAAACGAGAAAATCTCCATCCTGAACGAGGCCATCGAGCGCGTCAAGGCGTCCGACTACTGCTTCATCCTGAACTATGGCGGCCTCAAGGTCGCGCAGCTCACCGACCTCCGCGCCAAGCTGTTCAAGATCGACACGCGCGTGCTTGTCGTGAAGAACACCTATCTGCGCAAGGTCGCGGAGGCTCTTGGCTGGCCCGACATCTCCGCGATGCTCACCGGCCCGACGGCCGTGATCATCGGCAAGGGCGATGTGACGGAGGTCGCCAAGGTCCTCGTCGATTTCGTCAAGGCCAACGAGATCGCGTCGATCAAGGGCGGCACGTCCGAAGCGGCGGTTCTCACCGACGCGGACATCACGGCCCTCTCCAAGCTTCCCAACAAGGATACGATGCGCGCAATGCTTCTCGGCATGCTCCAGGCTCCGGCCTCCAGCCTCGTGCGCGTGTTCAACGCCTCGCTCACAAGCGTCCTCTACGTCCTCAAGGCGTACGAGGAGAAGCAGGGCGGCGCGAAAGACGAATCTGCGGCATAAGTTGTGTCGTAAAATCTCCCGTGGCATGGCCCGGCGGGTGCCGATGCCGTGGTCGCGGGGGGACCCCCGCAAGTGCTGCAAGACGCTTGCGGTTGCACCGAAAGGTAAATGAAAATGACTACTGATGAAGTTATTGAGTTCCTCAGCGGACTCTCCGTGCTCGAGATCTCGAAGCTCGTGAAGGCTCTCGAAGAGAAGTGGGGCGTTTCCGCCGCCGCTCCTGTCGCCGCCGTCGCCGCTCCCGCCGCTGGTGGCGCTGCCGCTCCGGCCGAAGAGAAGACCGAGTTCGACGTGATCCTCGCCTCCGCCGGCGCCAACAAGATCGCCGTCATCAAGGAAGTCCGCGCGATCACCGCTCTTGGCCTCAAGGATGCCAAGGACCTGGTCGAGGGCGCCCCGAAGCCTGTCAAGCAGGGCGTCAGCAAGGACGAAGCCGCCAAGATCAAGGATCAGCTTGAGAAGGCCGGCGCCAAGGTCGAGATCAAGTAATCGCACCATTGAAACGGGCTGCGCGGCGGTTTTCCGCGCAGTCCGTCTTCCCATATTCCGCCACGCGCCCGTGATGAACGGGCGCGCGGTGTTTGTCATTGAAAAGGCGTAGCAGAGGAAAAGACATGCAGAAGAGGCACACCTTCGGCAAGCTCAAGGCAGTGGCCCAGCCGCCGGATTTGATCGAGATCCAGACCAAGTCGTACAGGGACTTCCTCCAGTCTGATATCGCCCCGGCCCAGCGTGAGGAAAAGGGGCTTCAAGCTGTTTTCCACGAGATTTTCCCAATCGAGAGCTCGGATGGCAAATATACGCTCGATTTCGTGAAGTACGAATTCAAGGAGCCAAAGCAGACGGCTCTTGAATGCCTCGCCGAAGGCAACGGCACTTATGCCGCGCCGCTTTATGCAACATTCCGCCTGAAAGACGGCGCCGAAGTCCGCGAAGAGGACGTCTATCTCGGCGAAATCCCGCTTATGACAACCGATGGCGCCTTCGTGGTGAACGGTGCAGAGCGCGTTGTCGTCTCCCAGTTGCACCGCTCGCCCGGCGTTTGCGCCGAGCGCACCATCCACACCAACGGCCAGCCGCTTTATTCCGTCCGTCTCATCCCCGATCGCGGCACTTGGCTGGAGATCCAGTTCGACACGAACGACATCATGTGGATCCACATGGACCGTCGCCGCCGCAGCCGCAAGTTCCATGCGACGACCTTCCTCCGTGCGATCGGTCTTGGCGATGAAAAGACCGGCTTCGGCACCGACGAGGCGATTTTCAAGAATTTCTACGAGTTCAAGACCATCAAGACGGCGCGTCCCCCGAAGGCCGCCGAACTCGAAAACCTGATTTTCAAGGACGATGTGATCGACGTCGATTCCCAGGCCGTCCTCGCCCGCCGCTACGAGACTGTCACGGTCCCCGTGCTCAAGGCGATGTCCGCCGCCGGGTTCGAGACGATCGACACCATCGATATCTCCTTTGACGAAGGTCTCCTTCTCAAGACCGTCCGCGCCGATCCCACGCACAACGAGGAAGAGGCCCTCAAGGACATCTACCACCGCCTGCGCCCCGGCGATCCCGCGACCCCGTCGAATGCCAAGCAGGTGATCAACCACCTCTTCTTCGATTCCCGCCGCTACGACCTCGGCTATGTCGGCCGCTACAAGATCAACCAGAAGCTTGGACTCGTCGGCAAGGTTGACGCCCGTCTCCGCACTCTCGACGAGAGCGGCGTCGATGTGATCGAGGCGATCCGCCACCTGCTGGACATCCGCTGCGGGCGTGCGACGGTCGATGATATCGACCACCTCGGCAGCCGCCGCATCCGCACCGCCGGCGAACTTCTCGAGAACCAGTGCCGCGTTGGTCTCGCCCGCACGGAGCGCCTGATCCGCGAACGCTACACGCTCTTCGATCCGGCGACCGGCACCCTCCAGCCCTCCCGCCTTGTCAACAGCAAGTCGCTTTCGGCTGTCGTCAACGACTTCTTCGGCCGCTCCCAGCTGAGCCAGTTCATGGACCAGAACAATCCGCTCAGCGGCCTGGCCCACAAGCGCCGCCTCTCCGCACTCGGCCCCGGCGGCCTCTCCCGCGAGCGCGCCGGCATGGACGTGCGCGACGTCCACTCTTCCCACTACGGCCGTATCTGCCCGATCGAGACCCCCGAAGGCCCGAACATCGGCCTTATCTCCTCGCTCGGCATCTACGCGCGCATCAATTCCTACGGATTCATCGAGACGCCCTATCGCCTCGTGAAGAACGGCAAGGTCACCGACACCGTCGAGTACATGACCGCCGACCAGGAAGAGAACTACGTTATCGCCCAGGCGAACTGCGCGCTAAACCCCGATGGCTCCTTCGCGACTTCAACTGTCACGGCCCGCTACAAGACGGAGTTCGTCGAAATCGAGTCGTCCAAGGCCCAGTACATGGACGTTTCGCCGATGCAGGTGATTTCGATCGCCGCCGGCCTGATTCCGTTCCTCGAGCACGACGACGCGAACCGAGCCCTCATGGGCGCGAACATGATGCGCCAGGGCGTGCCGCTGCTGAAGACCGAGCGCGCCTTTGTCGCGACCGGCCTCGAGGCGCGCGCCGCGCAGGACTCCTGCGTGACGGTGCTCGCCGAGCAGGATGGCGTCGTCGCGTATGTCTCCGCCACCGAAGTGGTCGTTACGCCCGATGGCAAGCTTCCCGCCAACCGCAACAAGCCCGGCAAGAACATGCAGCGCTACATGCTGCAGAAGTTCCGCCGCACAAACGCCGACACCTGCTTCAACCAGAAGCCGATCGTGCGTGTCGGCCAGGCCGTGAAGAAGGGCGACTGCCTCGCCGACGGCCCCGCGACCGATCAGGGCGAGCTCGCGCTTGGCAAGAACCTGCTCGTCGCCTTCATGCCGTGGAACGGCTACAACTTCGAAGACTCCATCCTCGTCAACGAGCGCGTCGTGCGCGACGATATCTTTACTTCGATCCATATCCAGGACTACGAAGTCACCGCCCGCGACACCAAGCTCGGCCCCGAGGAAATCACCCGCGATATTCCGAATGTCGGCGAGGACGCGCTTCGCAACCTCGGACCCGACGGCGTGGTGCGCATCGGCGCGGAAGTCCGCCCCGGCGACATCCTCGTCGGCAAGGTTACGCCCAAGGGCGAAACCGAGCTCGCTCCCGAAGAGCGCCTTCTCCGCGCGATCTTCGGCGAGAAGGCCGCCGATGTACGCGATACTTCGCTCAAGGTCCCGAGCGGCATCACGGGCGTCGTGATGGACGTGAAGGTCGTGAACGCCGCTCCCCAGGAGCAGCGCAAGTCAGCTGCGCCCATTCCCGCTCCCGATGGCGAGGAACTCGATCCCAAGGCCGCGGAAGAGCAGCGCAAGCGCCAGATAGCGGAGCTTGAGGACGAGCTTACCGAAAAGCTCAGCGCCCATCTCCTCAACGAGAAGATTCCGCTCGATATCATCGATACCGACAGCGGCGACATCATCATCCCCGCGCAGAAGAAGATCACCAAGACGCTCCTTGCGAAGCTCGCCAAGGCCTGGGACCACTACCAGATTCCCGAAAGCCCCAAGCAGCAGCAGATCGACGAGATCGTCGAGGACTTCCGTCCGCGTTTCGCCGAAATCGCGGATCAGTCGGTTGGCGAATTCGACGATATCGTGAGCGAGTTCGGCGGCGGCGTCGTCAAGCAGGTCCGCGTGTTCATCGCGCAGAAGAAGAACCTCTCCGTCGGTGACAAGCTCGCAGGCCGCCACGGCAACAAGGGCGTCGTTGCCCGCGTGCTGCCTTCCTGCGATATGCCGTACCTCCCCGATGGACGTCCGGTCGATATCGTGCTGAACCCGCTGGGCGTGCCTTCCCGAATGAACCTCGGCCAGCTCTTCGAGACCTATCTCGGCTCCGCCTGCAAGATGCTCGGCATGTATGCCGCGACCCCTGTGTTCGATGGCGCGACGGAAGAGGACATCGACGCCCTCCTCCGCCAGGCCCACGACAAGCAGGCCGAGATCGAAGGCGAAGACGCCACCTGGATCAACGAGGATGGCAAGTCCGTGGTTTACGACGGCCGTACTGGCGATCCCTTCGCACAGCGCGTGGTCGTCGGCCAGATCTACATGCTCAAGCTCCACCACCTTGTCACGGACAAGATCCACGCCCGCGCCACGGGCCCGTATTCGCTCGTCACCCAGCAGCCGCTGGGCGGCAAGGCACAGTACGGCGGCCAGCGCATGGGCGAAATGGAAGTCTGGGCGCTCGAGGCGTATGGCGTCTCGTTCGCCCTCCAGGAGCTGCTTACCGTCAAGTCCGACGATGTCGCAGGCCGTACCCGCATCTACGAGTCGATCGTCAAGGGCGAGAACACCCTCGAGGCCGGCGTGCCCGAGTCCTTCTCGGTCCTCATGCACGAACTCCGCGGCCTCTGCCTCGACATGAAGCTGCTTGGCGACGAGGAAGAAGCCGCCCCTGCGGCGATGATTTGATTTTGAAACCAGGAAGGAGCTACGAAAGTGAATCCCTACGCATCCAGAGAGCTTCTTGGCGGCATTGATTCCGACAAGTTCGATGCCGTCGGCATCACGCTGGCGTCGCCCGAGACCATTCGTTCGTGGAGCCACGGCGAGGTCAAGAACCCCGAGACAATCAACTACCGCAGCTATCGCCCCGAGCGCGACGGCCTCTTCTGCGAGAAGATCTTCGGCCCGACCCACGACTGGGAATGCTCCTGCGGAAAGTACAAGCGCATCAAGCACAAGGGCATCGTCTGCGACCGCTGCGGCGTCGAAGTGACCGTCTCCCGCGTCCGTCGCGAGCGCATGGGCCACATCGAACTCGCCGTGCCTGTCTCTCACATCTGGTTCTTCAAGTGCACGCCCAGCCGTATCGGCCTGATCCTCGACATGACCCAGACCGCGCTCGAGCGCGTCCTCTACTACGAGGACTATCTCGTGACCGATCCGGGCGAGACGCCGCTCAAGAAGCTCCAGCTTCTCAGCGAAACCGAGTATCGCGAGGCCCGCGAAAAGTACAACGACGATTTCAAGGCCGACATGGGCGCGACCGCAATCCGCGACTGCCTGCGTTCCGTCGATCTCGACGAGCTCATGAAGGAGCTCGAGGAGCAGATGGCGAACACCCGCAGCAAGCAGACGCGCAAGAAGATCGCCAAGCGCATGAAGATCTGCGACGGCTTCCGCCAGAGCGGATCCAAGCCCGAATGGATGATCCTCGCCGTTCTGCCCGTGATCCCGCCGGAACTCCGTCCGCTCGTTCCCCTCGAGGGCGGCAAGTTCGCGACATCGGACCTCAACGACCTCTATCGCCGTGTCATCAACCGCAACAACCGTCTCCGCAACCTCCAGCAGCTCAAGACGCCGGATGTCATCCTCCGCAACGAAAAGCGCATGCTCCAGGAAGCGGTTGATGCCGTCTTCGACAACGGCCGCCGCGGCAAGCCAGTCTGCGGTCCCGGCAATCGCGCCCTGAAGTCGCTCTCGGACACCCTCAAGGGCAAGTCCGGCCGCTTCCGCCAGAACCTCCTCGGCAAGCGCGTTGACTACTCCGGCCGTTCCGTGATCGTCTGCGGTCCCGAACTCAAGCTCAACCAGTGCGGCCTCCCCAAGAAGATGGCCCTCACGCTCTTCGAGCCCTTCATCATCCGCCGCCTCAAGGAACTCGGCGTCTGCCACACGGTCAACACCGCCCGCAAGATGATCGAGCGCCAGGAGGATCAGGTCTGGGCGATCCTCGAGGAGGTCACGAAGGGCAAGACGGTGATGCTCAACCGCGCGCCGACACTGCACAGACTTTCCATCCAGAGCTTCGAGCCCAAGCTGATCGAAGGCGAGGCCATCCAGCTCCACCCGATGGTCTGCACGGCCTTCAACGCCGACTTCGACGGTGACCAGATGGCAGTCCACCTGCCCCTCTCCGTCGAGGCGCAGACCGAGAGCCGCCTGCTCATGATGTCCACCAACTCGATCTTCTCGCCCGCATCCGGCAAGTCGATCATGACCCCGACGCAGGACATCGCCCTCGGCATCTACTACCTCACGATGCCGAGCCAGGCCGACAAGCTCGCCGGCAAGATCGCCGGCAAGCCCCGCGCCAATGACGACGGCACTATCGAACACCTCCCAATCTTCAACGACATCGCCGAGGTCGAACTCGCCCGCGCCGAGGGAGTCGTCGATCTGCACACCCGCATCCGCCTCCGCAACCCGGACTTCGGAAGCACGGGCCGCAAGTACGGCAACCCCGCCGCCCACACGATCGAGACCACTGTCGGCCGCGTCATCTTCAATGATATCTGGCCGAAGGAAATGGGCTTCTACAACGACAAGGTCGATAAGTCGAAGCTCGGCGATCTGATCCTCGCCTGCCACCAGGCTGTCGGCCAGGCCCGCACGGTCGTCGCCCTCGACGCCCTCAAGGCTCTCGGCTTCAAGCACGCCTGCCTGGCCGGTGTTTCGATGGGTCTCAAGGACATGATCCGCCCGAAGGCCAAGGACGACATCATCAACAAGGCCCAGTCCGAGGTCGCCAAGATCGAGCGCCAGATGCGCGCCGGCGCGATCACCGCCGGCGAACGCCACAACAAGATCGTCGATATCTGGTCAACCGCGACCGAAGATGTCGCGGGCGAACTCTACAAGGCGATCGACAAGAACATCACGCCACAGGTCCCGCACCCGACCGAGACGAATCCCGTGTTCATGATGGCCGACTCCAAGGCCCGTGGCTCCAAGCAGCAGATCCGCCAGCTCGCCGGCATGCGCGGCCTCATGGCCAACCCCTCCGGCGAAATCATCGAGCGCCCGATTCTCGCGTCGTTCCGCGAAGGTCTGGGCATCCTCGAATACTTCGTCTCCACCCACGGCGCCCGCAAGGGTCTCGCCGATACCGCGCTCAAGACCGCCGACGCCGGCTACCTCACCCGTAAGCTCGTCGATGTGTCGCAGGACGTGATCATCACGCAGGAAGACTGCAACACGGTCAACGGCATCGAACTCGAGGCCGGCAACTCCGGCGACGAAAACTCCGTCCCGCTGAGCAAGCGCGCCGTCGGCCGTACCGCCCTCTACGACATCATCGACCCGACAAACAAGGTCGTGATCGTCCCCGCCAACGAGATCATCGACGAGGCCGCCTGCAAGAAGATCGAGTCCGCCGGCATCGAGTCCATCTGGATTCGCTCCGGCCTTACCTGCGACTGCCGCCACGGCATGTGCGCGAAGTGCTACGGACGCGACCTTTCGACTGGCAGGCAGGTCGAGATCGGCACCGCGGTCGGCATCATCGCCGCCCAGTCGATCGGCGAGCCCGGCACCCAGCTCACGATGCGTACCTTCCACATCGGCGGTACCGCTTCGACTGTCGCCAAGGTTCCTGAAATCGTCGTCAAGGCCGCCGGTGTCATCCGCTTCGACCACGAGTCCCTCAAGACGATCGTCAACGACGAGGGTCGCGATGTCGTCCTCAACAAGAACGGCGTCATTACCATCGTCGCCGAAGGCAACGGCCAGGAACTCGAGCGCTACACCCTTGAAATGGGCGCGACTATCCTCTTCAAGGATGGCGGGAAGATCAAGGCCGGCGACCGCCTCGCCGTCTGGGACCCGCACTCCGTTCCCGTCTTGGCCATCAACCATGGCAAGGCGGTCTTCGAAGACTTCGAGGAGGGTGTCTCCTACAAGTTCGAACGCGACGAGACAACCGGCACGATCGCCATGAAGGTCCTCGATACGAAGGGCGGCCTCCAGCCCGCGATCAACGTCTTCGACCCAGATACCGGCAAGCTCCGCCCTGGCGGCGGCCACCCGATTCCGGCCGATTCCTACGTGATGATCAAGGACGGCGATACCGTCAAGCCCGGCATGGTCCTCGCGAAGACTCCGCGTCAGCAGGCGAAGACCCGCGATATCACCGGCGGTCTGCCGCGCGTCGCGGAACTCTTCGAGGCCCGCTCGCCGAAGGATGCTGCCGAAATCTCCAAGATCGACGGTATCATCGTCGAGCCCGAGGAGGGCAAGAAGATCCAGCGCGGCAAGCGCTGCATCATCGTCAAGGATGAACTGACGGACTCCACCGAGGAACACCTCATCCCGATGGGCAAGCACATCGTCGTCAGCGTCGGCGACCATGTCCGCAAGGGCCAGCAGCTCACCGAAGGTCCGGTCGTGCCGCAGGAAATCCTCGATGTCTGCGGCCCGCAGGAACTCCAGCGCTACCTCGTCAACGAAGTGCAGTCCATCTACCGCGCCCAGGGCGTGGAAATCAACGACAAGCACATCGAGATCATCGTGCGCCAGATGCTCCGCAAGGTCCGCATCACGAACCCAGGCGACACCGACTTCCTCTGGAACGAGCAGGTTTCGCGTCAGCGCTTCCTCGAAGAGAACGAGCGCATGATGAGCGAAGGCCGCCGTCCCGCGGAAGCGCAGCCCGCGCTCCTCGGCATCACGAAGGCCTCCATCGAGACCGACAGTTTCATCTCCGCCGCGTCCTTCCAGGATACGACGCGCGTCCTCACCGACGCCGCGACCCTCGGACGCCACGATGAACTCCGCGGTTTCAAGGAGAATGTCATCCTCGGCCACCGCATCCCCGGCGGCACCGGCTTCCCGACGCACAGCAACATCAAGCTCGTGCCTCTCGTCGATCCGATCGAGGATGAGACGATCGTCTCAACCGAGACGGAGGAAGAGGTCGATCGCAAACTCCAGGAAGCCAAGGGCTGACCTTAGCTCAAATGCTGAAAAACGGCGCGCCGCGATTTTGAATCCAAAAATGGCGGCGCGCCGTTTTTTTGTTGGCAAATCCGAATTTGAATGGGATCCTTCCCATGCTATCGGCTGCATAGATGGCATCTGCGGGAATTTCACATGGATATCGATTCATTGCTTCTTTATGCCGTGACCGACAGTGCATGGCTGCACGGGCGTTCTCTTGCGGAGGTCTCGCGCCTCGCCCTCGATGGCGGCGCGACATGTCTTCAGGTCCGCGAAAAGACAATGCCATCCAATGCTCTGGCGGAACTCGCGCGTTCCCTTCGCGCCGAATGCTCAAATCACGGCGCGCCGCTTTTCGTAAATGACGATATCGATGCCGCCATTGCATCCGGTGCCGATGGTGTCCATGTCGGGCAGCATGATCTCGCCGCGTCCGCCGCGCGCGAGCGCATCGGTTCGCGTCTGCTTGGCGTTTCCGCGCAAACCGTCGGGCAGGCGCGGGCGGCTGAAGCCGCCGGCGCAGACTGTCTGGGCGTTGGCGCCGTATTCCCGACTTCAACTAAACTTGATGCCGATGCCGTGTCATCCGAGACACTCCGCGAAATCTGCTCGGCAGTTTCAATTCCCGTTGTCGCGATCGGCGGCATTGCGCTTGAAAACATTCCATTGCTCGCTGGCACGGGCATCGCCGGCGTGGCGGTGGTTTCGGCGATCTTCGCCGCTGACGATATCCGGTGCGCCACGCGCAATCTCCGCGCACAGGCTCTTTCCGCTTTGCGCACCGTGCCTGGAATCGAAAATCTGCCGGTCGATGGAATCCGCACCGCGATCTTCGACATGGACGGAACGCTTCTTGATTCAATGGCGCTTTGGGAAAACGCAAGCGACGACTATTGCAACCGCCACGGGATTAAAGTTGACGCCACGCTCCACCATCGCTTGCTCGAGATGAACATGGAACAGTTCGCGTCATTCCTGCGGACGGAATTCGGCATCTCGAAAACTCCCTCCGAAATCGTAGGCGAAGTGAACGAGTCGCTTCTTGACGCCTATTCGCGCACGGTCTTGCCGAAGTATGGGATGATCGATCTCCTTGCACGGCTCAAGCGCAATGGTGCGCGGATGTGCGTTTGCACTTCCACCGACCGTCCGCTTGCCGAACTCGTCATGGACCGGCTTGGCATTTCGCGCTTCTTCGACTTCATCTTGCCATCGTCGGAATTCGGTCGTGGCAAGGATGACCCCGCGATTTTCGACGAATGCCGCAAACGACTCGGAGGCGACCCTTCGACGACATGGGTTTTTGAAGACGCCCCATACGCGATGCGTTCCGCGCGCGCGGCCGGTTTATGCGTTTGCGCTGTCGCGGATGATTCCTCGCTTGCCCGCGGTGCACCGCTTCCATCGCTTGCCGATGCCGTGATCGGCACTCCCTCTGTCGTTCGTTAGGCTTGCGAACAACCTGGCCGGATATCGGTAATCGCGCTGGGCGTTTATTGACAGTTTCTTCATGGTTTTGCTATCCTGAAAATATGGTTTTAAGTAGTTTTGAACCATGGATTTTGCGGATGATCCAGATGAAGTTTGGAGGGCGCATGCAACGTATTGTCTTGCTCGCCGCTTGAATGCCTCGCCGCAGTTGGGCCGCGACAATGGCGCGGACATCTTTAAGCCGATCGTCCGCAACGATGTCGCCAGTGCCAGCGCGACATACTGGGCAACCGATGGAAGGTGAAATGCGCACGGATTCCAAAATGGCAAACGCATCCTATAAACTGAGCTGCGTGATAACGACTCGTAACGAGGAAGCTCACATCGCGGATTGCATCGCTTCGCTTCAACCGATGGTCGAGAGCGGCGCGGCGGAAGTGATTGTCGTTGACAACGCTTCGACCGACCGCACGGTGGAATGCGCCGAAAAAGCTGGGGTGCGCGTTTTCCAGCAGGGGCCAGAACGCAGTGCGCAGCGTAACCGCGGAGCGCGCGAGGCGGCTGGCGAATTTGTTCTCTATCTCGACGCGGACATGATTCTCCCGCGCGAAACCTGCGATGAAATTGTCGCGCGCATTTCGTCCGCTGCCGCCCCGGACGCACTGTGGATTCGCGAGGTGCGTACCGGAACTGGTCTCCGCGTGAAGGCACGCAACTTCGAGCGATCCTTCTACGACGCCACCTGCATCGATGCCGTGCGGGTGATCAGGCGCAGCATTTTCCTAGAAATCGGGGGCTTCGACGAATCGCTCTGCGGCCCCGAGGATTGGGATTTGGACCGTCGCGTACTGGAGCGCTCGTCGAATGTGTCGCTTACCGACGGGCATCTCCTCCACAACGAAGCGCAGCTATCGCTGCGCCGCGTCCTTTCGAAGAAGGCGTACTATACGGGAACGATGGCGGAATATCGCGCGAAGTGGCACGACGATGCGATCGTCCGCAAGCAGCTCGGGGTTGGCTACCGATTCTTTGGAGTCTTTGTCGAGAATGGAAAGTGGCGCCGCATCATGCGTCATCCAATCCTCTTCGCGGCGATGATGTCAGAACGCTTCCTTGTCGGCCTCACATATCTGTTCAACAAGTAATGTCCCATGCAAGCCGCCGCATTGTAGATAACGGATAATCGTGTTGGGACTTTAACACTACTTGCCGGTCTGGGTGGCGAAGAGTCGGGAATAGAATCCGTCGTGGAGAAGGAGCTTGGCGTGAGTGCCGCGCTCGGTGATGGTACCGTCCTCGATCACGATGATCTGGTCGCAACGCATGGCCATCGAAACGCGCTGGGAAACGATGATCGCCGTCTTGCCGGCCATGATCCGGGTGAGCGTTTCCTGGATCTTGCGTTCGGTCGAGGCGTCGAGCGCCGAGGTGCAGTCGTCGAGCAGCAGCACTTCCGGGCGCGTCAGCAGCGCGCGCGCGATCGAGATGCGCTGGCGTTGCCCGCCCGAAAGCGTCGAGCCGCGCTCGCCCACGATCGTCTCGTACTGCACGGGAAGCTTCATGATGAAGTCATGGCAGTCCGCGGCTTTCGCGGCTTCCATGATTTCCGAAGGCTCCGTGCGCGGGTGGCCGTAAACGATGTTCGAGCGGACTGTGCCGCCGAGGATCTGCGCCTCTTGCGGGACAAGCGCCATGTGCGAGTGGAGTGATTGCTGGCGGATGTCGGCGAGGTCTATGCCGTCGATCGCGATGCGTCCAGAGGTGGGTTCATAGAGACGCGAGATAAGGTTGAGAAGGGTTGTCTTGCCTGCGCCGCTTGGTCCCATGATGCATATCCACTTGCCTTTGGGCACGGCGAAGTCGATGTTCGAAAGCGTAGGCGGCAGGTTGGGCGCGTAGCTGAACGTCAGGTTTTCCACGGTGAGCGCGGACTGCATTGGCACCGGGAAATCGACGGCATCCGTGGCGTCTTCGATCTGGTGCGGGTTCTCGAGCATCGATGAAAGGCGCTGCATGATCACAAGTACGAAAGTGCACTGCATGTAGGCCTGGGTAAGTTGGACGACCGGGGCGAAGAGATTGGCCGTCGCGCCGTTGATGAACATCATCTGCCCGAGCGTCATGCGGCCCTCTAGCACCATCAGCGTGCAATACAGGAATATCCCTTCCGTGGCGACGGCTGTCAGCACCTGCGCGAAGCGGCCTGTCGTCGCCGAGATGCGCTGGCTTTCGATCGAGTCGCGCTGCATGACCGCGGAAAGACGGAAGAAGTTCAGCATCTCCGCCTTTTCGCGCCCGTATGCGAAGATAGCCTTCATTGCGTCGAGCTTCTGCGACACGAAACCCCACAGGCATGCGTTGGAGTGGCGCGACTCGCGGTTGTAGAAGCGCATGCCGAGGCGCGATTTCTTCATCACGAAGAAGTAGGGGATCGCGACAACGAACACCACCAGCGCACATTTCCAGTCGAGCGAGAAGAGAATGAAGAATCCGACCAGCAGCATCGCGACCTGGGTCACGACGAGCCATGTGACATCGAGCAGGTGGCACTGCAGGCCATCGACATCCGACAGCACACGCGCCATCAGGCGGCCGGGAGTGGTGGCCTGCTGGTAGCCGACGGTGAGGCCTAGAATCTTGCGGTGTATGTCGTCGCGCACCTTGATTGTCATGAGATGCGCCACCGTGTTTCTCGCCAATGAGCCGAAGCGTGTCGCGTAATTCAGGAAGACGATTGTCGCGACGTAGATGATGAAAAGGTAGAAGAGCTTGCGGCCTGCGGCGGCTGGACGGCGCGAAGCGTTTTCCGCGCGGAATGATTCGGACTGTTTGCCCTCGACTGCGCGTGGCGCGCGTGCCGCCGGCGCGTCGATCGCCGCCGTCGCCGCCTGTGTGCGGCGCGCCGCGGCCGTTTCGTCCGAGCGCGGGGTTGCCGTGCGTCGGGAGACTTCGTGCACGATTTCGGGCACGTTGATCTTGAGGATGTCGTCCAGCACGACCTTGCCGTAGTACGACATCAGATAGACCGAGCATGTGGTGAGGATGCCCGTGACAAGATAGATCAGGAGGCGGCCCTTGTACGGCCAGAGATAGCCGAAGAAGAACTGCTTGAGGAGACGCAATCCGTTCGAGTAGGTGAACTCCTCGCGCGGCGGGCGGTATGGGACGTCGCGATAGAAATTGTCGAATGGATTGGCATTGGGATTGGGTTCAGTCGTCGTCTTTTTCATCGGTGACAACCCCCTTCCCGGAATGCTTCTCGTAGAGGTCTCGGTAGCGTCCGCCCTCGATCGCCATCAGTTCGTCGTGCGTGCCGCATTCGACGATTACGCCCTTGTCCAGCAACACGATCTTGTCGGCATTGCGGATGGTCGAAAGACGGTGTGCGACGATGAACGAAGTGCGGCCCTGGAGGAAGCGGTCCATCGCGCGCTGGATCGCAAGCTCGGAACGGGAGTCGAGCGAACTGGTCGCTTCATCCATGATGATGATCGCGGGATCGGCGAGCACGGCGCGCGCGATGGCGAGGCGTTGCTTTTGGCCGACGGAAAGCTGCACGTCTCGGTCGCCGATGACGGATTCATAGCCGCGCGGGAGACGGAGAATTTCATCGTGGATTTCCGCGACGCGCGCGGCGGCCTCGATTTCGGCTTGCGTGGCGGATGGGCGGGCATAGCGGATGTTGTCGGCGATGCTTACGGTGAAAAGCAGCGATTCCTGGAGCACGATGCCGAACTGCCTGCGAAGGGAGGCGAGCGTCAAATCGCGAAGGTCGTCGCCATCGAGGCGGACTGCGCCGCCGCACACGTCGTACAGGCGCATCAGGAGCGAAAGGATCGTCGTCTTGCCGCAACCGGTGGGACCGACGAGCGCAATGGTTTGTCCGGGCTGCACGTGCAGGTCGAACGATTTGATGACGGGGCGGTCCTTCTCGTATTCGAAGGCGACATGGTCGAAATCGACCCGGCCCTTCGACTTGCCGATGGCGTGTGCGCCCGGGCGGTCGATGACCTGGGGCGTTTCATCGAGGATTTCAAAGAGGCGCCCTGCCGAGATGTTCACGCTCTGAAGCTGTTCCGCAAGGTGTGAGAAGCGGACGGCGGGCCAGAGGATCTGCATCGCGTAGGTGGTGAAGGCCGTGACATCGCCATAGTCCGCCGATCCATCGAGTACCATCGCGCAACCGAGGAAATAGATCACGGCGTTGCCGAGCGATTGGAGAAGCTGGATGTTCGTGCGGAAGTTAAGCGAGGCGTCCCATGACTCATGCGCCTGCGAAGTGGTCGTGTTCGAAAGATCGGAAAAGGCCACGCCTTCGCGGTCTTCTGCGGCGTAGGTCTTGACGGTGAGGCTCGCGACCAGGCGGTTCTGCACGCCGGATGCGAGCCGGTCGTTCGTCGCCATGAAGCGGCGCGAATAGGTGATGATGCGCCCGATGCTCATGCGGAAGTTGATGACGAAAAGGGCGACGATCCCGATGATCGGGATTGCGAGCCGCCAGTTGATCCAAAGTGTGGCGAAGACGGCGAATAGCGAGCATACAAGGTCCGACACGACTTGGATGGATGTGACATTCAGCACTTGCTGCATTGTCGTGCTGTCGCCCATGATGCGGTTCAGCAGCGTGCCAGTGGAGTGGGAGCCGAAGAACCCCATGTGGAGTTTCATCAGGTGCCGCCACACGCCCATGCGGACATCGAGTACGAAGCGCTGGCCGAGAATCGCGATGCCAATCACCTGGAAATAGCTGATGATGGCGTGCAGCACAGGCATGCCGATCATCATCACGGCAAGCGGGAGGAGCAGCGAGCGCTTGCCGTTCCCGATAACGTCGTTGATGATCGAACGGGTGAAAAGCGGCGGAAGCATCGCGATCACGGAAAGCACGGCCGTGAGGAACACGAGCATGGCGATCCCGCCGCGGAATGGCTTCAGGAACCCGCCGACCCTCGCCCAATTCGATGGCGTGTCGGGGTCTTTATTCCCGTCGGTTGATTTGGGATCAAGGCTCAATTATGAATTCCCAAAGGGAGACCCTGCCCGTGCGGATTCGCGCTTCGGCAGTTGTTCCCGGGGCGACATCCACATCTTCCGGATCAAAGGAGGCGTAAGCGACGCGATAGCATGTGTCGCCGGTGCCCTCGACAACATCGCGGAGCCTTGCGATCTTGCCGGGGAAACGGCGCGGGATGAAGCCGCGCACGGTCTTCAGCCTGACGTCGAGTTCCATGCCCTCCTCGACTTCGCCGGCGGATTTTTCGGGCACGCGCAGCTTCAGGCAATTCACTTCGCCGCCAAAAAGTTCGTAGAGCACTATGTCCGGACGGATCATTTCGCCAACGTAGAAGGTGTAGCGGACGGCGCGGCCGTCGATCGGCGCGAGCACCGTGCGATTGGCAAGCGCGACCTGCGCGCGTTCAAGCGCGGCTCGGGCGCGGGTGACCGCGGCGGAAAGGCGCGCCAGCGAATCGCGGCGAGTCTGGACATCCTTGCGCATAACCTCGATCTGACGGTCTTCAAGCGTGAGGTCCTTCTCCTTTAGCGAGCGAAGTTGTTCCTGCGTCTTGGCAAGCGAGTATTCGTCGTCTTCAAGCTTGCGGCCCGAGGCAAGCCCCTTCTCACGGAGCTGCTTTGTAAGCTCCAGGCGGCTTTCGGCCTGGGCGACATCGAGCTCGGCGGATTTTATCGCGTCGGCATGGAGCCTCAGGTTCTCGGTGCGCTGCGCTTCGCGGAGGGCGAGTTCCGCTTCGCCCTTCGCAATCTGTCCTTCGGCTTCGGCAAGCGCACCTTCGGCTTCGGCCACAGCGCTTTCGGCCTCGGCGACAGCGGTGCGTTCGGATTCATCCTCGAGACGGAGGAGTGGATCCCCTTTCTTCACGGCGTCGCCCGATGTGGCCAGGATTTCCATCACGCGGCCGGAAGCGGCGGAGCGCACTTCCGCGTATTCCAACGTGGTCGCGTAGCCTGTCGCATACGCGCGATGCGGAACAGGAATCACAAAGCCGGCCACGACAATTGCCGCGACAATGGCAACGCCAATCGCGGTATTGCGCGCTAGTTTGCGGCGGCGCTCCTGTTTTGGGGCAGGGGGCTCGACGCCCTTGGTAATGCGGATGTCACCCATGTCTGGTAATCCTGTTTACTATTTCGATCCGTTGATGCTGAGCAAGTCCTTCGCGAGCGTTCGGAGGCCCTGGCTCTCGTCGGAGTAGCGCTTCGCGCAAAGCGTGCAGCCCTCGCACGAACGGTCGTAGCAGTTGCGGTGCACGCGCGACGGATACATCTGGCGGAATGCCTCGTAGCACTCGTCGCTGCAGAAGCAGTAGCGTTCCTGCGTGGAACCGAATGCGGCCTGGACAAGATGGAAGCCTTCCTTCTCGGACGATGTTTCCTTTCCGCACCAGCCGCAGACAAGCGAAAGTCTTTCGTTGATGGACTTGCGACGCTCCTCGAGTTCGTCGTCGCCCCAAATGTATTCGACCCATTCGACCGCTTGCGACGGAACGCGCGCAAGAACAGCCTCGCCTTTGACTACGAGCGTCACGCCATCTTTGACCACGTAGCAGCGATCACCTTCGATAATCTGGCCGGAATGGGTATGGACCTTGACTCCGCCGCGGCGGGGAACGGAATAGGAACTCCATCCGCAGGCGTCGCACACGCTCACGAACATGCTTTGGGTAAGCGCGGCGCCGCATTGCGGGCAACGGCCCTTTTGAAGAACCTGCAGGCGCTTGATCGAAAGCGCGGCGGCAGTCTGAATCTCGCGCTTGACCTCCGCCTTGATCTTGCCGCCAGTCTCCTTGTCGTCGATCACCTCGAGGTCAGGCTTGAACTTGTCGCCGCCCTCTTCCTCGAGAATCGCCTCCGTAAACGGCGCAACGCCTGTCGCCGGAAGGTCGTCGGAGTCCTTGCTTGAAAAGATGTTGCTGAGGATGTTCTTCATGTCGTGAACCCATGCGTGACAACTTGCGTCAAGAGAACAGACACAAAAGAGTCACGCAGTGATTGTGCCACTTCGCGGCTTGCAGGTCATCACTTAATTTCTTGAAATGCCATTGTTTTGTTGTGGACACACGAATTTAGCCGTTCGCCATGGCGTTCAGGCAACGAGGTTTCGCAACGTATCGGATAGCCTGACAATGGTTGCTTCGCGCGAGAATTGGTCTTGAATTGTATTCAGGGCATTCCCTGAAATTCTGGTCCTGATGTCATCGTCTGCGAGAAGTCGCTCGATTGCCTTGGCAAGCGCATCGGGGTCGTTTTCGGGAACCAACATTCCATTTTCCCCATTCCGAATGATTTCGCAAGCGCATCCTGCAGTTGTCGTTACGACCGGCACGCCCGATGCCATGGCTTCGAGAATCACATTCGCCACGCCGTCCCTGTCCCCCGATTTCAATCTCCTGCTAGGCAGTACGAAAACGTCCGCCCGAGCCATTTTCTCCAAGACTTCCGAATGGGGACACACCCCGAAAAATTCTATCGATTTCGGGGTCTGTCCCCATTTCCCATTTTTTGCAACTTCCTCAAGATACGCTCGTTGTGACCCATCGCCCACAATCTCCAAATTGGGGTGTGTCCCCATTTCGGAATTGGGGACACACCCCATTTTTTGAAATGCTGCGATCAAGGTGTCGAAGCCCTTTTTGGGCTCCAGACGCCCCACTGCAAGAATCGTTTTTTTGGGGTGTGTCCCCGCGTTTTCAAGATGGGGACAGACCCCGATTTCCGGGATTCCGTGACGAATCAGATGGATTTTCGATGGGGACAGACCCGATTCGAGAAGCCTGTCGGCAGCGGCCTGGGTGCATGGAATTATCGCGGCCGCAGTGGCAAGGCGATGATGCAAAATTGGAAGCGACTGTGCAAAAATGTCCCATGCGTGGCAACGGCATGCCCATGGGATTCCTGTAACTCTCGAAACAAGCGAACAGATGTCTGCGGTAATCCAGGCAAACTGCGAAATTATGAGGTCTGGTCGAGGCGAAATCCGTAGGATGCTACGAACTAGCGGCAATCTACGAATCACCGCAACCTTTTGCCGCAAAGGAAGATAATCGATTGTTTGCCAAACGGCGGAAATGGGGACAGACCCCGATTTTAGGTAAGAGGTAAAAGGGGCGGGAATGGGGACAGACCCCGATTTTAGATCGAGATCAAGGACATTCCAGCCAAGGGAACGGAGGCCTTCGGATTCGCGGCGGATGAAGGTTTCGGAGATGGCGCCGAGATCGCCGCAAAGGGAGATTAGCAGTGGCGCTGACATCGGGAAATCACTTGGCGCGGGAGACCGCGATAACGCCGGAGCGGGAAAGGTCGAGGATGTCCCAGGAACCGAGCATGCGCATGAAGTCGCGGACTTCCGATTGGCTGCCGACCATTTCGACGGTTGCCGCACCCTTTCGCTCGGAGGCAATCGCCGCGCGATATGGACCGATTGCGGCAATCAGTGCATCACGCGATTCGGCATCTGGCACTGCGACTTCCACAAGGATGAGTTCGCGATCGAGTGGACGGCGTTTCGTGACATCCGAAACCGCCACGATATCGACAAGTTTGCCGACTTGCAGGACGACTTGCTCGAGCACATGGTCGTCTCCAAGCGCGACAATCGTCATCTTCGACATCCCAGGTTCGCGCGTCGGCGCGACATTAAGCGTCTCGATATTATAACCGCGCCCCGAAATCAGTCCGACAATTCGCGCCAGGACACCTGGCCGATTTTCGACGAGCGCTGTGACAATGTGCTTTTTCATCGTGATGCCGCTATGCGAGGCCGGTGTGGCCAGAATTGCCGACGCCCTGCGATGCAAGCACGTCTGTCTCGGAATCGATGATGCATTCGACGACCCATGGGAACGTGTCCGCAAGCGCGGTCTTCAGCGCAGGCGCGAGTTCCCCAGCGCGTTCCACGCGGCATGCGCGCGCGCCATGGGCCTTCGCTAGCATCACGAAATCGGGAAGATACCGCGTGGCGCCGGGCGCGATTCGCTCGCACTGCATGCGTCCTGTCGGACCGAGCATGCTAGCCGTGCGACGTCCTGCGAATTCGGCGTCTTGAATCTGGCGCACCATGCCGAGGGAATTGTTGTTCAGGATGATCGTCTTCACTGGTAGTCCGTGTTCGACGGCTACAACCAATTCCTGGAAATTCATCTGTGCGCCGCCATCTCCGACGACCGCCACGACGAGATCGTCCGGGCATGCCAGTTGCGCGCCGATCGCGGCGGGCATTCCAAAACCCATCGCGCCAAATCCGCCGGAAGTGAGGAAACGGCGCGGCGCGGAATGGCATCTGTACTGCGCGGCCCACATCTGGTGCTGTCCGACATCTGTCGCAAGAATCGCCCTTCCATTCGAGAGGCGTTCGAGTTCTTCGATTACGCGTGGGCCTGTCAGCCTATCCCCGTGCGCAGGGCGTGCGAATGGACTGGTCGCGTGCGCCATGCGGAGCAGATTGCGCCATGCGGGGCGCTTTGATTCGTGGACAAGCGCGAGAAGGTCGCGGAGAACTTCGTGCGCATAGCCGACTATCGGAATGTCGATATGGAGGCTCTTGCCGATTGCGCTGGGATCGACATCGATATGGGCGCGTTTCGCGCGGGGCGCGAATGTCGCGACATCGCCGGTGACACGATCGTCGAAGCGCGCGCCAACCGAAACGAGCAAATCGCATTCGGCGATCGCGCGGTTCGCAAACGGCGCGCCGTGCATTCCGGCCATGTGGAGGGCGAGCGCGTCGGTGTCGGGGATGCAGCCGAGGCCCATCAGCGTTGTCACGACGGGCATCCCCGCGCGATGCGCGAGGGCGACGAGTTCATCACATGCGCCGCCGGACACTACGCCGCCGCCCGCATACAGCAGCGGACGCTTCGCGGAATCAATCGCGGCCGCAAGTGCGCGAACCTGCCGGGGATCTGCGATGCGTTCCGCGGAGTAGCCGCGCCTCCGCACATTCGCGGGATCGAGGATCGGGGCGGATGTGAGCTGGCGCTGCACGTCCTGCGGGATATCGAGGAGGACGGGTCCGGGCTTGCCGGTCGAGGCGATGTGGAAGGCCTCCGCGATGAGTTCCGGAAGTTCGTCGGCCGATTGCGCGAGGAAGTTGTGCTTTGTCACGGCGCGCGTTATGCCAGTGATGTCGGCCTCCTGGAAAGCATCGTTGCCGATCTTCGTGAGTGGAACCTGTCCGGTGATGCATACGAGCGGGATGCCGTCCATGTTCGCCGCGGCAAGGCCCGTCACCGTGTTTGTCGCGCCGGGGCCGGACGTGGTCAGGCAGCATCCGACACGTCCGCTGGCGCGCGCGAAACCATCGGCCATGTGCACCGCGCCTTGCTCGTGGCGCGCCAGGATGAAGTGGATCGGCGAATCGCGCAGTCCATCGAAGATATCGAGCACAAAACCGCCCGGATAGCCGAAGAGGGTGTCGCACCCCGCCGCGGCCAGTCCTTCGATCACGCATCGCGCACCTGTGCGGCGCGCGGCCTGCGGATTCGTGTTGGCGGATTTGTCCATTGTCATGCCGGATTGACCGGGAAATCATGCCATCGCGCACATTGGTGCGCAAGGCACATTCGCGAGTCAAACTACTTTCCTTCGTTTTTCGGTTCGCC
Source organism: Kiritimatiellia bacterium (assembly GCA_045627705.1). Lineage (GTDB taxonomy): Bacteria > Verrucomicrobiota > Kiritimatiellia > RFP12 > JBMNHG01 > JBMNHG01. The sequence goes on along the minus strand of JAZQOE010000079.1, from coordinate 14,396 downwards.
CCAGAAGCCAGGAAGCATCAGCAAATCGAAGTCCTCGAAATCGGTTCTGTTGTAGGAGCCATAGTTGTCCATCACCGATTCCCAGGGCGTGATTTCAAGGGTGAGTTCATCGCCGGCCTTCATCTTTGCGACCTTGCACCAGACGCGCTTCCGCATGCCCCATGTGTAGAGGAGGATTTCCTCGGGGGCGTCATCCGGCTTGGCGCCATCCCAGCGCAAACCGGTGAGATGGACATTCACCACGGCATCCTCGTATGGCACGCTTTCGGGCGCGGGCGGATGCGTCAAATCGGCGATCGTGCCCGTTACGACAAAGCGATCCACATTCGCCACCGCCTGCGTTTGCGGTTTTTCGGCGACAGCCGCCCCGGCGTTTCCGGCCGCCATTTCGATGAGTTTCCAGTCGCCGCTCGACAACTCGCGCATCGCGAACTGGTACACGACAACCTTGACGTTCGCCAATGGATCCGGACCCGAACCGGTGGCATGGCGGGCGACACGCCTGGCGAGTTCGGAACGCGCCGCGTATGCGCCGCCGGCATTGATCGCGATGCGCGCGACAGATTCGCCGAGTTCGAGCGAGAGCTGTTCCGCAAGGCCGGCGTTGGTTCCCCAGCCGAGTCCTTCCTGGCTGTAGATGTTCGAAAAACTGTCGCCGAGCAACAGCACGCGCGCGGGTGCCGTGGCTGTGGACACGGGCGGCACCACCTGGCGGATCATCGCGACTTCGGGCTGGCGCAGACGGTGTCCCTCGGGTGTCTTGAGCATCTTCGCGGTATCGCCGACGTTCGTTATCGCGACGCGCTGCGCAAGAGCTTGCGGCGCGGCGTGCGCTGTCGCTTCGGGAAGCAGCGAACGAACCTTCAGGGCGAGATTAGAGGCGACTAATTCCATCCCCTGCGGCGTCCAATGCGTATCGCCCTTGAGGTAAAGCGGCGCGCCGCCCGAATCGCGCGCGGCGACGAGGAGCGCCGCGGCATCGAACACCGCGGGCGGATGCGCGACGAGTTCATCTCGCGCCGCGACAAGGTTCGTGTAGGCTTCGCCGTAGCTGCGCCATGCGGGATCGCGCGCTACTTCGGGAAACGTCTGGAGGCGGCCATCAATGAAAAGCGCGGGGTTTGCGAGTTCGTTTGTGAATTGCGTGTACGACGCATTGAGTGCGGGGCGTCCCGGAAAAACGGCGCGCCGCGAAAATTGTTCAGAGCAGATTGAAGCCTTCAACGGCGTCGGCACGACAACCAGCTCGATGCCGCGGGCACGGAGATCGCGCGCAAGCAGGAGGATCGCGGGAAGTGGATCGGGCTGTGCGGCCGGTTTCCATTCGGTGCCTGCCGCGCGGCGGGCGCGAAGCGCGGAGTCATCGAGGAAGCCACGGCCCCAGAGATGTTCCATGTCGGTGCGGTAGAAGAGCATTCCATTGCGTCCGACGAAAGCCTCCTCGTTGCCAACGCCGAGGGAATCCGCAAAGAATGTCTGCATCGGCGAAAGGGCGAGATTTGAAATCCACGAATCATCCGCCAGCGCGTCCTCGTGCGAATGAAGCGCACCCATTACCTTGCGATTGCGGTCGAGAAGGTGGCCGAACCATGAGACCTTGGCGGCGGTGGTGGTGGCGCTATTGTCCGCGGTCGCCATACGCACTTCGCGCACGAGGTCGATACCCCCTGGAAGGGCGCTTTCGCGGGTGCCGTTTTCATGTGCGCGGACATCGAGGACAATCTGCGCGAGCGGGACTAGCGCGATGGCGGCGAGGAAGAACACCACGAGAAACCATTTCGCTCCGCGCGATATCGTGGTATGGCCGATTTCCTCGCGCGCGATTTCCTCGCGGCTCTTGCGCCGTTTCGCGGGAGCGTCCGAATTATTTTTCTGCTGGTTCATCGTGAAGCGTCAGTGATGTCGCGGACGCAAGTGGCGCGTCCCTGTTTTGGCTACTCGAAAATCAAGGTTCCCCAGTTGGATGGATGAACCTGGAGTTCGAAGACGATATCGTCGGTAAGACCGGTCTGCTGGTTGGCCCAATGCGTGCGCAGGCGGGTGTCGTCGCCGGAAGGATTGCCGTGAGTCGCGCCGAAATCGCCGCGCAGCTTCAATCCGGAATCGGGTTTGAGGCCAAGCGCCGCAAGCGGAATCGAAGCTTCGACAGTGTAATGCCCGGCCGACTCGAGCACACTCACGACGGCGTCGGAAAGCACTTCGACGTTGTCAACCTGGTAGCCCTGGACCACGCCGGACGAGAAGAGACGCGGCTTCTTTTCGTCGCAGACGAAGCGATACAGCACCGCTGTCGGCTTGTCGCCAAAGTTGCCGATCGAGAGTCGGAGGTCGCCCTTTGCGGCATCGGCCCTGTCTGCGGCCGCATCGGGATCGGCGCCGATCTGGAAATCGACTGTGTCGCCGCATGCGTAAAGCTGCGCGGGATCGCCCGCGCCGTTCACCCACGGCGTGTCGTCGGTGACCTCCCAGCCAAGGTAGAGAGTCGAGTCGTCATACGCCGCCGCGGCCCGTACGCGCGCTTCGGGCGTCTTCGCAAAATCCAGCGGGGCGCAATCGCGGAAGTCGAAGCCGAAATCGCCGGAGAAGTTTACAGCGCCGGCATGGATCGTGTATTGGCTGGCGCCGGCGGCGGTTTGGAGCGCGGCTTCTCGAAACTGGAGCGCGCGGAGGGTGTCGTCCATGTCGAGTTCGATTGCGCCGCCCTCGATCATGACGCTTTCATCGAGGTGTTCGACTTCGATGTTCCAGATGCCCATCTTGCCGGCCTGGACGAGGAATCCGCCGTCGTCCGCGACGATCGCGCTTCCGCCGAAATCCTCGCCGCCTCCTCCGGGGGGCAGGTGCGTCATGTCGGCGCCTGGAACAGGTTCGGGCCAATCCCACTCGAAAACATTGCCGCTGAAAAGGCGCGTCAGGAAGAAGCCAGAAGAAGTCAGGATATTCCACTCGCCGAGGTTTCCGTTGATAACCCAGAACGGGCCAGTGGCCGGCAGCGAGACCGCGCCGATCGGACCGTATGCGCCACGGAAGAGGCCGTCGTCCGGCGCGGGAGCGTTGTGCGAACGATGGACTTGGAAGAATGGGTTGGGGTATGTCCAGAGCGGCTGCCATGTTTGCATGTCGAAGGCATGCCAGACGAAGTCCTGCGGGGCGGCGCGATCGGGCGCGATGAGGTTCACGAGCATGACCTTGTTTTCGCTGTCGGGCATCGCGCAGCCGTAATTGGGTTCGTACCGGCCATAGCCGAGGACATTCGGTATTGCGCGCATTCCGGCGAAGGTGTAAAGCGGCGCGCCGTTTTCCGCGAAGCCATTTGGCGCGAGCGCGTAGAGGGCGTTTTCATCCTGCGAGAATCCGTAGAGCGCGAGATCCGGTCCGAGGTTGAGCGACCAGCTGTTCGAGCCCGCGAAAAAGAGCGGATGGGGATAGGATTCTGTTTCGCCGGCGTCGCGTTCGCCGTTGAGATTGCGGTCGATCCAGATTTCCGTCGCGCGTGCGCCCGAGGCATCGGTGCGCATGTTGTCGATTTCCGCGAGAACGCGGTAGTCGGCGTCGCCGAGGCGCTCGAACACGACCACCGCGCCATTGCCGTAGTCGAGTTTGTTCGCGAAGAGGAACTGGCGCCCGTCGGGTCCGTCGCGGAATACCGTGAAACCATGGATGGTGTTGTCAAACGCGCCAAGGCATTCGGACTTGCCGGTCACGGGATCGAGGCGCCATTCGCATGCTTCGCCGACCATGAGGTTCCTGTCGCGCGGATTGATCGCGGCGCCTGAAGCGCCATAGTGGGTGGGACCGAAGAAGTCGCGGACAAGCGATCCGTCGTCGAGCTTCCACACGCTCACGCGCTTCGGGAAGAAGTAGCGCTCCATCACCCAAAGCTGTCCGACCGCATCGACGGCGATGCCGGCGGGGTCGATCATGCCATCGGGATTCCAGCGGCCGATGCGCGGGTGCCCGCCGCGGACGCCGTAGCGGCGGAGTTCCCTGCCATTCGCGAAATCGTATGCGGCGACCTGCATGTCTGGTTCGACGAGCGAGGCGTAGATGGTCGCGCCATCGGCGGAGGCGGTCACGCGCGAAATGTTCTTCACGCCATCGACAACGGTTCGCGCCGCGCCAGTCGCGGGATCGATCGCGACGATGCCATTTGCAACAACGGCGAGAAGCGTGTTCGCGTTTACGAAATGAAGCGCGCCAGGGGCGGCGTCAAGCGCGAGAAGCCTTTGCGCTGTGCCTGTTGACGCATCGAGCACGGCGACTGCATTGCCTACGGAAAGAAACAGCTTTCCATCGCCCGCGGCGATGCCGTTAGGCTGCGACGATGTCGCGAACGCGGCGTCGTTCCACATTGATTCGACGGACTTCAGATGCGAGTCGCTGTCTGCCCATGCGGTATAGGCGCCCGTGGCGGCATTGACCTTGGCGACAGTGAAACTGGCCGCGGGATTGTTGATCACGGGGTGCAGCACATAAACGAAGCCATCGCCGACCGCGATGTGTTCGGGATCGGCGAGGCCAGAGGTATTCTGGAGCGACCAGCGGATGTGGCCTTCGAAGTCAGTCGCGAGAAGGTGGCGCCCGCCCTCCGCGCCGTTGCATGCGAGGAAAATGCGTTCGCCGTCGGTTGCCACGTCGGTTGGCACGCCATGGTCGCCGAGCCAGATGTCGGTGGGCTTGCCCTGCCAGGGGGCCTCGCCGCCATAGCTAGCGAAGCCGCGGAATGTCAGCGCCGCATCGGGATGGACGAGCGCCTTCCAAGTGTAGGCGCCGGCGGCGACGGGGTGGCCTGGAGTGCGGTAGATGGCGTCGTCGAGACCGTCCCAATGCGTAATCTGCGCGCCTTTTTCGCGGTGTTCGCCGTTCAAGAGGTGACGCACGATGCGGCCTTGCTCGTCGTAGATATTCAGCGACACGGTGCCGTCGAAGGGCATGTCGAATACGATGTCCTCGAACCCCGGCCACTCGAAGCGACGGATCAAACCGGTCCAATCGACGACAGGCGCGCCATCGCGCATCGAAACGGGGAACGAGCGTCCGTCGGCAGTAAGGACTGGCTGGGGCGCGCGGTCGGCATCGGAACCGACGAGAGTCGCCCATCCCCAGTCGTTATAGGCCACCCAGGTGAAGACGCGGTTGGGCTTTGGATTCGCGGAATCGAAGATGTCGCGGATTTCGAGGCGGCCGAAACTGCCCGCCGTGAAGTTCGCGTGGACGGTGAGACGGAAGCGGTCGCCGATTGCCGGAGCGCGTCCGCAGGCGCTCATGAGTTTCCACGGGACCGCGATTTCCTGGAAATAGCCCTTGCCATCGGCATCGACCTTGAAGGCTTGCTTCGCGCCGTGGTCGAGGGCGAAGCGCAGGTTCTCCATGATGTTGTTTTCGCGGCCGTCCTTGGGCCCTGGGCTGGAACGGTCGCCAACGGAGCGGCCTGTGGCGTCCTGCCAGAACATCCACCAGAGCGCGGTTTCATCGGGAGTGCCCGGAAAGAGGATCGTGCGGAACTGGAGCGAATCGGCGTTGAAGCCATGGCCACCGAAAGTCTCGGTGTTGTTCAGCGGCGTGGGATCGATCCAATGGACGAGCAGGTAGAAATTCTCGTCGTCGTGCATTGCGTTGACCCACAGCGCGTACTGGTCGCGCAGATGCTCGAGTTCGCCGCATGCGAAGACGCCGCATGAAAGATCCCAGTCTGCGGGGTCGCCGTCGATCGCGACGCCTCCTTCGGGGGCGGGCAGGACACGGATATCGGTATTCTGTGTTTCAGTCGCAAAGGAAAGCGAGGCCGCAAGCGAACAGGCCACGGCTAGCAACTTGGGTGTATTCATGGCGGGATCGGGCTTTGTGGTTTAGCGCGGGATAAGGCCGTTGGAATCCTGCTTCTGCTGCTGGAAGGAGCGGGCCGCGGACATGTAGGCCTCTTGGAGAACGGGGTCGCCGGTGATGAGTGTTTCAGCGCCCTTGCCGCCGAGCCTGAGACCATGGCTGAATGCCTCGATCGCGGCCTTGGCATCGCCGCGGGCGACATAGAATGACCCGAGGAAGAGCCACGCGCGCCACTCTTCGGGATCGGCCTTCAAGAGGCGCATGAGCGGCATGCCCATCTTCTTCTGCTGTCGCGTGGCGTTGTAGGCGCGCGCGGCGTCGAGGATTGTCTCCGGCGAAACGGCATTGCCGGCCGCAGGGAGAAGGACATCCGCGAAACGCGCCGCGAGCGGGAAGTTCATCGACTTGATCGAATACTCCAGGCCCTTCGCCATCATCTCGGGCGTGAGCTTGTCCGGCGCGGTGAGAATCTGCTCGAGGCAGCGTCCGGCCATAGCGTCGTTCTCGAGTTCGGCATAGCATTCGGCCATGCCGAGAAGCACGTCGGCCGGAGGTTCTTCTCCGGGTTTCACGCTGGCGGCAAGCTCGCGGATGCGCTTTTCGACATCGCTGACCTTGTTAATGTAGCCGAAGAACTGCGCGGCGCGCTCGTTGTTCGGGTCGAGCTTGAGGAACTGGCCTATCATGTCGATCGCGTCATCGTAGCGTCGATAGCGCAGCAGGATGTCCTGCGCGATGCGGAAGATGGCCTCGGGGGAAACAGGATAAAGGAAACGTGCCTCGGAGAAGGCGCGTTCAGCCTCCTTGATCTTGTTGCGGGAAACGTAGCATCCGGCGATCGCCGAGCGCAGCTTGGAGAAGGACTTCTGGGCTACGACATCGCGGCGGAAGTTCTTCGAATAGACGAGGCGGCGGGCGTACCAGTCCCAGAAATCCTGGTCGTTGCGGATGTTCTCCTCGGTAATCTGCGTGCGCTCGGAGTTGAGCTTGAGGATCAATCCGTGCGGCGTGAGATACGGGTACATCCACTGGATCACATACGATTCCTCGACATAGAAATCGTGCAGCGCCTTGTTGCGCTTGAACATCATGTCGCAGAGGATGCCGTTGATCTCCATCACGCCGAGCGCGCCGGAAACCTGCACTCGGCCATGGTCGATCACGAGATCGGCGTTGCGCGGGCGCTTGCCGGCTTCGACTTCATCGACATAAATCTGGAAGGCCCTCGCGGAATCCTCGGGAGTCGGGATCCACATGTCGTCGCCGTAGAGGTCGCGTTCGACAGACATGTACGTGTTGTCCGCAAGCGCGTTCTGGGTGATGATGAAAACGTCCGGACGGACCAGGGCGGAATAGATCATGTATGTCGGGACGAAACGCCCCGGATCCGTGCCGCCGAAGAAGACGGCGTTGGTCGTCATCGCCGGCGGGTAGTATGGATTGGGGAGCGGTTCCTCGTCTGGCTCAAGCTCCTCGATAATCGCCTCGGCGCCACGAAGCTGGAAGTTGCCGAACTGCCAGCCGTAGTCGTGTCCGTTCTGCTCGGCGCCGCCAAGCTCGAAGACGAGGCGGTCGTTGCAGTAGTTCTGCTGGATCGGGATGAGCGGGAGGACGCACACCGCGACAAGCGCGAGAAGGCGAACCGCCTTTGTGACAGCGGGCGCGAAGAAACGCCTGCAAAGTTCCTCGATCGTGAGGAGCGAGAAGATTGCGCCATAGCCGATCCAAATCGCGAAGAGGCCATGCGATGAAATGAATTTCACCTTCTGGATGAAGGCATCCTGCAGGTCACCCTTTGGATTTGCGAGGACAGTGAGCATCACGGACATCATGAGGAAGGCGACGACCGTCGCGATGATCCACTGCTGGTTCACGCGATCCACGCCGAATTCGACGGAATCGCGCGCGGCCGGTGCGAAACGGCGGATTGCGAGCGGAAGCGCGAGCACCGCGGCCACGACGACGACCGCGGCCAGAATCGCCAGCGTTGCTTCGCCTGCGCCAGGCACGGCGTCACGCGCGATGGCGGCATTCGCAAGCGCGGAATAGACGCCCTTCGCGATGAAGATCGCAAGTACGCCGGCGATGCCGAGCACCGTGATCGCAAGCGTGAGCACTTCGGAGGTCGAGCGACGCCGGAAAGTGCGCGAGACGAGTTCCGCGTATTGCGATTCGGCGATGAGGATGCCGCCGACGGCCGCGATCAATAGGACGGGCGCAAGCAGCCACTTGTCGAGACGCGAGGCGTCGAAGAACGACTCGATGCTCGGGATTACGGCGAGGATGACGAACACGCACGACACGACGAACAGCGCGAACGCGACGACGCGGGCGCGGAGTCTGCTGGCGCCGCTCTTTACGCGCCACAGCGCGAATGGCAGGAAGCCGAGCGGGGCCACGAGCAGCGTGAACTGCGTACGGAGGTCTGTGAAGTACGAGCCGATCTGCTTGAGGAAACGCGACGAGAAGATGTCGGTCGGAGCGAGCTTTTCATACTGTCCGCGCGTGATGGCGTGCTTGAAGCCTTCCCACGTGCGCGGGTAGCCCCAGTTCATCGGCGGATTGCGGAGGTCGGAGACGATCGGCATGTAGGCGTAGAAGGCAACGCCGAGTTCTGTCATCAGCACCGTAAGCGCCACGGTGCGTCCGTATGGAAGGAACATCCATCCGAGCGCGAGATAGACGAAGTTCAGGCAGATGGGCGTCCAGAACCACCACGACGCGGGATGGTTGAGTCCGAGCAGCGCGCCGTGGCGCAGAAGCACGAGAAGCGCGACGTTCGCGATGGCGGTGGCAATAGCGTAGTAGATGCCGGATGGGGTCGTGCACGCCAGCGCGAAAAGCACTGCGATGGCGGCGGCAAAGCCGAGAATCACTATGCGCCGGTCAAACGGCGGCACGTACGGCGAGCCTGGCTGCGGGATATACGGCGATGGATTCGCCACGCCGCCGACAATCGTGAAGAGGCAGATCGCGAAGAACGCGATCGCGACGACTGGACCCCACGCCACTGGGTCGGACCATGGACGGCCGCGGCGCATGAGACCCGCGGCGATGCACGATGAGATCACGCCGACAAGCGCGACCGCCGCCCCCATGTAGATGCGGGGATCGACAAGCGGCGCGGCAAATTCGTTTGCGGCGGCAAGCTTCGTCTGCGTGAACTTCGAGGCGAACATCAGCAGGACGCCAAGCGCGAGCGAAACGACAGCCGCCATTATCGCGACATGCTGGCGCTTTCCGTTTGCGCCGTCGTCGCGTTTCGCGATCTCATGCGCGGCAATCGCGACGATTACTCCTAGGCCGGCGATCGCGAGACCAGTGTAGAAGAGCACTGGCGAATAGACAGGGCAGGCGCCGAGGATTATGCCGTGCTTGTTGAAGCCTTCCTGCGGCAGAAGCGCACCGAGCTGGAGAATCCAGAGCGTTAGTAGCATCGGGATCGCTACGAGCATGAAATCGCGGAAGAGATTGAGGTCCCGCAGGAAGATCACAATCACGAGCGGCACGATGGCAAGCAGCAGGACCTGGTAGTTCGTGAGGCCGAGGCCGAATACAAACGCCGTTATCCAGAGAAGGCCGGGAGTCGGCCGCCGCATCCAGCGGTAGGTGAGAAGCATCACCATCATCAGGAAGAAGGCGTTGAGCGCATAGACCTCGCAGATCGTGGCTTGCGACCACATCACGGGGGAGAATGCGAAAAGGAGGGAGCTTGCGACGCCGCCACACCAGCATATCGCGGAATCGAATTTGGAAGGCGGGGCATCAGCGGTGTCGGCGCCTTCGCCATCGTCCCGGCGCAAATCGCGAAGCATGTCTGCGCCAGAGCGCGTGATCAGCATCGCGGTGAGGCCGGCGGCGATCGCGCCGAAGACCGCAGAACCGCCGAGGGCGATCGACCATGCCGGCGTTGGTTGCCCGCGGAACGTCACCCACGAGAAGATGCGCGCGAAGCACCATGAGATCATCGTCCACAGCGGATATCCCGGAGGGTGTGGGACGCCAAGATGGTCGCCTGCGACGGCGAGTTCGCCGGAATCCTCGAGCGTCACCGTCGGCGCGAGGGTGAAGAAATAGACGAGGAACGAGACTATGGTCGCCGTCCAGAAGGCCGACCAATCAAGGCGGCTGAAAAACGAAGTCTTTTCGCGTTCGCCAGCGAATAGCGAATCCGAATCGTTGCTAAAAAGGTTCATGCGCATACCTTACCATCTTGCATCGCGCAATGCCAATGTGTTTCACCGGGCATGAAATATCTTTCCGTTGGCAGCGGGAAAAGGAAAAGGGCCGCGCGGGAAACCGCACGGCCCTTGATTAGGCTTTATGAAAAGCTCGGATTAGAAGCTGTGGCCCCAGCCGCAGGCGCCGACCCACTCGACATCGTAGCCGTAGGGATTCTCTTCGGTGGCGTCGGGGAGGACCTTGTCGTCCCACTGGGCGACATAGCTGCCGGAAACGTAGAAGTCCTTCCACGCGAGCTTGGCGGTGAAGAACGAGCAGGCGAAGCCATCGTCGAGGTCGCTGTCGCTGGTCTGGCCGATGTAGGTGACGTCGGCCGCGAGACCGAAAGTGAGACCCGTGTTGCCGAGCGCGAAATCGTGGCCGATAGCGCCGATCACTTCATACTTGCCGGTCGAGCCGCCGCCAACGCGGTACTTCATGCGGATGGACGGATTGAGGAGGTCGTATTTGTAGCCCAACTTCGTGTCCCAGACATAGTCCGTCTCGCTGCCGCCGTTCGGGTAGTCATACTCGAGCATGCCGGTGTAGAAGGAGAAGTCCTCTGCGCCGATCATCTGGGCGATATCAAGATTGAACCAGAGATCGATCTCGGAGAAACGGCCGGAGTGGTAGATGGGATCGAAGGAGTCGTCGAGATCCATGTTGCCCCAGAAACCGACGACGAACGGGAGGGTGGTCTCGCCGAGCTGCATGCCGGAGACTTCGACGCAAGGCCAGAGGACAACTCCGTCGTTGCAGGTCGTGCCGGATGGGACGTAGGCGGACTCGATGTCGATGCCGGTATAGACATCGGCTGCGAAAGCCGCGGTGGAGCAGATGGCTGCGGCCGCGACAGCGGATGCGATGAGGGAGGTCTTCATTCGTTTTGTTCCTTGTTGGAATTGGACATGGTGTCCTGTTGCCCGCGCCACCACGGTGCGGATTCGTGGATATGATGCTTCAAACGGGATGAAATGAAAAGCAGAAATTTATCTTTGCCCGGCACATGGTTTCCCCGTTTGGCGTTCGGGGTGATTTCCATTGAAGCAAGGGCGCTCATTGGGATAGCATTAGCCGATATGCTTAACTCGGACTCTGTGGATTCGGCGGTGCGGAATGCGCTTGCCATACGAAGAAGGCGATTCGTGACCTTCCTCACGCTCGCTCGCGCTCCGCTCGTACTCGCCGCGATGTGCGCCGCCATCATCCATGCGTATCATCCTTCGGTGTTCTGGCTTTTCGCGACGGTTGTCTGCATGGTTCTTTCGGCGATCACAGATTGCTTCGACGGCAAACTCGCCCGCAAATGGAACGTGACGAGCCGCTTCGGCGCGCTCGCGGATCCGATGATGGACAAGGTGTTCTACGTTGCCACGCTCCCAACGGCGGTATTCCTGGCGATGTATGCCGACTCCACCCTCCACGGCCTGATCCTCTTCGCGCTGGATGTGATCTCGATGCTACGCGACCAATGGGTGTCATTCCTGCGCTCGATCGGTTCGGCGTACGATGCGGATGTGCGCGCCACATGGTCGGGTAAGTTCCGCACTGCCCTCGCATTCCACGTGATCGTCGCGGTCTATCTCTACCTTGGCTTGAAATCGCTCCATGTGATCCAGCAGCTTCCGGGGGCATGGCAGTTGGGCATTGCCATCTTCCTTGCGTTTTTCGAAGTGCTTCTCATCATCGTGACGTTCGTCACCGGCTGGTGCTACACGATGCGCTACATGCCGTATCTGCGCCGCGCGATGGAAGAGAAATAGGGGGTCTTCCACCATGAGGGAACTTACGACCACACAGATTCTACGCGAGACTCTCGCCGCGGAAATGCGCCGCGACGAAAGGGTATTCGTGATGGGCGAGGACATCGGCGTCTATGGCGGTTCATTCGGTGTCACGCGCGGCTTGATCGACGAGTTCGGCGCCGACCGAATCCGCGACACCCCGATCTCCGAGCCTGCGATCGTTGGCGCCGCTTGCGGCGCGGCGGCCGGCGGTTCGCGCCCTGTCGCCGAAATCATGTTCATGGATTTTATGACGCTCTGCGTCGATCAGCTCGTGAACCAGGCCGCGAAGCTCCACTACCTCCACGGACTCGAATGCCCGATGGTGGTGCGCACCCCGTCCGGTGGCGGACGCGGCTATGGCGCGACCCATTCGCAGTCGTTCGAGCGCCTGTTCTTCGGCGCGCCCGGCCTCCGCATCGCGGCCCCGGCGACAGGCGAGGATGCGGCCGGGCTTCTTCAAACCGCGATCCGCGACTCCAACCCAGTGCTTTTCATCGAACACAAGCGCCTCTATCCGCTACGCTGGGAGATGCCGGATGAACTGCCGCCGCCCGTCCCTTTCGGCAAGGCCCGCATCGCGCGCTCCGGCACTGACGTGACAATCATCGCTTGGTCATGGATGGCGCATCTCGCGACGCGCGTGGCCGATCGCCTGGCCGAAGACGAAATTTCCGCCGAGGTCCTCGACCTCCGCACGCTCAATCCGCTCGACCGCGATGCCATCGCCGCCTCGGCATGCAAGACCGGACGCGTGCTGATTGCCGAAGAGGCGCCGCTCACCGGAGGCATAGCCGGCGAACTCGCCGCGATTGTCGGCGAAGTCGCCTTCGGACGCCTCGCCGCGCCCGTGCGCCGTCTCGCCGCGCCCGATTGCCCAATCCCCGCCTCGCGCCCGCTCGAGGTCGCCGTACTGCCGTCGGAAGATGCCATCTACCAGGCCGCGCTCGAACTGGCCACCATCTAGGGTCGCCACACAAGGGAAATCGCGTCCGCCATGCGCCACACCTTCATCACGCTCTGCAGGGACAAGCTTCCCGTTTCGGCGACATGCCTCGCGGCGCTCGCACGCGACACGGTTGTCGATGGCGACTGGGAGTTGATCGTTGTTGACAATGGTTCCAGCGATGGCACGGTCGCATGGCTGAACGGCGTACTCCGTCCGCTCGTCGCGCGCAACGGCGGTGAACTCGTGCTTGTCGCGAACGCATGGAATGTCGGATGCTCCACCGCGCGCAATCAGGCGCTTGCCGTCGCCCGCGGCGATTTCATCACCTTCCTCGACAACGACGTGATGCCATGCACCCGCGACTGGCCCGCGCGCCTGCGCACAGCCCTTGAAGCCGACCCGCAAGTGGGCATGGTCGGTCCGAAGATGATCTACCCCACGCCGCCTCACGGCATTCAATGCGCTGGCGTCGGCGTTTCAAGGCGCGGACACATCTGCTTCCTAGGCCGCGGCGAAACGCGCGATTCCGTCGCCCATTCTTCGCCCCGCGAAGTGCAATGCCTGATCAGTGCGTGCATGATGATCCGCGCCAGCCTGCCCCGCGAGTTCGGCGGATTCGACGAGATTTTCAATCCCGTCCAGTTCGAGGATTTCGACCTTTGCTACCGCTATCGCGCGAACGGGTGGAAGGCGCTCTATACGCCGGAAGTCGAGATGTTCCATCTTGAAAGCGTGACGACCCAGGGAACCGCCGCCATGAAAAACGCGGCTGTCGTCGTGCGCAATGGACTCGCATTCCAACGCCGTTGGCGCGCGATGTTCGAGACTGAAAACGGTCCCGAAGAATCCGAGTGCCACTGGAAGAAACTTCCATCCACCAATCTCCCCGGCCTTTTCGCCTGATTCTGTCGTCGTCGCTTTGACTTCGGCCTAGCTGTGCGTTGCGACGGCGCCCCGCCGTCGCCCCGTGTGGTTTTTGGGGTCTGTCCCCGTCCGCGCCACAACTGTGCGTTGCGACGGCGCCCCGCCGTCGCCTCCGTGGTTTTTTTGTGACACTTAAAGGGACAGACAATTTAAGAGTATAATCATTGGTAACTTATCGACGTATAGGCACTTAATGGCGAAATTCGGAAAGACGGAATCGGGGTGTGTCCCCGTTTTTGCCCACGAATCATACGGTTCCGCCGGCGCATTCGCATTGGCCATGACATGGACAGTGGCAGCCGACGCCGTGCCAATGGCGAGCGCACCAACCGCGAGATGGAAGAAGAAATAGAATCGTTTCATGTCGCCTCCCTTTGATGAGGCCATGGTAGCACAAACAGCAATTATGTCCAATGCGCATTTAGGCAAGAGCAAGAGCAACAAATTGCCTGTCCCCTTAACACAGGTTTTTTTTGGGGTCTGTCCCCGTCCGCGCCACTCGTCGATCCGGGCCTGGGCGATCTCCGCGGAGTAGTCCCAGATGTCGCGGTCGTTGAAGGTGTTGGGGCTGTGCACGATCCCCCTCCGGATCTCGTCGCCGAGCGTGCTTTTCGGAAGGCCGAGCGCGGCCGCGAGGGCGCGCATGGAGAGGCGGTCCCTCTTCGGCGCCCTGAGGTTCCGGTTGTACGCGG
>JAZQOE010000078.1:0-10255 GCA_045627705.1 Kiritimatiellia bacterium | reverse complement strand
ACCGGGCCGCGGAAAAATGAAACCAATTTCCCCGGCGCCCCGTTTTTTTCTACAATGCGTAGTTAAGGATTATTTCTTCGCGGGAAGAACGGCATCCTTGGCAGCCTTGGCGATGCGGAACTTGAGAACCTTGCACGCGGGCTTCTTGCTGGTTGCGCCAGTCTGCGGATTGCGGACGGTGCGGGCGGCCTGCTTCTTGATCAGGAACTTGCCGAGACCAGGGAGGACGATACCGGCATCGAGCTTCTTGGCGCCATCGTAGGCGATAGCGACGAGCTTCTCGTAAGCGGCGGCAGCCTGCTTCTTGTTGATCTCGGCGGCCTCGGCGATGGCGCCGATGATCTGAGACTTCGTCGTGGGGACCGCGGGGGCCTTCTTGGCAGGGGCGGCAGACGCCTTCTTGCAAGCGCAGGCCTTGGCGCAGGCCTTCTTGGGTTCAGCTTTCTTGGTAGCCATGATCATTACTCCTTGATTTCGTGGGATAACCACACCCCACGTTGGGTGCAGTATCGCCTTTTTTTATTGGCGTTGCAATAGGAAAATAACAATTTCCCTAGGTTTTCCGCGGTGTTTTTTTGTTGCCTATTTCAAACATTGGATTTGAAGGCTGTTTTTGCTATATTCCAGTACCATGTATCTTTCACCACTATCGCAGAATCAAAACGGGTATAGTCCGCGCAGGGAAAGGATCCCTGGCCTTCGCGCAGGCCTTTGGCTGGCCGCCGCGATCGCTGTCGGGGCACTCTTGGCCGAACTCTTCCCCGCGATGTTCGCAGGCGGATGCAGTCGCCCGGGCAAGACTGTCGTCGCATCGGGCGAGGACGACACCTCCGCCTCGCAGACAAACTCCACGCCGTCGAAGCCGCTCCTTCGTTTCGTGAATCCGACGCCACAGCAGAGTTTCGCCGACACTAATTCCCCGTCTATCTTCATGCCCACCGAATCCGGCCGCCAGGTGTCGGGACTGTATGGCGCGACACGCACGGATGCGAATGGCGCCCGCTGGCACGAGGGCATCGACATCGCGCCCACGAAGCGCGACGCCAGGCGCAGGCCGCAAGACGAAGTGTACGCTGTCGCTGACGGCAAGGTCGCGTACATCAACGCGGTTCCAGGCAATTCCTCGTACGGCAGGTATGTGGTCTTGACCCACGATGACCCCATGGGCTGGATATACTCGCTCTATGCGCACCTCGACGCAGTGGAGCCTAGACTTGTCGCCGGATGCGAAGTCAAGGCCGGCCAGGCAATCGGGCGCCTCGGCAACAGCAGCGCTTCCGGCATCGCGCTTGATCGCGCGCATCTCCACTTCGAACTCGGCGTATTCATCAACACGCGCTATCCGGATTTCATGAAGGAAAAGAAGGCGCCGCTCACGCATGGCGCGTGGGACGGCCGCAACCTGTATGGCATCGACCCGCTCGCGATGCTGAACCATCGCAATCCGGACGGCACGTTCTCGATGCTCGACGAACTGCGCTCGGAGAAAGCGGCATTGATCGTGGCGGTGAAGGTCGATCCCGCGCGCCCCCCCGAATATTTCCGCCACTATCCAGACTTGAACGAACTCGGGAATGGCACGGCTCCGAAGGTCGCGAATGTGGCGCTTCTCGAAATCGCGGAAAGCGGCGTGCCGCTTCGCCTGCGCCCGTGGCCTGACACGGAACCCGCCCCCAATGAGAGCGAACTGCCAAGGCTCTTCGGCGTGGACGAGGAGGCGCTTGGGCGCAATGCGCGTGGCTACGCGACGAAGAAGACTGGCAAGTGGGAACTTTCCAATTCTGGCAAGAGCTACATCGCCCAAATCTTCTACCCCGCGAAGTAGCGTATGACGCCGCCTTCGCCATCCGCGGAAAACAAGGAGTCCATCGTGTCGAACAGCGTAAATACGGTTGCCGGACGCAATGCGGTGCGCATTCACGGCGCGCCGGGCGAACGCGCGCGCTTTGCCGGCGTAATCCGCGCCCTGTGGCCTCTCCTCGGGGCGGTGTTCATGATCGGTGTCTTGATCGGGGCGATCCTCCCTCGCGCGACATCATTCTTCGGCGGGCTTCCATTGGCGATCGCCGCGCTCATCGCACTTTGTGCCGCATTCGGCCCGGGCCGCCGCCGCATCGGCGCGTTCTTCAACGGCGCGCGCGGCGAAGAGCTTGTCGGCGCAGAACTGTCGCGCCTTCCCGGCGGATACGATATCTTCCACGGCGTGAACCTCGGCTCGACCGATACCGAGATGCGCCGCTCGTCCGATATCGACCATGTTGTGATCGGCCCGAATGGCGCGTGCGTGATTGAGACGAAAACATGGAATGGCTCCGTCACCATCGACCGCGGACGCATCCTTGTGAATGGCGTCGTCCCATCACGCTCGCCAGTCGCGCAGGCGCGCAACGCCGCGAACCAGCTTTCCGCGTGGCTCAAGGCAAAGGGGATCGACGATATCCCGGTCCGCTCGATCGTCTGCTTCGCCGGTACTGGAGGCTCCATGCTCGACTGCGCGATCGACGAGATCGAAGTGTGTCCCCTGCCGCGCCTGCTGCAAGTCGTGACGCGCGATGTCGATGGCGCAGTCGCGCCTTCCGCCGAAAGCCTCGCCAGCGCGGTCGAAATGCTTTCGCCGCTTGTTGACATGTAGTTCAACTCTAATCGCCGGCCTTTGCCGGCATCCACCACGGAGGAATCGAAATGGTCGAAATGTGGCTTCGCCTCACATCCGCCGATCTGCGGATCGAACAGGGACAGGACAAGGATGAGGGCCGCGATATCGCGCCGCTCTCCGCGCGTTGCGACGAGCTTTGCGCCGCGCTCGACGCGCCAGACGGCACAGAGGACTTCGCCCTCCAGCAAGCGGCGTACGAGTGGATCGACGCCTGCGCCGACCTGCCGCTCCTTCCGGGCTACAAATTCGTGGAGCCTTCATCACCGGCGGAAATCCGCGCGGAACGTCCCGCGCCCGTCGCGCTTGGAAGCGTGCCGCAAGGCGAGGAACTCTTCGACCGCGTCCACGGCGCGTGGACCGGACGTTGCTGCGGATGTATGCTCGGCAAGCCGTGCGAGGGCGTCCGCCGTCGCGATATCGAACTCGCGCTCAAGGCGCAAGGGCGCTGGCCCCTCGCCGACTATTGGTCTGGACTCGGCGCCGATGCGGTGAAGGCCGCGATCGGGCACGATTTCTGGCTCAATGCGGATTCACCCCACGCCGTCGAGCATCTCGACCGCATGCCGGAAGACGACGATACGAACTACACCGTGACGGGCATGGAGATCGTCCGTCTCAACGGACGCGATTTCACCGCCCGCGATGTCGGCAACTTCTGGTGCGGCAACATCCCGCTTCTCCATGTCTGCACCGCGGAACGCATGGCCTACAGGAACTACACGCTTTGCGTGCCGACTGTCGATAACGCGGGTCGCGCGCCGACGCGCTTCACCACCGCCACGTACCGCAACCCGTACCGCGAATGGATCGGCGCCCAGATCCGCGCCGATTTCTTCGGCTATTGCAATCCCGGCAATCCAGAGGCGGCCGCTGATTTCGGCTGGCGCGATGCATCCTTCTCGCATGTCCGCAACGGTGTCTATGGGGAAATGTGGGCGGCCGCCATGATCGCCGCCGCCTTCGCCACGGATTCCGTCGAGACCGCGATCCGCGCGGGCATGGCGCAGATCCCGGCCCGTTCGCGTCTTTTCGCGGACCTCGCGCAAGTCTTCGAGTGGCGCAAGCAGGGTCTTGATTCGACCCAGGCCCTCGATGCGATCCATGCCCGCTGGAACGAGGCGTTCGGCCACCACTGGTGCCACACTAATTCCAATGCGCAGATTGTCGCGTGGGCGTTGCTCTGGGGCGAAAAGGATTTCACGCGCACCATCGGCCTCGCCGTTTCCGCCGGATTCGACACCGACTGCAACGGCGCAACGGCTGGAAGCGTCCTCGGCGCAATGCTCGGTCGCAAGGCGCTGCCCGAACACTTGGCGCCGCCGCTCCACGACCGGCTCGTGACAGGCATCGCCGGCCGCAACCTCGTGAATCTCTCCGACATGGCGCGCGAGACAATCGCCATCTCCGTCAAGGCTTGATCAAGGAGTGATTCATGAAGGCCGAAAACGAAGCCAGGATCAAGGCGCGCCTTGAAAAGGTGTATGGCGCCGAAACGACCGCGACGCTTCTTCCGCACGTGGTCGCGCTGATCGACGGTTGGAGCGGAAAGATCGCGCCGCGCAAGCAGGGCTGGGATGCGTCGTCGTCGCTGCTCATTACCTACGGCGATTCAATCCTTCCCGCCGAGGGTTCAGGCGGGACGCCGCTCGCGACCCTTCGCGAGTTCCTCGATTCTCGCGCGCCAGACCTCCTGCCTTTCGTGCACTTGCTGCCGTTCTACCCGTTTACGTCCGACGACGGTTTCGCGGTTTCCGACTTCCGCGCGGTACGCGCCGACCTCGGCACCTGGGCTGACATCGAATCCATGGCGCAATCGCGTCGCATCGTCTTCGACGGCGTTATCAACCATGTCTCCGCCTCGAGCGCATACGTGAAGGGCGACCTGGCCGGCGATCCGCGCTACAAGGACTTCTGCATCGAGCTGCCGAAGGATACGGACACTTCGTCAGTCCTCCGCACGCGCAACCTTCCGCTGCTCCACGACTATGTCGATGCGGCCGGTCGCACCCGCTATCTCTGGACGACCTTCAGCCGCGACCAGCTCGACTTGAACTACCACAATCCGGAGGTGCTGCTCGAGATCCTCGACGTCGTGCTCGGCTACGCCGCCCGCGGCGCCGCCATGATCCGCCTCGATGCAATCCCCTATCTCTGGAAGGAACTCGGCACGTCATGCGCGCATCTGCCGCAGACGCACGAGCTGATCAAGCTCCTGCGCGACGTGCTCGACGCCGCCGCCCCGCATGTACTGCTCCTCACCGAGACGAATGTGCCGCACAAGGAAAACGTCGTTTACTTTGGCGACCATGGCGACGAAGCGCAGATGATCTACAACTTCGCCCTGGCGCCGTTGATCGTCCATGCGCTTCGCTCGGGCGACGGCGGCGTGCTTACGGATTGGGCATCGGGCATCAAGTGGATCGGCCCGCGTGCGACATACCTCAACATCACGGCGACTCACGACGGCATTGGAATGCGTCCGACCGAGGGATTGCTCGATGAGCCGACGCGCATGGAGATGGTCGCGATGGCGAGCCGCCACGGCGGCGATGTGACAGGCAAGCGCAACGCCGATGGTTCCATCTCTCCATACGAGCTCAACCTGAATTACTTCGACGCCGTGAATGATCCAAACGCCGACGAGCCGCTTTCCACGCAG
Organism: Kiritimatiellia bacterium; assembly: GCA_045627705.1. GTDB lineage: Bacteria > Verrucomicrobiota > Kiritimatiellia > RFP12 > JBMNHG01 > JBMNHG01. The sequence continues at coordinate 4,940 of JAZQOE010000078.1, read as the reverse complement.
GTCGCGCGCTTTATCGTTTCGCAGGCGATCCCGATGTGCCTTATGGGCATGCCCGGCATCTACATCCACAGCCTGCTCGGTTCGCGCAACGACTACGAAGGCGTCAAGCGCACCGGGCGCGCGCGCAGCATCAACCGCGCGCAACTCCGCGCCGACGAACTGGCGAAGGAGCTCGGCGACCCGCAGTCGCTCCGCGCGATCGTCTTCGGCGCGATCACGCGCCTGCTCCGCCTCCGTTCCGCGCAGCCCGCCTTCCATCCCGATTCCGCACAGGAAGTGCTGGATGCGGGGAAGGGGATGTTCGCCGTGCGGCGCGATTCAAAGTGCGGCCAGACTATCTTCGCCCTCCACAATCTCACGGATCGTCCAGCCACGTTCGATGGCATTGCCGGCAAGTGGCGCGATTTGTTTTCGGGGGAGTCCGGCGTTGGCCGGGTGGTTCTTCCTCCGTATGGGATCACGTGGGTCGAAGCGGCGGGTGTTGACATCCAAAGCATCAAGTAACGATAATCTCCAAAACTCCATTTGGGGATAAGCCCATGCTTCAACCGCTGACCGTCGTTTACCTGCATACTCCAACGCCCGACGATGCCCGTCTGCTGCCGGACATGGAGTATGGTTTCTCCGATGCGTTCCGCGCAGTCTGCCGCGAGTTCTTCGCATTCGCGGAACCGCGCGATTTCCCGCGATTGAAGCTCGTTTCCGTCGATACCCCCAAGGCGATGGACGAGCTTTTGTTCAACGTCAAGAACGACCGCCACTTCCTCTCCGATGCGGCGAAGCAGTGCTGCCTTTTCCTGCTCGACGACGCCATCGCCCCGGATCCCGCGGATGATTCCGGGCAGGGCGAACCAGGGCTGGCCCCGATCGATTCGTTCACCCTCGACGGCCTTTCGCTCACCCAGTGGTTCCTCACATACTTCCCCGCGATCCCCAAGGTCGTGCTTACGACCCCGGGGCACAAGCGTATCAGGCTGCCCGCGCGCCGCTGGATCGCGAAGAGCCGTTCGGTCCTTGAAAATCCCGTCCTTTACCGCAAGCGCATCCAGCATCTGTTCAGTTCCTTCTGGGAACCGCGCTTCTGGACCGCGCTCCGCGAGTACGTTTGCACCAAGGCCGGCACGAACTGGCACACGCCGGGGCACAATGGCGGCAAGGCGCTCGAGCAGTCGCCGTTCCTCCAGGGCATGCGCGAGGCGATGGGCCCGCTCAGCTTCCGCGCTGATCTGTCGGTATCGGTCGAGCGCCTCGGCGACCTTTCGTCGCCCGAGTCGCAGTCGCCGCTTTCGGAATCGCAGCGCCTCGCCTCCGAAATCTTTGGCACCGCGCAGACGTGCTTCGTGACAAACGGCACAAGCACCTCGAACAAGGCGATGCTGATGACTTTGCTCCGTCCTGGCGAGGTTGTGTTGCTCGACCGCAACTGCCACAAGTCGGTCCACCACGCCGTCGTCATGTCCGGCGCGATCCCGCGCTACCTCCCCGCGCACTACAACTCGCGCCTGGGCGTCTGGGGCCCGATCCCGCTCGAAGACCTGCGCGGGGAACTGTTCAGGCAATATCCGCCGTCGCGGCGTCCGCGCATGCTGATCATCACGACCTGCACCTACGAGGGAATCCTCTATCCCGTGTGGGAGATCGGCAGGATGTGCGAGAAGGCGGGATTGCTCTTCTATGCCGACGAGGCATGGGCGCCATACCTGAACTTCCATCCGTTCTACACGCGCACGCTCGCCGACAATTCGCAAGTGCGCTACAACGCCGTGAACGAACTCTCCGGCGCGCACTTCGCGGTGCAATCGACCCACAAGGCGCTCGCCGCGTTTTCGCAGGCGTCGATGATCCATGTCTCGACGCGCTTCAAGGCGCTTCTCGAGTCCGACGCCTCGCGCCAGTTCCGCTGGCTCCGTAAGCGCTTCGTCCTTCACGGCCACGGCTCCTACGAAAAGTTCTCGCATGACCTCCACGAGTTCCTGCGCTATTGGCATTCGACTTCGCCGCACTATCCGATGCTCGCGACGCTCGATGTGGCCGGCATCCAGATGCGCCTCGAGGGACTGCGCATCATCGAAGAGCGTCTCCACTGGGTGGCGGCGTTCAAGAAGCGCGTGGCCGACGAGTGCGGGCGGCCCGTTTCGGAATGCTTCGCGGACCTCGATTCGATAACGGGCGACGGCGCGCGGTTCGACGGCGATGGCTACATGCACGATCCGCTGAAGATGATAATCGTCTTCCGCAACGAAAAGGCGCGGGTGCGCTTCGAGAAGCAGCTCCATTCCGCGCGGATCCAGTGGGAGAAGGCGACGCCCGTCACCATCCTTTTCCTCGTTACCGCCGGCACGGTCGAAGAGCACTTCGAATACCTCTTCCGCGTATGCCGCCAGAACCGCGACCTCATCGGCGCGCCCGAGGAGGAGTTCCGCATCCCATCGATTCCCGCGGCGATCAACGAACAGGTGTCGGTGCTCCCGCGCGACGCCGCGCTCTGCGACGGCGAGCTCGTCCCGCTCGACTCCAGCGAAGGACGCATAGCGGGGCAGCTGCTGGTTCCGTATCCGCCGGGCATCCCTGTCTTCCTGCCAGGCCTCCGCATCACGCGCCCGATGATCGACCTCATCCGCGACGTGATAGCGACCGAAGGCGCGAAGGCCGTGCATGGGTTGTTCGTGCGCGGACGCAAGGTGCTGGTCGAAGTGCTGAACAAAGACGAGGAATCGCGCGTCGAGCATATCTTGGAAATACGTCCGCCCGACGCTCCAAAGGGGCAATAGCGCATGTTGTACGCGATAGTATCGGACCTCCACTCGAACCTCGTCGCATGGAAGGCGGTTCTTTCCGACCTCGCGTCGTGCAAGGCGGGGAAGATCATCTGCCTCGGCGACATCGTGGGCTACGGCCCCGAACCGGCCGCGATCCTGGAGTCCGTTTACCGCCATGTGGATGCCTTCGTGATGGGCAACCACGACGCCGCGATCTCGGGCAAGATGTCGCCGGAGAACTTCAACGATTTCGCGAAGTCAATGGTCGAATGGAGCGCTTCGCGGATCAACGCCCGCGGGCGCGAGTTCCTTGGATCGAACCCGCTCACGATTTCCGCGCATGGATTCCTGTGCGCCCATGGTTCGCCATTCCAGCCGCAGGCGTTTCCATACATCGTCGATGCGGAAGAGGCAAGGCGCGCGTGGGGCGCCACCGACGCACCGCTGATCTTTGTCGGCCACTCGCATATCCCAAGCATCTGCGTCGTTGGCGAAAGCGGCACGGCGCGCTGGATCGCGCCGCAGGATTTCGTGGTCGATGACGGACGCCGCTTCATCGTGAACACTGGTTCCGTGGGCGATCCGCGCGATGGCGATCCGCGCGCCTCGTACTGCCTGTACGATGACGAAACGCGCACCGTGCGCTTCCGCCGCGTCTCGTTCGACTACGACGCCCTCGCCGCGGCGACCGTGGCCGCCGGACTCGACCCCGCGAAGATGCCCATGCTGCGCCGCGATCCCGTGCCCACGCGCGAGGCCGTCCGCGAGGCGCTTGGCTTCGCGCCGCCGACCGACGAATCCGCGATGGTCCAGGATGCGACCATCAATGCCGATCTCGATTCGCTGAAGCGCACGAACCGCCGTTTGAAGACGACGATCATCCTCGCTGTCCTCGCCGTGATCATCGCAGTTGCGGGCGCGGTTTCCGCCCTTCGCCACGCCAGCGTCTCGGCGCGTCGGGCCCAGGCCGCGGCGCAACTGGCGAATGGCGTTTCCGTCCCGGATGCGCCGCTCGACCCGCTTGTCGCGGATGCCGCGTTCGATCCCGACAGGAATCTTCTTCCGCCGTTCAAGTTCTTCGATCTTGCGCCGTATCCGCAAGTCTATGGCTGGCGGTACACGATGGAGAATCCCGCGGAACAATCTGTCGGGATGCCGCAGGCGGATCCCAGGCATGGCGGCTTCCTGCGGATACGCCATACTGTCCGCCACGCCATTTCGCTTGAGGCGCCGGATTGGATCGTCGGCCGGTTCGCGGGCGGCAAGCGCGTGAAGGTCGGTTCGTTTGCGCGGCGCAACGGCGACTTCTCGGGCACCGCTACGATATTCGTCGTCGCCCACGGCGCCGATGGAAGCGAGACAACCCTGATTTCCATTCCCCTTGCGCTCAACGAAGCTCTTGCGTGGAAACAGAAGAACAAGACGCAGGACAAGAAGAATCCGGCGATCGCTGGAAACGTCGAACGCATTTCCTACCGCATCGCCGCGGACTTCGCCGGCGAGCTCGATCTCGCCGGCCTTACGCTCAACGTGATCGAGTGAGCAATTCCCCACTGGGAACAAGGAGCCTGGCGCACGCCTTTACAGGTACCAGACGGGCAGGGCCAGCAGATTGTCCCTCAGGTGCAGCGGTGCGGCGCAGTTGCACACGATCGCGCCTTGTCCGCGCGACTTCCCCTTGATCTTGTCCAACACGGCGAAGGCCGCGGCATCGCTCGCCTTGGGGGACGAATCCTTTTTGACCTCGATCGGGTAGATGACGCCTGACAATTTTCGATTTGAAATCCAAATCTGCCAGACGTGAGGATCATATCATCCTGCAAAATTTCCTGCAAGCGATTCGATAAGGCCTCGACAGGCGACGTTTGCGCCGTTTCCAGCACGACCGTCGAATACTGCGGCGAACGGCACCCGATAAAACAAAAGTCCCCCGGTACAAGCCGAGGGACCCCAACATGTTTCTTTCTGGTGGAAGTTGACGGTTTCAGACACCCGTCCTACATAAGCCATCAACAATCTCCGCCTTTAGATTTCTGAATATTATCCGTATCTCTTCGCTGATTGGCCATAGGTTTACGCGGCACATTGTGACAGTTTGACACCTGGCCCCGATTACATTGGGGTCTTTCGCTCTTGACCCACTTGCAATCGCCGGCGGCGTTTCGTATAATATATGGACTA
>JAZQOE010000077.1:0-15201 GCA_045627705.1 Kiritimatiellia bacterium | reverse complement strand
GGCGCGCCGTTTTTTTTGTGGTTACATTTACCTAACGAAGATAACCGTGCCCGTTGGGACCTTGATCGTGAGGTCGATGTAATTCGGGCCGTATTCGACGAAGCAAGTCGCCTTCGAAAGCGCGGGATCCTCGCCGTTGATGGTGAAACTGTCGAAGGTGCCGGAGACCGAGTTGGCCTCGACGATACGGACCTTGTGCGTGCCACCAATCGAACTGAGCTTCTTGGGGAGTTCGACATTCAGCGTGGCTCCGCTCGCGGGCAGGGCGAAATTCGCGCCCTTGCCCGTAAGCTTCAGTGCGCCGATCTTGTCGCCAGATGTCGCGACCACCGTCATGGACGCGCCTCCGGTCGATGTGATGTTGGCGTTTTGAATCTCAAGTTCGCCGGTCGGACGCAGTTCGCCGCTGTTGTTGAAGGTGAGCGTGCCGCTGAACCATGACACACCCGTGGAATCCAATCCGCAGAATACGCCCTCGCCGCCGAAGCTGCCGCCTGCGTAGTTGTTGTAGTAGAACTCGCCCGGCGACTGTCCGCCAGTCGCCGCAATCTGCTCGTAAACGGCGTTCGTGCCATCCACCACCCACTCGCCATAGTTTTCGATGTTGCGCCAGCCATTGAAGTTCGGCTGGATTGTGATGCGTCCGCCATGACGGAAGTATCCGCTGTTGGTGAGTACCGTGTTGCCCTGTGTGGTCTGATTCGAGCACCGGGCGGTAAGCAGCAGCGAGGACGCGCGCGCGAGTTCTGTCGTCGTGCCGACATTGGCATTGTAGTATGCATGCTGCGGCGAGGCGAGGATCAGCTCCGCCACGTCTTCGTCGTTCGTGCCGATAACGACCGTCGCGCCCTTGTTGTAGAAGGGAATCTCGACGACTTCCTCGATATTCGTGCCGCCAATTATGTCCTCGACAACGTTCGTCTCGTACTCGTAGTGATCGATCGAGCGCTGGCTGTTGAGAGTGGTATGGCATCCCGTGTTTTCAAGCAAGAGGTTGCCAATGACGTTGTTCGTGCCGGTCACGATGACGTCGCCACTGTTGTTGTTAAGTATCCAGTGGTTTGAAAGACGCTTCCCGCCGAGACTGGCATCGCCGCCAAGTTTGACAGCGCCACTGTTCGCAAGTTCTATGAAATGGAACATGGAGCCGTTTAGGATTTCGAGGACGCCAGAATTTGAATTGCCAGTGAATCCCCATATATCTCTTCCAATGGAGGATGTCATCTGGAAAACGCCACCGTTGTCGATGCGCATAAGACCGCTGTTTGATATGTGTCGGTCTCCATTGTTGTTGCTTGATGGGGTCCAATCGGTTTGGAGTGTGCCGCCGTCGATGTGCAATTCGCCCGCATTTTCGAGCACGCAGTTGCCCTGTGGGCCGATGTAATGCGCCGTGAACACGGCGTTGCTCGGAATAGTGAATACGCCGCCTTCGTAGTTCTGGAACCTGACGCTGCCGTTACTCATTGTCAGGTTGTTGGTGGCTACACCGTTGCCGATGGTGAACTCGCCGCCGTTGCCGAGTGTCGCCCAGCCATTGACATTGTCGGATCCAAAGATGACTCCTTCGCCGGCCACTTCCGTAACACCGCCTTCTGCCGTGTAGAATTCAGGACTGCAGCCCGGCGCGCCAAGATACGCGCCATTGCCGATCAGCATCTCGCCGTAGTTCGTCAGTGTTCCGAATTCGTTGGTCGAATTGCTGAGGATCGAGAAGGAACCACGGTTTTCGCATCCCGTGAGGTATCCGAATCCGCCTGGACTTCGATGTCCGTTTGGTCCAAGGAAACGGAAGTAGGCGGCGTTCGACATCGTCCAGACGCCGTTGTTCACATAGTTGCGGTTCCCGCCTGTGTTGAATCCAGAGTCGTAGTGGTAGAATATCTCGCCGCCGTCATGCTGGTCGATCACGCCATCGTTGGTGAGTTGCAATCCGGAACCTGCGCCCGTCTGGACCAGTTCCAACAGCGAACCCGAACCGATGTTCCAAGTTCCATCGATCTTTGCCGCCATGCGGCGACCATTGTTGTCGCGCAAGGTGAAAGTATGCCCGTTGAGATTGAAGGAGATCGACGCCTTGCCCGCAGTCGGTGTGATCCAGGTCGGCGAACCATCCCAGTCGGCGGAATAGAGCGTAAGGTCGTCATTGAGCGTGATGGCCGTGGCGGCGCCGGAAGTCGTCTGTTCGACGGTCAGTCGGGTGGCTTCGGAAGCCGTATCGATTGTCACCTCGCGGATGCCCGAGGAGACATCGGGGAGGATTGCGACATCACCGTTGACAGGTGCCACGCCGCTGTCCCAGTTGGCCCCATTGGACCAATTTCCGCCGGTGTCGCCATTCCAGGTAACATTGCCGGCAATCGCAAACGATGAAGCCAGCGCCATCGAACCAATCACGAACTTGCTGTTCATTGTAACCTCCTGATTGAAAACGGAAAGAGATATTCTACCCATATCGCACGCAATGTCAAGTGGTCGTGATTTGACATTGCGGCCCCGCGATTAGTCGAGGTCTGGCGGGACGATTGCGCCGTTGGCCTTGAGGGCGGGGATCAATTCCTCCATCGGGACATCCTGCGCGGCGCGGTTCATGCGCACGGAAAGCGCGGCGAGGGCGCCGACGGCCTGGCCTGTCGCCATGCAGGTGGGCTGCGTTCGGAGTGCGCTGTTGGCGAGGTGGTCGCTGGAAAGGATGCGTCCGGCGATAAGCAGGTCGGGCACGCCGGCGGCGATTGTCGCTCCGCGCGGAATCGTGGCGACGATGCCCTTCTTCAGATTTTCCGTCTGCCAGTCGGTTGAGCGGATTCCGTGCGCGTCGATCGGATAGAACGAGTAGCAGATCGCTTCTGGAACGAGTGTACCCGCGCAATACTCCTCGCGCTTTACCGTCGCAAGGCCACGGACGGTCAGGCTTTCGCGCACGCCGACTTCGGGGCAGACGGATTCCAGCACCAGGTTCTCGAATCCAGGTTGCGTGCGGAGCCAGCGCACGAGGCGACGTATCGCGGCGCGGCCTTCTATCTCAAGGGCTGTGCGGCCGCGCGATGTCGCGCATTCGGATGTCGCAGGGACGTGGTTCGCATTGCCTCCATGCTTCTGGAGGATGTTCCAGACCTGCGGCTGGTCGATGCGCCAGCAGGCATCTTCAGCGCGCAGTTCGCCGGCTTCGACGGCGCGGATGAATGCGGCGTCGAGCACTGTGCGATCCATCTTCGTGGTGTCGTAGCCCGCCATCCTAAAGTAACTGGTCGCAGGCTGGCAATCAGGACTCGAAAGCGTTTCGGCGCCGGCAAGGCGCGCCGCGATGGCATCGCCGGAGCAATCGATCACGCGGTGCGCCTCGACGGTCTCCAGACCATCCTTGCCGCAGAGCGTGAGCTTCCAGCCATCGTCCGCGCGACGCTCCATGGCGCCAAGCATCGTGTGCAGCCGGAGGTCGACGCCCGCACCGATGACCGCCTCGTCGCAAATCGCGCTGAACAACGAAGGGTCGATACGGATCTGGAGCTTCCAAAAGTCCAGATTGAGATCGCGCCAGTTGGGCATCGGCATACGAGCCTCGTCGAGGGTCTTGGTCACAAGCTCCCAGCCTATGCCCGCGATAATCTGCTTCTGCCATGCGTGGAACATGCCAGGGTACGCGATGCCGGAGTTTACGACAGTCCCGGAGAGACGGGACGTGGCTTCGACAAGAAGCGTCCTTGCGCCGAGGCGGCCGGCCTGAATCGCGGCGCAAACGCCCGCCACTCCGCCGCCAATCACGGTGACATCAAAAGCCCGTGTCGGCTCATTGCTCTTTTTGACTTCTTCCATGCTATGCCTCGTTTCGGGATTCATTGCCCATGAATGGGCCTGGGGTTGCAGATTCAGGGCTTTCGACGCCTTTGCTGACAAAGACGCTTACGACCGTCATGAAGAGGATTTTTACATCGAGCCAAAGGCTGCGATGATCGACATACCACACGTCCAGCTCGAATTTCCGTTGCCAATCGACGGCATTGCGGCCGTTTACTTGCGCCCAGCCAGTGATGCCTGGGCGTACCTCATGGCGCCGTGCCTGCGTGGGCGAGTAGCGCGGGAGGTATTCGACAAGCAGTGGCCGCGGTCCGACAATCGACATTTCGCCCTTGAGGACATTCAACAGTTGCGGAAGTTCGTCGAGACTTGTCGCGCGCAGGAAGCGCCCAAACGGCGTCAGCCGCTCGTCGTCGCCGCCATCGCCCTCGCGCATCGTGCGGAATTTCAAGATCGTAAACGGTCGCCCGCGAAGGCCCGCGCGCCTTTGACGGAACATAACAGGCGACCCCATTCCGATACGCACCGCCACCGCGACAAACGCCAGCGCTGGCAGCCAAATCGGTGCCAATACGATTACAAAGGCAAGGTCCAGTATGCGTTTCATCGCGGAGCAGTATAGCAAACCGGCAGGGAAAGCGACAAGATGGGGACAGACCACGATTTTTGTGGATTACGGCTCGGCAATAGTTATGATCCACCACGGGCCTTCGGTTTTGCAAAGCAGTGCGGCCCAATACCATGCGGCGACATCGGACCAGGTTTTCCCACCATTGGCCTCGATGCAATGCTCGCGGACATGTAGCCGCTTGCCATCGCGTTCGGCAACAAAACACGACCAGTCGCCGTCGGCACGCCGCGCCAGGGGACGAGTCTCAACGCTCCATCCTGTCGCCAGAAGGCAATCTTCCCCCGAATGAACGGCATGCGATGGCTTCGTCACCCAGCGCAAGATAATTATTCTCCCATCAGAATTGAAACGTGCCACCTTCCCTGGAAAACCTGTTGCAAAGCCCGCTTCCCGAATAGTGAGCGGAGTCTCTTCCAACGGCATTCCATCGCATTCTCTCGGCCATCCCGGAAAGGAAGCGTCACCGTCCCCGCTTGCCTCGGCCTTCTCTCCCAACCCGCCAAACCGTCCGATTGCCATTGCAAACATAACAACCGATATTCCAATAAGATGCATCAAAATAAATTTCCGTCTGCCATTCCAAAAAACGGGGTCTGTCCCCATTCCAAAACGCGAAAAAACGGGGTGTGTCCCCGCTTTTTTGCAGCAGAAAACGTGGTCTGTCCCCGTTGCGCCGACATCGGAATTTTGGGTTGGGCGTGATGTAAAAACGGGGTCTGTCCCCGTTTGGAAATCGGGGTGTGTCCCCGTTTTCCAGCGGGAAAGAAGGGAGGTGAAAGAGACGCAAAGGACGGCGCCGCCGAGAAGGGCGGAGACGCCGATGGCAGAGTGGGTGGCGGGAGAAAGCGACATGCCAAAGCCCTCTGCGGCGGTCAGGATGGCGATACGGGCGGCATTGGCCAGGATTATTGCCAGGACACCAAAGACGCCCGCCAGGAATGTCCGCACGAAGCCGAAGCGATGGAGTTGGGCAAGGGCGCAAACAAGCCATAATCCCGCAAGAAGCATCTTGATCCCCGAGCATGGGGCGTCAACCCAGACAGGCATACCGTCCCAGGAAAGTTCCATTCCCAATCGCGTCACCGGGGCGCCAATGCCCGAAAGACAGAAGGCGGCGAGGCGCGTCGCCACCACCCGCAACGGATACCCCGCGACAACGTCGAGCATGCGGGCGGATGGAAGCCCCAGAAGCAACAGCCCAAGCAATGGCATGGAAAAGGAAAACGCATGGCGCTGACTTGAGAAGTACCACAGCGCGGCCAATCCAGGGAACAACCCGCCAATGGCCAAAGGCAGGGAACCATGCGTCAAGGCAAACATCGCGAGCGCCACCGTTCCAAGCGCAAAGCGGGCAGGGGGGATTGCCTCACGGCGCGAGTCCCACGCCACAATGGCGAGGAAAACGCCTAGCGTAGCCATGGCGGGGACACCGGCGGTGATTGCGCTGTCGCCGCCCTGCCTGCGTATCCATGCGACAACGAATGGCAGCGCTCCCGCAGCCCACAGGACTGTCCGCAGCGCCAGACCCATGGCGGCTGGCGGCATCCATTCCATCTTGCCTATTATCCTATTCACCCAAAAACGGCGCGCCGTTTTTTCGCGCGGAAGACAATGGCTATCGCGAAGACGAGCGCCACGGCGAGCAGGCAGACGATGTCTTTCGGTTCTGGAACTGTCGGTACGCTTTCGGGTTCGACCTGCTCAAGGCCGTTATCCTTGAACTGCTGGGCCGTCTCGAGCACCACCGCGCCAGAAACGGGCGAAACGATATGCCAGCCGCAAGCGATCTTCTTCGCGGGATCAATGGTCGTGGGCTTGCCTGGACGATAGGTTTCAATCACCTCTTCGAGCGCCCAGAGGCGGCCGATATGGTCGCTTCCCTTCTCGGCCTCGGAGGGAACATCCCCGGCGGGCATGCGGCGGCGCTCGATCGCCGGCGCGCCATCGCCCTTCGCGAGGGCGTCGAGCGCGTCGGCGAGTTGCGCATCGGCTGCGTCGTCACGCCAGGCGAAAGCGGCGGCATTCGGCACGCCGTCAAGCGCGGACAACAGCTTGCATGGGCCTGGCACAAGCTGGAACGAGGCGAATGACACGCCGTCCGGCGCATTGCGCAGTTTGGAGGCGAGCACGTCGGCCGCTCCCGCCGCGATTGGCTGCGGGCCGTGAATCCAGAGCACCTGCGCATTCCCGCCATTCGCTGTCGCTTCATCGAGCGCCTTCGCCAGCGTACGCAAGTTGAAGCGGCCACCCGCGAAGTTCCGCGGTGAAAGCGCGTTCGCGACATCGGAAGATGGCACGGGCGCCTTGGGTTCGTCATCGCCGACAAACCACAGTTCGCAGTTTCCGGTCGCCGAAAGCGCTTCAACCGCGGCGGAGATTGCCGCGGCATGCGGTTTCAGCGCGGCGGAGCCATCGACCACGACTACCAGCTTGCCAGGCGCTGACGATTCCCTGGTGGCGGCAACCTGCTGGACAATCGCCATTGGGGCATTGGTGCCGGATGAAACATCCTGGCAGTAGGCGATGGGCGCAAGGCGAGATGCCGCATCAGGAACAACAACTTCTTCGGGCATTCCAAGCAGCGAGGCGGGAATGGAGAAATTCTCGGCCGCGAAGACCGGCGTTTGAAGCACCGCCGATCCATCGGCGCGGTACGACAGTGGAATCGTCATGCCGAGCCGTATCTTCATTGTGGCGTCACCGATGGTCACGGGGAAGCATTGCACCAGCACCTGGTCGGGGCCGCATGAGGTCACAAGCACGGGATCTCGGTTGCGGCGCACGATGCTTTGATAGGCGGCCGTGGTATCGCCGCGACCTCCGAAGGCCGCCTCGCGCTCTTCGCCATTGACCCACAGCGTCAACCGCGACACAACCGCCCCATGCGGCAGCACGAGGCGGGCGCGAGCTTCCTGGTCGAACCCCCTGGTATTGCCGAATGTCATCGTCCACTCGGCATAGCCCAGTCCGCATGATGCGTCCACGGTTGTCTCGTAGATAGACCCGTCGATGGACAGGCCTTCGACCACGCCGCCCACCGTTGTCTCGCCGACATGACGGTCGAAACTAGACAGCATGCTCCGTCTGCTCCAGCGGTATTCGGGGTCGCGCCCCGTCACGCGATAGAAAAGGAGATCCTTATCGACATGATCCAGTGTCTCGGCGAACAGCAGTCTGGAGAAATTCGGCATGAATGGCAGGTCAACACCGTTGACAATCCGATGGATGTCGTTATTGTCGGCATGGATCACGCGAAGCAACCGCACTCCGCGCGCCGAGGTGGCGGGATCCTGCGAAGCGGCAAGACGAACGCCGCATAGCGCGACAAACCCATGCGAATGTCCAAGCAGCAACAGCGCGATGCCGATCACGACACCTGGAATCGCGCCGGGAAGCCTGGGGCGGCTGGAACTGTTCGCCATGGCCCCAGTGGATTGGGCATCTTGCCCCACGCACTGCGGCGCAGCCAGGCGGCGGCGAAGGACAAGGCCATAGATGAAGGCGGTAAGAGGCCCATACGCCACCAGGCCAAGCAGCCCCGCTCCGTAGAAAATGATGGCGAAAATGCAAACCAGCGTGCCGCCGATCATGTGAGGGATGCACTTCAGGCTGAAGAAGAGCGCTATCGTGATGGAAGCGGCGTTCAATGCGCCGATGAAACCAAAACCGCGCTTGAGTTTGGCTCCAGCCGCAATCCAAAGGAAGAGATTCGCGATAATCACGAATGCGACCAATGCCGCGGAGCTCCAGTTTGGAATGGGCGATACCTCGTTAAGCCACGGATCGGCGTTGAACATGAGGCCGACAGCGAAGGCGAAAACGGGAAGGATTACAGCACCAAAGAGCGTCATGCCCCGCGATACGAAGAAACGCTTCACACGGGTGCCAAACGAAGGGTTGCCCTTTGCGAGTGCCGACGGGATTGGCGGCACGTATGGCGCGGCAGCTGATGGGGAAGCGGCATTGGGTTGCGAATCATTCATTGGACATCTCCATTCTGAAAACAAAATCCTCAGCCAGCGAACGCACTTCGAATCGCCGCGGCGCTGGCGGCGACGCTTGGAAGCGGATTGTCTGGCTCGCCCTCGTATTCGGCGATGACATCGCCGGAGAAGTTCGCGGAGGCGAGCGACGCGGCGAGACGCGGAAGGTCGAGATTGCCGCGGCCGGCAACCGCATTCTCCAGCCTGCCATCTCGCTTCAACGTGAGATCCTTCACGTGTACGGCGTGGATACGGCCTGCGAAGCGTTTCGCGAGATCCTCTGGCGTAAAGCCCGCCAGGTACGCGCATCCGGTATCGAGACAGAGACCCACGCGATTTGAGGTGTGACGGAAGATATACTCGAGCGCCTCGAAGCCGCCAAACCAGCAGTTGCCGCCATGGTTGTGGACGCCGAGCTTCACATCGAACTCCTCGGCGAGGGCATCCGCCACGCGGAAGGCATCCTCATGGCCCTCCAGAGGGAAGGCAATGCTCATGTGACGCGCCCCCGCGGCCTTCAGGAATTCGAAGAGCGGGCGCATCGCGGGCTCGTCGCCGGTAATCTGGTTCACGCCCGCGCTGGCGATCTTCACGCCGCCGGCGGCGAGAGCGGCGACAGTGGGCGCATGCGACGCGGTATCCTTGAAGTCGATATGGACTCCGCAAAGTTCGATGCGGTCGAGACCGCAGGCGCGCACGGCGGCGGCAAGGCCGGCGAGGTCCTTTGTCTCGCGGAAGCAAAAACTCTGGACAGCGAAAGAAAGCGTGTTCGGCATGATTTGTAATCCTTTCGACTTATGCCGTGATTGATATCGAATATATCAAAATGCCGTTTGCATAGGAATAAAAAACGGGTGTGTCCCCATTTGGAATGGAAATGGGGACACACCCTGCTTTACTACACCCTGCTTTACTAGTGTCAATGGTACAGGATTAGTACGTATATTCGTCTTCTTTCAGACTTTCGATTGTCATCTGGAAATCTGGACAGGCTTCGATGTGCGGGACTGGATTGCGGATTGCCAGTGCGCGACTTGTTCTTCTGGCGCGAATTCCTTCTTGTCGAGATCGGGCGCACGTCCGAGCCGCGCGCATTTGCCGACACCAAGCGGATGATATGGCTCGATGTCGATGCGTTGCACTCCGGCCAGTTCCTCCGCAAGCGAGGCTATGCCAGTAAGGTGGCCTGCATCGTCGTTCACTCCGGGAATGAGCGGACACCTCAATGCAATCTTAGCTCCCGCAGCGGAAGCGCGGCGGAGATTCCCGAGCAGTTTGACATTGTCAACGCCCGTGAATTCGCGATGCTTCGCCGGATCGGTCGCCTTGATGTCGAAGAGCAGCCAGTCGAGTCCGGGAAGAAGCGCTTCGAGCGATTCCCATGGCGCGTGTCCGCAAGTCTCGATGCAAGTCGCCACGCCGGCGGCCGACGCGAGACGCGCAAGCGCTAGCGAGAAGGCGGGCTGTGCTAGCGGCTCGCCGCCCGAAAGCGTCATGCCGCCCTGCGAATTGTCGTAGAAACATTTGTCCTTGAGGACTTCGTCGAAGACCTCGCCGGCGGTTGTCTCGCGTCCTGCGACTTCAATCGCGCCGGCATAGCAGCGCTCGGCGCACTTCCCACAGCGTACGCATGCGTCGCGGTTGAAGACATGCGGCGTTTCGGCCGTGGCGGTGTGGCAGCCATTCGGACAGTTTTTGAAGCACCATCCGCAGCCGATGCACTTTTCCGGCGAGAAGAGGATGTCCGGCGCGGCGCGCTGCGATTCGGGGTTATGGCACCAAATGCAACGCAGCGGGCATCCCTTCATGAAGACTGTCGTGCGAATGCCAGGACCATCGTGGAGCGAGAATTTCTGGATATCGAAGACAAGTCCGCGTGTGGCGCGGAGCGTTTCCAAATCGGTTGCCGAGGCATCAAATGGTTTCATACTGCGTCCTCATGATTACCTCGTCCTGCATCTTCGGATCGAGTTTCACGAAGTAATCCGTGTATCCGCCGATGCGGACCGTCACATCCGCGTAATCCTCCGGATGGAGTTTCGCCGCCTTGAGCACCGCGTTGTCCACGACATTGATCTGCGTCTGGAAGCCGCCGCCGGCGATGAAGGCATCGACAAGCGCCAGCAGTTTTTCGCGGGCGGCATCGCCTGCGAGGAGCGCGCGCGTGTACTTCATGTTGAAGGCGGAACCGCCGATCAAGCGCTTGTGACTCCACGAGCAGACGGATTTCATCGCTGCCGTCGGCCCGAACGTCTCGCGTCCTTGCGCAGGTCCGGCGCCATCTGCAAACGGGAAGCCGGCGGAACGGCCGTCCGGCGTAGCACCGGTTTCCGCGCCAAGCCGCTGGTGCATGATCCAACAGAATGTGCCGGGAATATAGTGCGAATCGTACGGGAAAACCTTGTGGCGCGAACATTCTCGGTCGATCACGGCCGCGACGCGCGACACCAGCGCATCGCACTCCGGATTGTCGTGTCCGTATTTCGGGAAGCGGTTGAGGAAGCGCTGGCGAAGCGGTTCGTTGCCGTCGAAATCCGATTCGAGAATCGCGAGCAGGTCACGCAGCGTGAACTCGCCGGTCGCGTACACGACTTCGCGGATGACGGCGAGGGAATCGACTAGGTTCGCCATGCCGACAAACGAGCATTCGACCCAGTTGTAGCGGGCGCCGCCTTCCTCGATGTCAAGTCCGCGCGCGATGCAGTCGCGGGTGAAGACGCTTTGTAGTGGACGGCGCGCACTCGTGGAACGCATGCGGCGGAAGCTGTCCTCCTGCGCCACGCCGGCGTCGATCTTCGACGACAGTATCCCCTCGAAGGTTTCGAGCAATGCGTCGAATGTCGCGGGGTTCTCGCGCATTGCCTCGAGCAGGCATCCGCAAAGGTTGTAGTACGGCGAGGCCACATAGACATTCGACGAGCCGGAAGGCGTGATCTCGACGCACGATGAGTTGATGTACGAAGCGCTTTCCGCACGTGGCACGCCATAGCTTTCAAGCCCTGCGCGAATCACGGCGTCGTTGAAGAACGACGGGTTGGGAATGCCTTCCGCCTGGATGTCGATGGCAAGCCGCTTTAGTTCGCGCGGCGTCGCTTCGTTCACCCGGATGCCAACGCTTGGATAGGGCAGGCGCGAAAGGCGCAACGCCTCCAGGGCGACATACGAAAGCTCGTTCACGCATTCGCCGCCGAGCATCAGGCCGTATGCGAGACCATTGTCGCAAGTCGCGTTGATGAGCATGTAAAGCCCGGCGACGAGCGCGCGCGCCTCGTCGCGCGTAATGCGGCCAGCCGCGATGTCGGCCTCGTAGAACGGCCCGAGGTTCTTGTCGAAGCTGCCAGGGCCGACCAGCATCGCGCGATCGCCGTATTGGATCGCGAACATCAGCAGGAAGGTAAGCTGGATCGCCTCGAGAAAGTTGCGCGGCGCACCGTGTGCGATCTGCGCGCACGCGGAGGCGAGATCGTCGCGCCCAGCCTGCGCCGCGTCTTCGCCAGCGTGGACGATCAAACCAGAGAAGGCGTCGAGCGCGATGTCGAATGATTCGTATGTCGCGGATTTCGCGGGGTTGGATGCGTTGCCAGGCATAGCGGCGACCTCGCGGATGCGGGCGCGCAAGCCGTCGATGCCGAGACGGAACAGGTCGGCGTAGAATGGTTCAGCGTGGCCGTTCTGCCCAGGCGCGTTGAAAAACGGATGCGCCGCGATGAAGGACTCAGCCTCGGCGCGAAGCGCATCGGGGTACGACTTGTTGGGGAGCGGACGGCCAACGAGCGGCTCACCGGGAGTCAACTGGAAACGGAAGTCGAGCAGGCGGCCGCGCATGGCATTCGCGGCGCGGATGGAGATTGGGGCATCATCTGGGAGTTCCCGGATCGCCAGATATTCGGGGACAGGATTCGTCGCTACCATCCACCAGTGGTAGTCATTCTGCTCGCTCATCACGAGCTTGCGGTATGCGTTGAAATCAAAGTCCATGTCCATCCTCCTCGCATCGATGCGAAATGAGTCTGAAACTTGCGGATCACTGTGCGCCAAACGGGGCCACGCGCTGTGCAAGCGCGTCGAACTCGTCCTGGAGCGCGTCGAGCTTTTTAGACTGTGCGTCCGCCTTTGCGGCGATTGCTGGATCGTTTGCGTGAGCCTTTTTCCATGCCTTGTATTTCTTGTCGATCTCGGCGATCTTCTTGTCGAGCGCCTGTTGTTCATGCATCATGGAACGAAGTTGGTCGGATGCCTTCATGCGCTTCGCGCCAGTCGAATTGTCGCGTTCATTCTTCAGCTCTTCGGCCCGATTCTCGAAGGCCTGCTGCTCGCGATAGAGCCTGCGGTATTCCTCGGCGTGTGGATTGGCGTCGATCAACGCGCGGTCTGGCGCGACCGCGGCTTTCTTCGCGGCGGCGAGGTCGCCCTTCACGCGATAGAATCGACAGAGCAGATCGACATCGTCGGCGGCGATATCCGCGCGTGTCCCGGGAACACGGAACAAGTCAAATGTGGAAATTTTAGCTGGGCCAGACCAACGGCCGTCGCTCCATACCTGGCACACTGCTGCTTCTTCGTCGCCCTCGCCCGTCGTCGCCGTTTCCTCGACAAGCGTTCCAGCCTGTATGCGTGCCTTGCGTCCGCCTGTGAGTGCAACGTCCGCATCGCGCACGGCAACAGCCCATCCCTTTACGCCATCGCATGATTGCGGAATATGGTCGGTCGATGCGACTGGCCCATCGTATGCGGGTTCGGCGACAGGCTGCGCAGTGGGCTTCTCTTGCGCGGGAGATGGCGCAGGGCGCTGCGCGGATTCGGGAATCCTTGGCACATTCGCGGTTCGAACGGGTTTGGCTGTCTCAGAAAACGGCGCGCCGTTTTCCGCGGGAGAAGCAGATGCTTCGCCGGAGGGACCGACATCGTTGGCGGCGATGCCCACGGCAACCTCGCCTGTATCGGTCTTTTCAGCGTCGGCGCAAGGAAGGAACGGCTTCAGAAATGGCGCGCCAAAATAGGTCGCGCATGAGGCGACAACGGCGACGATGAGATATTTGACGAAGAATTTCATGACTCTATCCTGAAAGCAAAAAGCGCGGCGCGATTGAAAAATTGCAATCGCACCGCGCCCAAAAAAAGTCCGACAGACTTATTCTGCCGCAGTAGGCTCGGCGGGAGCGGACGCACCCTCTGCGGCTGGTGCTTCCGCAGGGACGGCGGTCTCGGGCGCTGGAACTTCTTCCGCGGCGGGAGCAGATTCTTCAACAGCGGGAACGCCCTCTGCTGGAGCGGTTCCGTCCTGCGCGGCTTCCTCCTCGATCTGGCTGCTGAGCAAGTCCATGTAGCTCGGCGCCACGGGCTCGTCCTTCAGACCATCGAAGTTCTTGATCGTCTTTGCAAGGGCGTTGGCGGCTTCCTCCCAATCCGTGCCGCGCTTCGCGACAGCGAGATCCTCGAGAATCTTCTGGGCGGCATCCTTTTCGCCGACGATGGCGAGACAGCGGGCCTTGCCCATCGTGGCCTCGGGGGCGAGCCAGCTATCGGCGTTGCCGGCGAGGAATGCCTCGTACGCCTTGTAGGCTTCCATCGATTCCTTCTTGGCCTCGAGTGATTCCGCGATACCGATCTTCGCGATTGCGGCGACATCGGCGATCGCGGACTTTTCTAGCGCCTTGTACTGCTCGAGGGCGTCGTCGTAACGACCGGCGTCGTAGTATGCCTTGGCAAGCTTGACCTTGATGACCGGGCCGACCTTTGCGAACCCATACTGCTCCGCGGCCAATTCGAGGGACTCGACGGACTCGCTGGAAACGATTGCGGCGGAGGCGGCCTCGGCGCGCGCGACGCGGCGGCGGGCGAAGAAGGAAGCGGCGACGCAGGCGATGATGACAATGCACACGGTCATCAGGAACTGCGAGCCATTCTCGCGCCACCAGTCGATAACGGGCACCAGCTCTTCGGGCACGCTGTCGGGCAGGTTCTTGCCACGCTCGGCGTCAGGGATGTTCACGGTCTTGTCGGAATTGCTCATTGTGTCACTCTCTTCGGAGGTATCGAAACGGAAATTGACAGGTTTATGCAGTTTACTAGGTTGTTAGATTTGTTACAACCTCGTTTTTCCCAGTCAGCACATGCCAGGCTTGATATTCATTTTCCATCGCCCAGATCGGCGGGGCCTTCGTCGAGTGATTTGACGGCCTTGCGCAGGGCATCGATAACGGCGTTACGGTCATTGTAAACTGTCGCCAGCGAAATCTTGAGGAGCTTTGAAATCTCTTTCGGCGACACCTTCTGCGCTTCGCAAAGATCGAAGACCTGAAGCGCTCGCGGCGAAATATCTGGCGACTGCTGCACGGCCTGCATCGCCTCGCGCAGCACATGCGACTTCCATTCGCGGTCCCAGATGGATTCGAGTTCGCTCTCGCGCGTGTCCGGCAGATCCGCCGCGTCCACATCTTCGGGCAACTCGCTGAAATGGGCGTCGTGGCGCTTCTGCGCACGGAAGCGCGCGAAGAGGCGATTGCGCACGATGCGAAGGAAGTAGTCGCGGAAGCGGCCTTTCGAGGGATCGTACACGAACTTTTGTTGCGCGTTGAAGAAGTCCGTCATCACATCCTGCACGAACTCGTCGATATCGTTCGGCGAAAGCTTGTACTGTCGGCCTATTACTTCCGCGAGCGGACGGTAACGCTGGTAGAAGACCTCCCAGGAAACCTCGTCGCCGGCCTTGACCGCCTGCAACAGGCTCGCGCGTGTCTGGCTGTACAGCATTGGACGGACCCAAAATGCGCAATGATCCCGCGAAAAAAC
>JAZQOE010000076.1:0-33795 GCA_045627705.1 Kiritimatiellia bacterium | reverse complement strand
GCACGATGCGGTCGATTACGCCAAGTTTCAGGAGATCGGGCGCAGTGAGTTTGAGCGCGGCCGCGGCCTCGGGAGCCTTCTTGCCGTCGCGCCAGAGAATCGACGCGCAACCCTCCGGCGAAATCACCGAATAGATCGAATTTTCAAGCATCAGCACGCGGTCGCCTACGGCTATGCCCAGTGCGCCGCCGCTACCGCCCTCGCCCAAGACAGCCACGACAATCGGCGTCTTCAACATCGACATGACGGCAAGATTGCGCGCGATGGCCTCCGCCTGTCCGCGCGCTTCCGCCTCGAGCCCGGGGTATGCGCCCGGGGTATCGACAAAACACACCACCGGCAAGCCATATTTTTCCGCGAGGCGCATCAGTCGCAGCGCCTTGCGATATCCTTCGGGATTCGCCATGCCGAAATTCGCCTCGAGATTTTCCTCCGTGGTGCGTCCCTTGCGATGGCCGAGCAGCATCACGCGCCGTCCTCCAATCGTCGCAAAACCGCCGAGAAGACCGCGGTCGTCGCCGCACAGGCGGTCGCCGTGCAACTCGATGAACTCGTCGCAAATGCCGTCGATGTAGTCCTGAAGGACAGGCCGCCCCGCCTTGCGGGCGGTCTGCACAACCTGCCATGCATCGACCGAAGCGGCATTGCCCGCCTTGCGCGCTTTCGCCTTTGCGCATTTCCCAGCCGCTGCGTCCGCATCGTCTGGATGCCAGTATTTCAACACGGAAGAAAGAAAGCCCTTCAATTCCGCGCGTGGCACGATCGAATCGATGAAACCGTGAGCCTGCAGGTATTCGGCGGTCTGGAAATCGTCGGGCAGCTTCTGCTGGATCGTCTGCTCGATCACGCGACGTCCCGCAAAGCCAATCAAAGCGCGCGGTTCAGCGATATTGATGTCGCCGAGCATCGCGAACGAAGCGGAAACGCCGCCAGTGGTTGGATCGGTGAGAAGCGCAATGTACGGTATGCCCGCGGCGTCGAGACGCGCGATGCCGGCGCTTGTCTTCGCCATCTGCATGAGCGAGAGGATGCCCTCGTGCATGCGCGCTCCGCCCGAGGCGCATGCGAGGATGCAAGGGCGCTGGAGGCGCAGCGAATCCTCGAAGGCAAGCAGTATGCGTTCGCCCGCGCCAGAGGAAAGGCTGCCGCCGAGGAAGCGGAAGTCCATCGCGCCGAGAATCACGGGAATGCCGTCGATCGTGGCCTCGCCGACAACGACGGACTCCGTAAGGCCAGTCTTCGCGGAAGTCGCCCTTGCCTTCTCGGCATACGCGCCAGACGCATCGTGGAAGGAAAGCGGGTCGCGCCATGTCACATCGGCATGGCGTTCGACAAACGACCCATCGTCCGCAAGCAGCGCGATGCGCTCGCGGCAGCCGATGCGCGCGGGCGCGCCGCAATGGGGACAGACCCCATCGGCCGCCTTGTATTCCGCGCGGTCAATGTGCGCCTTGCATGCGGGGCAGATTGCCCAAAGCTCTTCCGGCTTGCGGACGGTCGGTTCCGCGCCATTCATTTCGAACCAGCTCATTGCGACAAATCCTCGTGGTTTTGTTTCGCGGGATTTTAGCACAAAAGCACGCATGCTTGCGATACCGTAAGGAAAGAACTATCATCGAACGCATGTCAACCGACAAAGACACCCCTGCCACGCAGGCCAATCCGCCGCGCCCCGATTGGATTCGAGTGCGCGCACGTCCCGACGCCGAACTCGACGGCCTGCGCGCGCGCTTGAGCGCGCTCGGCCTCAACACCGTCTGCGAAGCCGCCGCATGTCCGAATCTCGGCCACTGCTGGAGCCGCGGACACGCGACAGTGATGATTCTCGGCGACCGCTGCACGCGCGGATGCCGCTTCTGCAATGTTGACCGCAAGCCAGTACTTCCACCCGCGCCCGATGAACCGCAGCGCGTCGCCGCCGCCGTCCGCGCCGCCGGAAAACTCGAAGAAATCGTCATAACCTCCGTCACTCGCGATGACATCCCCGATGGCGGCGCCGCGATCTGGGCGGCGACCGTCCGCGCCATCCGCGAAGCCGCGCCTTCAGTTCAGATCGAAGTGCTCGTACCGGACTTCAAGGGACGCCCCGCCGATATCGCGACGGTTATCGACACGCGTCCCGAAGTCTTTGGCCACAACCTCGAAATGCCCGAACGCCTCTACAAGTTCTTCCGTCCCGAAGCCGATTTCGCGCGTTCGCTCTCGGTGTTGCGCCAGGCGGCGGACGCCGGGCTTGTAGCGAAGACCAGCCTCATGCTCGGCCTTGGCGAAACGCATGCGGAACTTGTCGAAACCTTCAGGCGCGCGCGTGACGCAGGCGCGACAATCCTCTTTCTCGGCCAGTATCTCCAGCCATCGAAGCGCCACTGCCCGATTGTCCGCTACATCCCGCCGCAGGAGTTCGACGAACTTCGCGGGGAAGCGCTTGCGATGGGGTTCAAGTTCGTCGCCGCCGCG
This sequence comes from Kiritimatiellia bacterium, assembly GCA_045627705.1. Lineage (GTDB taxonomy): Bacteria > Verrucomicrobiota > Kiritimatiellia > RFP12 > JBMNHG01 > JBMNHG01. Next base: position 31,338 of record JAZQOE010000076.1, on the reverse strand, counting down.
CCGCTCGTGCGCAGTTCATACCATGACGACGGACAGACCGCGTACGTCCGCGACTTTTACGCCGGCAAGGCCGACCGCTAACCGTTTCGATTTATAAAACAGCAAGAAAGCAGTCAATCATGCAGATCACCCAGATTCTCGCCAAGAACGCGCAGGAGCGCCCCAACAGCGTCGCGCTCGTCGAAATCAATCCGCAGGAACTCGAAAACCGCCACACCACCTGGCGCGAATACTCGCTCATCGAGCCTTCCGCGCTGGACGCCTTCCGCAGCGAGATCACATGGGCCGAGTTCGACGAGAAGGCAAACCGCTTCGCGAACCTGCTCCTTTCCCGCGGCTACAAGAAGGGCGACAAGATCGCGATCCTCCTGATGAACTGCCTCGAATGGCTCCCGATCTACTTCGGCATCCTCAAGGCGGGCTGCATGGTCGTACCGCTCAACTTCCGCTATACCGCCGACGAAATCAAGTACTGCCTGGAACTCGCCGACGCGGAAGCGCTGGTCTTCGGTCCCGAATTCGTGGGCCGCGTCGAACAGATCATCGACCGCATCCCGCGTGTCAAGGCGCGCTTCTACGTTGGCGACGACTGCCCGACATTCGCCGTGGGCTACCGCTCGCTCATCACATACTGCTCCGCGAAGGCGCCCGAAATCCAACTCGGCGACGATGACGACGCCGCAATCTACTTCTCTTCCGGCACGACAGGCTTCCCCAAGGCGATCGTCCTTCAGCACCACTGCCTCATGCACTCGTGCCGCGTGGAGCAGAACCACCACGGCCAGACTGCCGACGATGTATTCCTCTGCATCCCGCCCCTCTACCACACCGGCGCGAAGATGCACTGGTTCGGTTCGTTCCTCGTCGGCGGACGCACCGTGCTGCTCAAGGGCGTGAAGCCCGAATGGATACTCCGCGCCGTAAGCGAAGAGCGCTGCACGATCGTCTGGCTGCTCGTGCCATGGGCGCAGGACATCCTCGACGCCATCGACCGCGGCGCAGTGAAACTCGGCGACTACCACCTCGACCAGTGGCGCCTGATGCACATCGGCGCCCAGCCTGTACCGCCCGCCCTGATCAAGCGCTGGAAGACCATCTTCCCGCACCACGACTACGACACAAACTACGGCCTCTCCGAATCCACCGGTCCCGGCGCGGTCCACCTCGGCATCGAAAACACCGGCCATGTCGGCGCAATCGGTGTCCCGGGCTTTGGCTGGCAGGCGAAGATCATCGATCCAGATGGCGCGGAAGTCGAACCCGGCAAAGTCGGCGAACTCGCGATCAAGGGTCCAGGCACGCTTCGCTGCTACTACAAGAATCCGGAGGCAACGAAGGAAATCCTCTCCCCCGACGGCTGGCTCCGCACTGGCGACATGGCGGAAATGCGCGATGGGTTCATCTACCTTGTCGATCGCGCAAAGGACGTAATCATCACGGGCGGCGAAAACCTCTACCCTGTCCAGATCGAGGACTTTCTCCGCGCCAATCCGAAGATCAAGGACGTCGCGGTGATCGGCCTGGCCGACGCCCGCCTCGGCGAAATCGCCGCCGCGATCATCGAGGTCAAGGAAGGCATGGAACTCACGGAGGAAGAAGTGAACGACTTCTGCCTCGAGCTCCCGCGCTACAAGCGTCCGCGCAAGATCATCTTCGCACCCGTCCCGCGCAACCCGACGGGCAAGATCGAGAAGCCAAAACTGCGCAAGATGTACGGCGCGGCATCGCTTGTCGCCCAGCAAAACGGCATAGCGTAGGAAGTGCAACGCAGCGTACTGGCAAAGAGTTAGCCATATCGGGGATGAATCTCTCGTTTGCCCTTTACCTTTTCCCGATTTCTTGCTAACTTGACTGCCGTCTTTTTCGACTAATTTCAGACCATGGCATCTTTCAACGGAAAATTCGCGATTGTCACGGGTGGCGGAACCGGCATCGGCCGGGCCATCGCCCTTGAGCTCGCCGCCAATGGCGCCGATGTCGCGCTCTGCGGCCGCCGACTGGAGAAGATCCAGGAGACCGCCGGGCAGATCCGCGCACTTGGGCGCCGCGCCATCGCGTTTGCCGCCGATGTCGGCGATTCCGCGCAGGTGCAGGAGTTCGTGAACAGCGTCGTGGCCGAGTTCGGCCGCATCGACATACTCGTGAGCAACGCCGGCGTCACACGCGACAATCTGCTGATTAGGATGTCCGAGGAAGAGTGGGATTCAGTCCTTCAGACGAACCTCAAGGGCGCGTTCCTGATGGCAAAGGCGGTGGCGCGTCCGATGATGAAGCAGTGCGCGGGATCGATCGTGCTGGTCGCGTCGGTCATCGGGCTTGTCGGCAACGCCGGGCAGTGCAACTACGCCGCATCGAAGGCCGGGCTTATCGCTTTCGGGAAATCGCTCGCCCGCGAACTCGCGTCGCGCAACATCCGCGTGAATTCGGTCGCGCCGGGATTCATCGTCTCGGACATGACCGCGAAAATCCAGGAAGCCGCGGAACAGACGCTCCTTCCTCAGATTCCAGCCGGAAGGTTCGGGCAGCCGGAGGACATCGCCAAGGCGGTCGCCTTCCTTGCGAGCGACGAAGCATCTTATGTGACGGGTCAGACGCTGAGTGTGAGTGGCGGCATGACCATGTAGGGACGAGGCCCCCGGGTGGGGTCCCCCGTCCACAACTTGAACCAAGTAAACACAAAGGAGTAATGAAATGGCAGCAAATCTTGAAGAGCGCGTGAGGGACATCATCGTCGATCACCTCCATGTCAACGCCGATCAGGTCGTCCCCGAGGCCTCGTTCATCGATGACCTCTCCGCCGACTCGCTCGACACCGTCGAGCTCATCATGGCCTTCGAAGAGGAATTCGGCGCCGAAATCCCCGATGAGGACGCCGAGAAGATGAAGACCGTCGGTTCCGTGATCGACTACCTGAAGTCCAAGGGCCTGGACAAGGAATAATCCCGCCCTTCTACCTTCAACCGCAACGGGGGAGAATGGCCTGAAACGGCCGTCTTCCCCGCTTTTGCTATCCGCGGCACAGTTCCCCAAGGAGATGAATATGGAAAAAGTGGTTATTACCGGCCTCGGCGTTGTTTCGCCCCTCGGCTGCACACTTGATTCATTCTGGAACCGCCTTTCCTCCGGCGAGTCCGGCATCGTGCGCATCACGCATTTCGATACGGCCGACTTCCCCGTGAACATCGCCGGCGAGGTGCGCGAGTTCAATCCTGACGAATTCATCGACCCCAAGGAACAACGCCGCATGGATCCCTTCTGCCACTTCGCGGTGGCGGCGGCGAAAATGGCGGTCGCCGATTCCGGCATCGACTTCGACGCATGCGACCGCGACCGCTGCGGCGTAGCCATCGCCTCTGGTGTCGGCGGCATCGGTACCATCTACGACAATGCCGTCGCACTGCACGACAAAGGCCCCCGCCGCGTGTCGCCCTTCACCGTCCCCATGATTATCTCCAATATGGGCGCGGGCATGGTGGCAATCGACCTGAACCTCACCGGGCCCAATTTCTGCGTTGTAACGGCTTGTGCCAGCGCGGTACACACGCTAGGCCAGGCCGCGCGCTCAATCCAACTCGGCGAAGCGGATGTCATGATCGCCGGCGGCGCGGAATCCCCAATCAACCCGCTTTCGATCGCATCGTTCGCATCGATGCGCGCCCTCGCGGTTTGGCCCAATGGCAACGCATCCGAGGCGTGCCGCCCGTTCGACAAGGACCGCTGCGGCTTCGTCGCCGGTGAAGGCGCCGGCATCATGGTGCTTGAATCCGAAACCCACGCCCGCAAGCGCGGCGCCCGTATCTACGCCGAAATCGCAGGTTTCGGCATGAGTTGCGACGCCCACCACATCACCGCCCCGCGTGAGGATGCCGACGGCGCACGTCGCGCGATGGCGCAGGCGATGGCGACAGCCGGACTGAATCCTTCTGACATCGACTACATCAACGCCCACGGCACATCGACCGCGATGAACGACCGCATCGAAACGCTTGCGATCAAACGCGCCCTCGGTGAAGCCGATGCCCGCCGCGTGCCGATTTCCTCGACGAAATCGATGACGGGCCACCTCCTCGGCGCCGCCGGCGGCATCGAAACCGTCGCATGCGCCCTGGCGATGAAGAACGGCCTCATCCCGCCGACGATCAACTACACCACCCCCGATCCAGACTGCGATCTGGACTATGTCCCGAACAAGGCCCGCGAAGCGAAGATCGACGCCTGCCTCAACAACGCCTTCGGCTTCGGCGGACACAACGCCTGCATTGCGCTGAAGAAGTTCGCGTAACCGCAAAAAACGGCGCGCCGTTTTTTTCGACTGGCGCGCCCTTCCATCCCTCTGGCAATCATCATGCAGATGTTCAAGGGAAAATCACGGCGCGCCGTTTTTTCTGTCGTCGCCGCCTGTGCGGCAGCGGTGCTTGGGGTGCGTCTCTGGCTGGCCTGGCTCTACCATGTCGATGTAAATCCGGATGGCGCCATTGTCCACCTCATGGTCCGCCACGTGATCGAAGGCGGCGCATGGCCCGTATTCTTCTACGGCCAGGCCTACATGGGTTCCTTCGAGCCGTTGGTCAGCGCATTGATCGCCAAGATTTTTGGATTTTCGATCTATGCGGTATGCTGCGGCACGGCGCTCTTTGGCGCGGCGACCGTGCTTTGCACTGCGTTTTGGGCATGGCGTGCGGCGGGGAAACGCGCCGGCGCGATTACGCTTGCGCTCCTTCTGTTCGGCCTTCAGCCATACATCCACTACTTTGCATCGCCCCGCGGCGGCTACGGCGCGCTGCTTTTCTTCACGATCTTCACGCTCGCCCTTGGCGCACATCTGCTGGAACGCGAAATTCGCGGCGCGCCGCGAAATGCTCCTTGGTTCCTCCTGCTTGGCATTGGCGCGGGAATTGGCTTCTGGAGCAATTTTCTCACGCTCCCGGCAATCGCGGCGATTGGACTTTCCTTTATCCTCTGGCGAGGCCTGCGCACATTCCGACTGCGCATAGTGGCCGCCGCCATCGCCGGATTCGCCATCGGTTCGCTTCCAATGTGGATATGGAACATCCGCAATGGCTGGGCGTCGATGAATATGTCGGAGTCCGTGGGGTTTACCGTCTTGGGTGCGGCGAAGAGCCTGCTGCTTCTCATCGGGCCGCGGTTGTGCGAACTGCTGAGTGTTGACAATGGATTCCCGCAACCGATCGTAGCGGCTGTCACGGCAATCCATGTCTTGCTGCTTCCAGCGGCGCTATTGATCCTCATAAAGCGGACCCCGAAGAAAACGCAAGAACCCACTAACAGCACTGATCTCGGTATTCTGAAAATGCATGTGTGCGTGGCGGCTGGATGGCTCGCGCTTTTCGTGCTTTGCTTCATCGCGTCACCGCAATACGCGAAATTCAAAACGCCACGCTACCTGCTCCCGATGGTGCCTGTCATAGCATGGATCGCCGGCGTAGGAGCAGGCCGTTCGAAATGGCGCGCCGCGCGCATAGTCACATGGGTCTGCTCCGCCCTTGCGCTTGCGTGGCAGTTGTTCCTCCTGCCAAATTCCCTGACGTTCCACCGGAAGCACAAGCCAGAGTTCGCGGCATTCGAGCAATTAGGCGACAAGCTTGAGTCACTTGGGATATCAACGGTCTATGCATCGTACCTCGACTACCTTGTGAATCCGCTTCATGGCGATAGCGTGATTTGCTCGGATCCGCGCCTTGAACGCTATGCGCCATTCGCCCATCGTGTCGAAGTCGATTCCGCGCCTGCCGTAATGGACAATTATGGCGGCATTGGCGCATGGGCGTTGGCTTCGGGCGGCGAAGTCAAGACCGATTCATTCCCAGGCCACACGATCTACCATGGACTCCATCCATCCCCCACCCCGTTGGAGGAAGTGCCCTTGGATGGGGCGGCGTTTGCCTATGACGATGGCGAACCGCTCGAGAACGCCGAGTTCCTGTTCGACAGGCGACGAGTCACCATGCTTCGCGACACACATCCCGATTCGGTTCCCGAAACCATTATCGTAACGTTCCCAAGGCCAGTCAATGTCTCCGCCGTCCGACTCTGGGGCGTTGCCACCCCGCCGGTTTCCTGGGATGTTTCGGTGCGCGATTCAACCGATTCCGATTTCCGCGAACTAGTCTCGCAGGTGGGCCACACCGATTTATTCTGGTCTGGCCCGCGTTTCTTCTGGGCCGGTCCGCAACAACGGCATGAAGTTAGGTTCCCGCAGACAACCGTCCGGGAAATTCGCCTTCGCTTCGTGAAAAACCATAATCATCCACGTATCGCAATCGCTGAAATACAATTTCTTCATGACATGCCCGAATGCGGTGAACTGCTCGATCCCGATATCGACGGACTGATTGCGCAACTTCATTTGAGCGGCATCACCCGTCTGTATGCGGATCGCTGGATATCGAACCAAGTCCACGAAAAGACCGGTGGTGCGATCTGGACATCGAGGGCAAGACGCGGAATGCTCGGCAATGACGTTTCCCAAGACCCCTCGGCAGACCTCACCCTCGCGCCGGGAACGGCAATCCTGGCGCCTCTTTGCGCCATCCCATCACTTCGTGACGCACTAGCGTCGCGACATATCGAATACACCGAAGAAGCGCTTCCCGGATTTGGCACTCTGTTCTTCCCCCAACCAGCGACGGAGAACAACGGCGCACCTCTCCTTGCGGGAATACGCTTCGCGGGCGCATACGCACTATGCGTTCACAGCCCGCACTGGGCGGAATCTTGCCTGCAAGTCATGGGAGAAGACACCCCGCTCGAAGTCATCCGCGAATTGTATTCCGATGTCAAGATGTCGTCTGCCGTCCTCAGTGCCTATACAAACGCGCTTGTCCGCGCCGGGGAATTCGAGGCTGCCGCCGAAGTGACGGCTAGAATCGAAAAGTATGAATCCCTCCGCGCTGGCGGCCCCGCGACATTCTTCTCCGATATGACATTCCTCGGCGCCATGGCAGAACCCGCCACAGTCGAACATGGCAGATATTTCGCATTGCGCACAGCATGGTGCGGGAATCTGCGACGCATGTCAAAATACCTCGTCTTCGTCCATTTCGTCGGCCCACATGGCACGCGATTCCAAGACGATCACGCCCTGGACATTTGCACCGTTGACGACGACGACCCATTCGAGGAATCCATGCCTTTCTTTGATCGACAGGAAGTCCGCATCCCTTATGACATCCCATCCGGGAAATACGATCTTCACATTGGCATCTATCCAATGAACGGCGGGGCACGCATCTCTCCCAAGACCACGCACCCCACTCACCGAAATGCCATTGTCATCAAAAACTTCCTTGAAATAACAAAATGAACAATCGACTGGCAGTCTCGGATGTCAATCGGCTCTACGGTTCCGCCGCCCAACATCGCCACGGACGCCAGGCCGCGAATATCCCTTGACCTTCGGACGAGGAATGTCTGGCTTCATGTCGCTTTCGATGCGGAATGTCTCAAGCGGGGCATAGCCTCGCTCGGCCATCAAGGCGTCCCATTGCGCGGGAAGGACGATCTTCACCGTCACGGAACCGCCGCCTGGCAGGCACTGCTCCTTGTTGCGCGCGATGTCGCCTGTCACGATGAAGACATTCTTCCCATCCTGCATGGCTGGGACCGTTTCGATTGTCTTTGCCCCTGTCCACTCAAGCCATGGCGGAGTCCGCGTGACACTTGCACCTTCCTCGCGCGCAATTCTCGATTCGTGCCTCGCAAGCGGACACGTTTCCGGATCGAAAGAACTTCCGGGATTGCCCCAGTAGTTTGCGAAGGCGCGCGAACCGAGCGGATTGCGCGCCGTTTCAACAAGCGCGGTTTCAAGCGCATCTTTCGTCTGGTAGGCTTTCGCAAGATCCTTGGCGACCTCGGGGGTCAGCAGGAATGTGCGATAGACGCGCGGCATGCCGCTTCCGACGGCCATCTGCTGTTTTTCGACGGCATCCCATGCAATCATGTCCTTGATCATCCCGGCATCGGACGTCGCAGGCACGAGATTGTTCCCCCAGTTGATGGCGGAGGCGCAGGAGATTGTCGAATCATCAAGGGCGAATCCCTGCTGGAGATGGCATGGCTTCCAGCCGACATTGATCGTAGCCTCTTCGTTTTCCATGAGCACCCAGGGAGTCAGATAGCCGAATGTCCCCATGCGGTTTTCCTTTACGCGATAACCGCCAAGATTCAGCAGCGCCAGATTGATGAACCGTCCGAGAACCATGTTCTTCGGTTCCGAAATCTCGCCCTGACCGCAATCGAAGCCAAGCTGGCGCGCGACAGGCCCGTTCAACCAGCAATACGGTGTCCATGCGTGCGTCGAAACAAGCGTGCGACGGAAATCACCGTTTTTCATCGCCTCCGTAAACGCGATAAGGATCGGCATGAATTCAGGCGGGCACCCAGCCATCGCGCCATTCACGGCGACATGGCGCACCGTCACATCGCGCATCGCGGGCGGAACAGCGCCGAGGGATTGATCCGCAGGAAGATCGGTAAACTTGAGGAACTCGGCAACGACTTCTTCTGTCGGCAAGATAATCGGAAGGCCATCCGTCCACCCCGAATCCATGAATGCACGGCGGATGTCGCCTTCCGTCCCCGTCATTGCAAACTCGTCGGCGGCCGCATCGCAAGCATCATGGATTTTCTCGGAATCGGAGATTGGCTCGGTCAACGCCTTCTTGATCGACGGCCAAAGAACCTTTCGCGTATTCGCGATCAACTCGTCGCACGAATGCGAGGCGAAAGCGCCAGGATACTCGGCGACACGCAAGGCCATGATTCCCGCAGTGTATGCGGCATCCCTCGCCTGCTTCACGAAACCAGGCCCGGCGATCATCACCGAAGGAATGCCGAGGACTTCGGCGGCAATGCATGACCCAGTTTCCTTCGGCGTGCAAAGTCCGCATCCGCCATTGCCGGCGACAACCGCGTCAACGCCGTATTCCTTGAGCCGGCGCTGGAATTCGTCTTTCTCGCGACGGACCACTCCGGGGCGCGGATATGGACCCGCCGATCCGATTTCGCCCAGCAGATAAACCTTTGCGGAAGGAAACTCGGAAAGTATCAGCCTCTTCAATTCGTGATGTGTCACCGACGCCATGAAACTGCCGCCGACCAACGCGATTGTCTTGCCATCCAGGGTGTCAAGCCTCGGGCCTTGTTCTATTGGCTTGACCGAACTTTGCGGAACTGGGGAATAGACCGACACTTCCGCCGGGCCTACAGAGGAGGACAGGTCGCAGACGCCATCCGGACAGCCCCCATCATCATCGCCGCCCTGCGTACAGCCAACAGCAACCACAGAGCAACAGGCAAAGGCCACCAGTAGTTTCAGCAAACTGGCGAAATCGCGTCGCGCAAAAGCAATCCGTAAAAGTTCAAAGCATTGCATGGTTCACCTCGGAGCAGAGTACTGCAAAGTATAATATGCTGGAAAAATCCGGGATTCCAATTCAAACCGAAATTGGCGCCGACCTCATCCGGCATTCCGCCATCGAGGGAGACATAGAAGGTCCCGAAACTCTCGGCATCCATCGGGAACAGTATGGCCACGTCCGTTCCAACGAAGGGTATGTGGTAGAGTTCAACGCCGGGAAAGGAAGCGCATGGCATTGGCGAATGTCAACTCCGCAAGGGCCTCGGGCGGCATGCCGCGCAGTCTGGCGAGGAAAGCCGCAGTGTGCGGGAGAAACGAGGGTTCATTGTCCTGGCCCCGCATTGGCACGGGCGCGAGAAAAGGGCTGTCTGTTTCGATGAGCAAACGGTCGTCGGGGATTACCATGGACATTTCGCGGACGTTGTCCGCCATGCGGAACGTTACGATTCCGGAAATGGAAATGAAGAATCCCAAATCAAGCAATCGCCTGCAGAAATCCGCCGAACCCGTGAAGCAATGGATTACACCACGGCTCGGAATCTCGCGAAGGAGGGCGAGTGTGTCATCATCCGCTTCGCGCGTATGGACGATTACCGGCAGGTCACGGTGACGCGCTTCCTCGAGTCCCTCGGCAAACACCTTCAATTGCGCCTCGCGAGTTTCAGGAGAATAGTGGTAGTCCAAGCCGATTTCGCCCCAGGCGGAAAGCGGGACATCCGGAATGGGTGGAAAACAATCGCCAAGTTGGTCGCGGTCACGACCGCATGCGCAATCGACAATCGGCATTGAACCAGTCGTATCGTCAGCGGCGATTCTGAAAGCGCTCGCCGCCGCCTTATTCATTTCAGGCGAACCACCGACGGCGAGAATGCGTCCGACCCCGGCATCCTTTGCTCGACGCAAGATAGCGGCGATTGCGTCTGGGTCGGATGAATCGAAATGGCAATGTGAATCAAACAGCTGGTTCATTTCGCAAAGTGTTTCCTGAAGTAGTCGATTGCGCCAGGGAGGTCAGCGAATGCGCCATCGAGCTGCGCTTCAAAACAGGCATCAAGGTACTCGCCGAATTTCGCCGACGGCTTGTATCCCAGCCCGATGAGATGGCGCCCAAGCAAGATTGGCTTCGGCGCGGAATCCAAAATGCGCAATCTCTCCGTGGCGGCGACAAGCCATTCGAGATCCTTGCCGCGGCGTTCTCCAGCGAGAAGTTCGAGAGGGCGGCCTTCATCGTCGGCGCGCGACACGCGGACGAGTCGGTCGATTCGCCCCACACGCAGCGCAAGGCGCCGTATCGCGGAATCGCCGGCATTTGCACGCCATAGCGAGAACGGCTGCATGTGGCATGCGACAAGCGGCGGGACTTCGCGCAGGAGGCGTTCCTCGTTGGTGATACGGCGCAGGAACGAAAGCGTCGGATTGCGCCCTGCTTCGTCATGCCCCGGCGAACGATACGCCCCTTTGCGGAAAACGGTCGTCGCCGGTTTCCCGAAATCGTGACATAGCACGGCAAGACCAACGATAAGATCTTCGTCGTAATCCCCGATGCGGTGGCGAGCGAAGGAATCGAGGCAGAGACAAGTATGGTTCCAGACATCGCCTTCGGGATGCCACTTGGGATTCTGCTCGCAACCAATCAACCGGTGGAGTTCGGGGAAATAGCGAGTCCATCCGACATCGCGAAGGAATTGAAGTCCCGCGCTTATCGCCGTGCCTTTTGTCAGCAACTTCGCCCATTCTTCAAAGAGGCGTTCCGGGGGAAGATCCTCGATTGTGATCTTGCGGCAGACTTCAATCGTTTCACTCGCGGGCTTGAGATTGAAGCGCGCGACAAACTGCATCCCACGCAAGACGCGCAACGGGTCTTCGACAAACTTTTCCGAGACATGTCGCAAGATACCACTGCGCAGATCGCCAGTGCCATTGAATGGATCTTCGAATTGTTCCCCGAGTGGATCGTAGTAGATCGCGTTAATTGTGAAATCGCGGCGCGCCGCCGCTTCCGGGATTGTCAACGCCGGATCCGAATCAATCAAAAAACCCTTGTGGCCGATGCCGCGCTTTGTTTCGCGGCGTGGCAGAGCGATGTCGATGTCGATATGCTTGATCTTCAGCACGCCGAACGAAACGCCGCACGGATCGAACTCAAAGCGCGTGGAAAGGATTTGCTTCAGGCGCTCTGGTTCTATGCCGAAAACCTCGATATCGACATCCTTCACATCAGTCGTACCAAGCAGGGCGTCACGGACGGAACCGCCAACCAGCATTGCGCGGCCGCCAGCATCGCGCACGAGAGTGGCCACAGCAATGACCGCGGCCCGCAAGTCAGGCTTCAGTACTGTCAAATCCATTTTCATTTGGACGGATCCGTTGCGATCTGGATACGATTCCGTGCCGTCTCAATCGCAACTCGGAATTTCTCTTCAAGGACATTCTTTGGCGGCAACTCGGTCATATATGTTGCGATCCTGATATTGTTGCGCTCTAATTCAAGAAGCCGCACGTGTTCTTCGTTTTTGCCAGCACAAAGAATGAGGCCAATCGGCTTCTTCTCGCCCTTCATCATTTCGTTTTTTTCAAGCCATTTCAAATAAAGATGCATCTGGCCCTGGTATTCAGCCTTGAACGAACCAATCTTGAGATCAATTGCAACAAGGCGCTTCATCCGACGGTGGTAGAAAAGCAAATCGATGTAATAATCCTCGTTATCGACACTGATGCGTTTTTGTTCGGCCATGAATGCCATGTCACCACCGAGTTCGAGAATCAACTTCCTCATCTCGGCAACCATCGCGCGCTCAAGATCCTTTTCGGAATATTCTCCATGAAGTCCGAGAAAGTCCAGGAAATAAGGATCGCGGAAAGCAAGTTCCGGCGACATCTTCTTCTCGTTTCTAAGTGCGGCCAGTTCCTTCTTGATTACAGCATCAGGTTTTCTTGCAATTGCCGTACGCTCATACAACATAGAATTAATTCTGTCTCGAAGTGTCCTCACACTCCAATGTTCAAGTTTGCACATCTCTGCGTAAAACTCACGTTTCACCCCGTCCTCAATTGCAATTATATCCTTGATATGCGACCAGCTCAATTGTGCACACAGCGTATGCACAATCGTGGTTTCAGGAAATTCAGAAGCGAACCGAATGCAGTAAAACAACTGCCTGCGCTTCCACCCAGGACCGAATTCCTCTGTCAATCGCATCGAAAGTTCATCGACAATCTGCCGCCCATAATCGGCGCGTTTATTCCCGAGCAACTCGTCATTAATTCGCTTCCCGACATTCCAATACAGAAGAGACAACTCTGCATTTACTGAAACAGCAACGCGTTGGCGCGCCTCGACGATAAGTGTGCGAATCTCAGTGAAAATGTTCCCTTTGGATTTGGATATCTTTTCCATTTTCGCTTCACATCTTTCCAGCGGCTGTGTAACCCGGCTCCGACGGATGGTCGAACTTCGCGACTTCGCATGGCATGCGGCAAGAGAAAAGCCCTTGCAGGAAGCGCACGCCGTAAACGATGTGCGTAGAAATTACGCCGAACCAGATTTGCATCCAGCGGACGGGCCGGGGATTGAAGGCTGTCATAAGCGTCGCAGCGAGATATATTGCGATTGTGCCGAGATACGCCATGCATATCCATGGATGGAGGAACGACGCCGCGGCGCCGAGGACAAGGCCGAGCACGAAAAGCGATGGGACCATGTAAGAGATTCGCCGCGACGTTTCCGGAAACTTCTTCGCGAAGTATCCGCGATGCATAGCGTAGCGTCCGACCTGCCGCAAATGCGGCCCGAAAAGCGGGCGGCGATGGTGGCGCACTATCGACCACGGATCGTAAACGATGCGCTGACGTTGCTTGTTCACGATGTCGGAGCAGAGAATTGTGTCTTCGCCTGGCCAGAAATCAGTGCGGAACCCGCCCATTGCGCGAAGCGTGGAAGTGCGGACGAGCAAGTTGCAGCTGGGAAAGTCATCGACATCGCGAACGCGGTCAGGCGCGTAGCGGTAACGGCATCCGCCCGAAACAAGCGGCGACGCATACACGGCGCCGCTTGCATGCGCGAGAGGCGGATCGGAAGGTGGCGTCACAGCCGGACCGCCGACAGCGCCAACCGATGGATCGGAAAAATATGGTATCGCGTGATCGAGCCAGTCCGGAAGAGGCGCGGCGTCGTCGTCAAGAAGCGCGACGATTTCGCCGCAGGCGGCCCCGATGCCCATGTTGCGCTTTTCGGCCGGGCGTATCTTGCCTGTCGCGATCACGCGCACGCCGTCTGGCCACGCGAAATCCGGCGAAGGTTCATCTGGCAGCACGATCGTCTCGACATTGCGGTACGAAAGCGCGGCAATGCCCGCAAGGCATTCGGAGAGATATGGCGATGGCGCCGGGCATGCCACGACAATCGACACCAGTGGTGGCGGGGACGGCATTTTGCACGGCATCACGTGCTGGTAGTAGCGAAGGATGCGGAGACGGTAGAAGATCGCGAGCGTATCGGTCATCACAGTCTTCACATTGTTCCACGAAAGGCATCCGCGCTTTTCGCCGAAGTGCATCTTGATTGGAGCCTCGGACACCTTGTATCCGTATTCGTTGGCGATGGAGAGCAGTTCGACATCGAAGGCGAAGCGCTTCGTGAGCATTCGCTCGAGGGCACACTGCAGCGCGGCGCGAGTGAAAAGCTTCATGCCGGTCTGTGTGTCTGTCACGGGAAGGCCGACGAGAAGATGGACAATCGTGTAGTATGCCCAGCTGGTAATGCGGCGTACGGGCGGGTAGTCCACCTCGGACTCGCGATGGCGCTTTGACCCGATCACGATCGCGGCAGAATCCCCGCGCATGACAGCGAAAAACCTGTCGAGGAACGCCGGATCGAGATCGAGATCGCCGTCGAGGAGCAGGATGTGCGAACCGGCGGAAGCGGCGAAACCGCGCGTAAGGGCACCTCCCTTGCCTAAATTCGATTCGAGGATGACAGGCCGCACTTGCGGAAAGCGCACCGCCGCATCGCGGATTGCGGAAGCCGTGGAATCGCGGCTGCCGTCGTCAACCGCCACAATCTCGAATGGAATATGGCCGTCGAGAAGCGTGGCGACGCGCGATATGTTCTCGCCGATCACGCCCGCCAGATTGTAGGCGGGCATGATCACGCTCAACAGGCCGGACGGCCCAAGCACCTCGCGGGCGTCGGCCCAGCTATCGACTTCATGAGCCATTTGTCCCGTAGCGTTGAGATCAACCCTTGACAGCGCCTTCGGTCAAGCCGCGGACGAAGAGCCTCATCGTGAACACGAAGATGATGATAGTCGGGATTGACGCGAGCGCGTAGCCGGCCATGAGCGGACCCCACTGCTTGATGTAGTCGCCGGCCATGCGGAGCAACTGGACCATCACGGGCAGGCGGATGCGGTCGCGCATCACGAGCAACGGAAGGACGAAATCGTTCCATGCGGCGATGAACTGCTGCACGCCAACGGTGCCGAGGATCGGGCCGGAAAGCGGAAGCACCACGTTCTTCAGCTGTTGGAAGTGGCTTGCGCCGTCGATTTCCGCCGCCTCGTACAAGTCATGCGGGATATCGGCGACGAAGGTACGCAACATGAAGATCGCCGTGATTTGCCCGGAAGCGGAACCAACCAGGATCAGCGCCCAGAGCGAGTTCAGCATGTGCATGCTCGTAAGGAGGCGGAAGAGCGGGACCATGTTCGCGATCATCGGCATCATCATCATGATGATAACGGCGTTCCAGAAGAAGCTGGAAAGCGGCATGCGCTGTCGTGCGAAGAAATACGCGGCGGCAATGGCGATCGAAAGCGTAAGCGCTGTCGTGCCGATACCGAGGAAGATGCTGTTCGCAACGGAAGGCGCGATCATCTTCCATGCGTACAGCCAGTTTTCGGGATGCACGGGGAAGGTCAGCGTCGCGGGATGGGCGTAGAATTGCGCGTTGTCCTTGAAACTCACCACGGCCATCAAATAGAGCGGGAGGAATGCCGCGGCGAGGACGAGCCAGATGAAGCCATGCTTGCCGACGCGGAGGCAGAAGTCCTGGATGGACACCCACACGCGCCCGGCGGGGCTGGTGCGCCATGCGTTGTGCCTGGCCACCTTGGCGGCGAAAGCGGCAAGGTCCGGACGCGGAAGCTGCGAGGATGGAACCGGTTTCTCCTTCTGCTTCTTCGGGGCGCGTTCGCCGGTGAGAAGCCAGGTGAGAATCTTCTGGAGAATCACGACGAGAAGCGTCAGCACGATGCCGATCGCGCAGGCGTAGCCCATCTGCTGCTCGATGAAGGCCTTTCGCAGCATGAAAAGCGCGGGGACGTTCGCGCCGCCGCCGGGGCCACCGTACATGCCCGCGAGGGCGAGCACCATGCCGGCGTCCTTGAGCGTGTCGATCACCACGAACACGAGCAACAGGTAGATCGAACCCATGATGAGCGGAAGCTCGATCCTGGTGAAGCGCGTCCACCAATTCACGCCGTCGATCTCGGCGGCCTCGTAAACATCCTTGCTGATGCCCTGCAGCTTCGCGAGGTGGGTGAGCACGGCGAACGAGCCGACCCATGGGAAACCCCAGACGACGCAAGCCGTGAGGATCAGGCGCGGATCGCCAAGCCATGCCGGTGTCTGGCCGGGAGTGAAAACACCGCCCCAGCCGAACCATGTATCAAGATGACACAGCAAATCAAAGATGCCGGTCGAGAAGAGGAACTTGTTGAGGAAGCCCGTGGTCGCCTCGAAGAAGAACGAGCGCCAGATGAGCACTACGACAAGTCCGGGAATAACCATCGGGATCACGAAGAGCGTTCGGTAGAAGAACTGCATCTTCGCGCTTCGGCAACGGTGGATGCACACTGCGACCGCAAGCGCCGGGATCATCTTGATGACATTCCAGAAACCCATCAGCATCGCGACTTTGAACGACATCCAGAAGTCGCGCGTCTTTAGGATTTCGCGGTAGTTCTTGAAGCCTACGAACTCGGAGATTTCAGCTCCGTTCCAACGGTAGAAGCTGTGAAACACGCCGCTGGCCGCAGGGTAGTAAACGAACAGCCCGATCAATACGAGCGTTGGAATCACGAAGAGGTAGATCTGCCAGTGGTGTTTGACCTGGCGCCATTTGATTATCTTCTCGGCCATTTCAATTCTCCTCCTTCGCGGCGCCGGCATTTGCGGCACGGGCGCGTACGCGTTGCTTCGCCAGGTCGGAAAGTTCGTAGGGCCTGCCGCACTTGCCTGTGCGGAGTGCGCGGTAGATGAAGCTTTCGCCAAGCGGACGCGACACAAGGGTATTCGAGGAATAGGTGCGATACGATGCCCAGGCAGTCGCCTCCTTCTCCGCAGGCGTGCCGATTTCGGTGGCGTCGCCGGCATTGCCCGAATCCGCGGCGCATGCCGACGCCCTGATGGCCTCGGCGAGATAGCGGGCCGCCATCTGCTCGTCGCCCGGCTGCGAACGACGGTTGTTGCGGAGGATTTCCTCGAGTTCCTCTTCGCCGTGTTCGAGATAATACGGACGATACTGCTTCATGAAATCGTCGAAGGAGATCTGTCCGACCTTGTAGAGATCATAGAGCTGTGTCCACTTCACGACTGTATCGCCGCCAAGATTGAGCGGCATCGCGCCGTAGATGCCCTGTAGGTTGGGCATGAACTTCGCCAGCAGAGGCGGCATTGGCGTATCGATCACGCTGGGGATCCAGCCGATCTTGCCGTTCATCTGCGTGTTGCCGGCCTTGCTGCCGAGGAACTGGAGAAAGTCCATCGCGACTTCCGGATGCTTGCTGCACCGCGTGACTCCAAACGGGAATCCGACGAACGGCATCTCATAGACGGGCCCAATGTAGGCGTCGCCATATTTCGGGTCGTCGCGCGTCGGGTGCGGGAAACTCGAGACACCGAGTTCCACCGGATTGCCATTGCTATCCATTAGGTCGCGCGCCTGTTCGACGAGTCCGCCCGCATCCCATGTGCCGGTGGTAATGAAAACGGCGCGCCCCTGCACGAAGAGGAATACCGCCTCGTCGCGTCCTAGTCCGGTAAAGCCCGGCTGGAAGTTCGCGACGACATCGTCGATGATGCCGAACTTTGCGCGGAGACCGGGATGGTCGAGATCGATCAAGCCATTGCGGACTCCGAGGAACAGCTCATCGACGCCGACAGCGCCGTCGCGGTTGAAGTCGCAATCGTAAACCGCGCTGAAGGTCGCGGGATCGAAGAGGTACTGGTCCCACATGCCCCAGTGGTAGTTCGAGCCGGCAATCGGGATGTACGGACGCCCATCCTTGTCCTTCTGCTCGCGGATCTTCTTGCACGCTGCGAGGAAACCCTCGAGATCCGAGGGGCATTCCTCGAGGCCCGTCAATTCGCGAAGGAGCGACTTGTTGTAGAATAGGCTCGTGCCGAACTGGGAAAGCGGGGCGGCCATGAATTCCGCCATTTCCTCGTAGTAGCCCGAACGCATGCCGTCGCGGAATGTCGCGGACCACGGCGTATCCTCCAGGTCCGTCCCCTTGTTGTATGGGTTGGGGCTTGCGGCAAGCTCGGTGAGAGGCAGGAAGTAGCGCTTCAGGTAACCAAGGAGAATCGGGCGGGCAACCATGCCGATCTCGAGGAGGTCGGGGGCGGTACCACCCATCAACTGGGTCGTGAGCCAGGTCGAGTAGGTGCCTTCGGGGATGGCGTCCTGCACGACATGCACATTCGGGTGGAGGTTGGTGTACTCGGCGATCATCGCGTCGATGCCGTCGCGCACGCCGCCTTCAAGCTGCCAGTGTCCGATGCGGATTGTCGCCGTGGTGCCGGGCGGCGCCTCTTCGCGGCGCGCGGAAGCAATCACGAAAAGCGAGCCGATGAACGCGGCCGCGATGACAATGATTGGGATGTACGTACCCAGCCACTTGTTCTCGCCGTCGGTGCGCGGGACCTTTGTTGCGGAAGTGCTCATTTCGTCTCCTCCGTGGCCGCCTTCGCGGAATCAGGCTCGGCGAGAAGTTCGCGCTCCAGCTTGTCAAGGCGCTCTAGCTCGAGCTTGGCGAGGAAAACGCGCTGGTGCGTCGGGTAGCGCTCGATGAAGGCGTTGTAATGGCGGCGCGCCGCTTCGAAATCGCCTATGTCGAATTCCGCCGCGAGCGCGAGCGTCCAGTCGATGAGCGCCGGATCGGCCTTGGGATCCTTCGGGTTCACATAGCGAGACTCCCACCATTTCAGCGTATGCTCGTATGCGCCGTCGAGGTCATCGAGGATATCGTCGCAATTGCCGAGAATGCCGTAGGCGGTCTGTCGCCATCCAGAGTTTTCATGCGCGGGGTCCGCAAGGAAGGCGATGATTTCATCGCGGACCTTGATTGCGGTTTCAGGGGTGTCGTCCTCAAGCTTGATCGCCTCAACGCAGAGGAACGCCTCTTCACCTGCGGGGTGTCCGGCGTATTTATCCACGACCTCCTGATAGGCGGCGAGACGGCCTTCGGCGGGCGGATACTCGCCGGCCTCGACCTCGGAAGCGATGCGTGCCTTCCAAAGCGCGGACCATGCCGCGAAATCGCTTCCGGGGTTGATCGCGATCGCGGCGTCGTACGCGGCGCGCGCCTTTTTCGGATCGTTCTCCGGGCGCGTGCGGACATGCCATATCAGGCCCTGCGCGAACTTGGCCTCCTGCAGCGCCGCGGCATCATCGCCGGCAAGCGCCTCGGCGCGGACAAAGTCCGCGAGCGCGAGCGAGTATTCGCTGGCGCTAAAGTAATTCCATCCGCTCTCGATCGCGGCGGCGGATGTGTCGGCATCGCTGCCGCCAGAAGAGCAGCCGCAGATGACAACCAGCGAAAACACGGCGGCCATGCATGCGACCGCGCCAAAACGTGCGGCCTTGATCATGGAATCCTCACGCCCTTTGAATCGAAGAGGTGAATCTTTTCGCGGCGGATCGCGAGACCGGCATCGGCGCCAGACTGGAAGATGCGGTCGCCAGCAACGCGGCACACGACATCCGTCTTGCCCGCCTTGAGATAGACATACGATTCGTGGCCCATCTGCTCGACCATCTCCACGGCGCCACGAAGCTTGGGCGCATTCTGGTCGGCCTCGGCGAGGATGGATCCGATGTCCTCTGGACGAAGGCCAAGCGTGACCTCCATGCCCTCGGACGCCGTGCCGGCGATATCCTTCGAGATCGGCGCGGAGAAGGCATCTCCCACGAATTCGAGACCATCCTTCCCCTTGCGGAGCACGCCGGGGAAGCAGTTCATCGGCGGCATGCCGATAAAGCCCGCCACGAAGAGGTTTGCCGGCTTGTTGTAAAGTTCGAGTGGCGCGGCGACCTGCTGAACCTTTCCATCGCGCATTACGACGATGCGCTCGCCCATCGTCATCGCCTCGACCTGGTCGTGTGTCACATAGATCATCGTCGCGCCAAGGCGCTTGTGGAGACGGCTGATCTCGACACGCATCTGGACGCGCATCTTCGCATCGAGGTTCGAGAGCGGCTCGTCGAAGAGGAAGACGGAAGGCTTGCGGACGATGGCGCGGCCCACGGCGACACGCTGGCGCTGGCCGCCGGAAAGCGCCTTGGGCTTGCGTTCGAGGTAATCGGTGATGCCGAGGATTTCGGCGGCCTCGGCCACGCGCGCCTTGATCTCGGCCTTGGGGAAGCCGCGGAGCTTGAGACCGAAACCCATGTTCTCGGCCACGGTCATGTGAGGATAAAGCGCGTAGTTCTGGAAGACCATCGCGATATCGCGATCCTTCGGCGGGAAATCATTCACCACGCGGTCGCCGATCTTAACGATGCCACCGGAAATTTCCTCCAGGCCCGCGACCATTCGCAGTGTCGTGGACTTGCCGCAACCAGACGGACCAACAAGCACGACAAATTCGCCATCGGCGATTTCCAAATTGAAATCCTCGACGGCCTTCACGCCACCCGGATAGATTTTCTCGACATGCTCGAGGGTCACAGTCGCCATTGGTACCTCCATTGAAAAGCAAATGATTTAAGGCGCGAATCACGCGCCAACCCGAAGAAGAAATACTTTAGCAGAAATCTTGCCAAGGGTTTAGCAAAAATGAAACGCCATGCGGGTGCCATTATCTATGTCCAGGACAATAACCGGCCTCGCGCTTTTCATGCCGCCCGGATTAGGCACGGCCGTCATAGTCGCAGGCAAAATCCACATGAATCTCATGACATCCGCAGGGATGCAATCATCACGGAATCCGCGTCATTGCAATTGCCGATAGCATTCGTATGCGGCGATAGAGACTGCGTTGGCCAGATTGATCGACCTGGCATGTTCACCTGGCATGGGAATTCGGAAAAGCTCGTCATGATACTTTTCATAGAAATCCCGTGGCAAGCCGGAACCCTCGTTGCCGAACACAAGCGTATCGCCATTGGCAAAACGGCAATCGTAGAGGGATTTCTCGCCGTGCGTTGAAAGAAAGAACAGACGGCGCGGCGACGATGACGCCAGGAATTCATCCCAGGTGTCATGGATATGCAAATCGAGATATGGCCAATAATCCAATCCCGCACGGGCCACCGACTTGTCATCCAGATGGAACCCAAGTGGCCTGATGAGATGCAATGGCACTCCGAGTCCAACGCAAAGACGGCCTATGGCGCCAGTATTGTGTGGTATCTCCGGTCGAACCAAGACAATCGAAAACTCACTCATTATGCCTGACAGACAACAACGCAAGCGACCCCGGACAGCGAAACCTGCCCGGAGTCCAATGGCATACACTAGTAGATTTTCTCGTACTCGCCCTTGCTGATCTTCTTCAACTTGGTGAACCCAGCGGCTTTGGCTCGGTCGTCAAGCCCTGAACGCGAACGACCGAGTGAGACATGGGGGATGAGCTTTCGAAGCGGCACGCCACATTTCGGACAGACCCTAAGCGGTTCATCCGCAATCTTCTGAACAACTTCGAAAGGTTCCTTGCAGACCTCGCAGCCCGCGCCTTCCTCGGCGTTACGCGCCTGATATTCGTAAACTGGCATTTTGGCTTGTTCCTAGATCAACGTAGCAGGAGGATCGTGCCGCCGAAGGTCGAATTCTCGTAGCATCCGAGATCGACGATGCCACCCTTGTCGGCGCGGGAGATGTGGCGGCCATTGACTGCGGTGTTTTCCGCAGGATTGTCATCTCCCTTGCCATCAATGTCGGTAGTATCGAGCCAGATGGTGAGTCCCAGACCATCAAGTCCTGCCGGACACGCCGCAAATGCTCCAAACGCAAACAGCGACATCGCCACGCTTATGACAAATGACACTATTGACTTCTTCATGCGATCAACTCCTTTGTTGAAATCACAATTGTTGCATTATTACATGGAAAGTAAACCTAATTTCCCCTCACCTGTCATTTCTGCTTAAAGGGACAGACTATTTAAGTAAGGAAATACAAGTAAGTTCCAGTGGATTAGGAAGGTATGTGGATTTTAGGACTTGCGGGGCCAGATGATATCGCAGACCTGCGCGAAGACTACCGCGAGGAAAACGAGGCAGCAGCCAAATATCTGGCGAGTGGACATTATCTCGCCGAGGAAGATGCGGCCAGCCAGCGCGGCGAAAACAGATTCCAGGCTGAGAAGGATCGCGGCGAGCGCCGGCGGTGTCGATGCCTGGGCAAGATTCTGGAAGGTGTAGGCTACGCCCGAGGAAAGTATGCCGCAGTATGCGATCGCGGGAAGGCAGGCCGTGTACGATTCAACCGTAAGACGCGCTGTTTCACCAGGCAACAGCATCAGCGGCGCGCCCAGCACGGCGCCAGTGAAGAATTGCACGCAACTCAGGGCGACAACATCGGTGCGCGGCGCAAAATAGTCAACAACCTGCATCTGGACGGCAAAGAGCAATGCGCATCCGAGCGTCATCCACTCCCCCTTCCCCATCGGTACCGGCCCATTCATGCAGATCAGGTACAGTCCGCCAACAGCCACAAGTACCGCAGGCCAGATGAACCAGCGTGGGATGCGCCCGACAAAGATTCCCAGAATCGGAAGAATCAGCACATAGTTCGCAGTGAGGAATCCCGACACTCCAGCATCGGTGTATTGCAGGCCGGCCTGTTGTAGCACCGAGGCGACAAATAGCCAAAATCCACAGTATGCCCCGCCTAGCAGCACATTGCGCCAGTAGTGCGGATCATCGCCATGCGGAATCGCGGCGCGCCGCATTTTGCGAATCGCGAGAATCGCCAGCAGCGCAAAACCGCCGAGCAAACTGCGCGATGCCGTGAAGGCGTATGGACCGATGTGATCGGTTCCAAGTTTTTGCGCAAGGAAGGCCGTGCCCCAGATCAGGGCGGCGGTTATCAGGAGGATTGGGGATATGACACGCGATTTGTTTGCCATGGGGTGTCAGCGCATTATGCGTTCGAGTTGGGCAAGTGTTTCGGGACCGATCGAACCATCGTCGAAGACACCGCAATTCAAGGTGAGCGCACCACCGTTCCCGCAGAAGACATCGCGAAGGCGACGAAGATCGGCATCGGAATAACACGGCGGTTCCATCTTTTCGGGATGAGCGGGATCGTATGCGTAAAGCGGCGCGCCGCCATCCTGCGCCGCCCATTGCGCATGGACGGGGGCGGGGTTGTTGAGGTGTCCCCAAAACGCATCGATTGGCAGGAGCGCATGCATCAGCGCATTGGTGCCGGGATATGTGCGCCCGCCATGTACGGCAAACTTGCGGAAGCGTTCCACGGCGGTCTGCAAGTATGGTTCGCCATGCCACAGGCGATCGGCTTCGCCAGCGTAGTAATCCTCGTTTGGCGTCGTGATATGCGGGGCGCCATTGAGAAATCCGCTGTCGTTGATCGCGATTGCCGAATCTGGATTGCCGGCGCGGAGGGCGGCGAACCAATCGTCGAATTCGAATCCAGCGTAGCTGTTGCTTCCAGGCGCATTGCTTTCAAAATCATACGAAGTGCGGTACTTGAAGCAACCGTCGATCCACCATCCGGAAATCAACTTGCCATAGCGACGGGACCAAAATCCAAGGACATCGCGCCAGCCGCGCTGGAATTCGCGGAATGGCCACTGCGCCTTCGCGATGGGATCATCCGCCCAAGGCCAGACTACGCCGTTTGCGCCAGGCTGCACGCCAAATGCCTTGCAAATGAAAGCGCATTCGTTGTCGCAAGTGGAGTAAGCGATCAGGCGCTTCCCGCGCTTGGCGACCGCCTCGGCAACTTCGGCAAAGATGTCGCGCTTTAGCGACCAGCACGGATGACCGACATGGCGCTCGATCACATCATTCGGAGCATTGAAGAATCCTGTGTTTTGTCCGAATGGAAAAACAAGCCAATCCGCTCCCGAGCGATCGACGGCTTCCATCAGCTTGTCAACATCGAATATTTCCTCGGCAGAACGCAGGGCGGAATCACACCATTTACCATCGGGCGTGTAGCGCTTTTGGCCATCTGCAAGGAGATAGTGGACCATCATGCCGTGATGACCCGACATCCAGTTCGCACGATTATTCATTGGAACACGCAATAAAAATGGCGCGAAGGGTGCAGGCGCAACCGCGCCCGGCTTGCCTTCGCGCCACTTTTGCCTCCGATTTTTACTTGGAGAAGGCGGCTTCGTTCCAGCGGATTTGGTTGCGGAAGTCGCGGATAGTGGTCTTTTCGTCGATGACGAGCACTTCGATACCCATCGCCTCGCCCCATTCGACGACCTGATCGACGGTGAGATCGAGCGAGAAGGCGGTGTGGTGCGCGCCGCCAGCGTAGATCCAGGCCTCGGCGCCGGTGAAGAGGTCTGGTTCGGGACGCCAGAGGGCGGAAGCCACTGGGAGCTTCGGCATCGGGGTGTCCTGGGGCAGGCATTCGACGGCGTTCACGATCAGGCGGAAGCGGTGGCCGAGATCGACGAGCGAGCAGGCGACACCCTTGCCGGGCTTGCAGGTGAAGACCAGGCGAGCGGGATCCTCGCGCTCGCCCATTGTGAGCGGGTTGACCTTGATCGCGGGCTTGCCGGCGGCGATCGAGGGACAGACTTCGAGCATGTGAGCCTGGAGGATTGCGCCATTGCCGGAGAGATCGTAGGTGTAGTCCTCCATGAAGGAGGTTCCCTTCGGGTTCTTGATACCGACGGTCATCGCCTTGAGGATGCGCACCATGGCGGCGGTCTTCCAATCGCCTTCGGCGCCGAAGCCGTAGCCATCGGCCATGAGGCGCTGGATTGCGAGGCCGGGGAGCTGCTTCAGGCCGCCAAGGGTCTGGAAGTTCGTGACGATCGCCTGGTAGTCATGCTCGGCTAAAAACTTGCGGAGGCCAAGCTCGATGCGCGCTTGCTCGGAGACATGGCGGCGGAACTCGGCGGGGTCGCGGCCTTCTGGGAGAAGGTCGTACTCGGCGTAATAGGTGTCGGTGAGAGCATCGACATCCGCCTGGGGAATCGAGTCGGCGTACTTTGCCATGTCGGCGACATCGTAGGCGTCGATCGACCAGCCGAACTGAAGCTCGGCCTCGACCTTGTCGCCCTCGGTAACGGACACATCGCGCATGTTGTCGCCGAAACGGACGACGCGGACGTGGCGGCTTTCATTCACGCCGACGGCAGTGCGCATCCAGGAGGCGATGCGCTTTTGGACTGTCTCGTCGGACCAATGGCCGGCGACCACCTTGCGGGCGATTCCCATGCGGGACATCATGTGCCCGAACTCGCGGTCGCCATGGGCGGACTGGTTCAGGTTCATGAAATCCATGTCGATCGTCGAGAAGGGGATCTCGCGGTTGAACTGGGTATGGAGATGGAGAAGCGGCTTGCGGTTGATCTGGAGGCCGTGGATCCACGCCTTGGCGGGCGAGAAAGTGTGCATCCAGAGGATAATGCCGGCGCAGGATGGATCGTCGCCGCCAGCCTTGAAGGTGCCTTCGATCGAGGAAGAATCGATCAGCGTTGGCTTGCAGACAACCGGGAAGGGAAGGATGCCGGAAGCGTTGAGGCCCTCTACCATCTTTTTGGAGTGGGCTGCGACCTGCTTCAGGCATTCGTCGCCGTAGAGATCCTGCGAACCGGTGCAGAACCAGAAGACATAGTTGGGGGTGGAGTTCATGATTAGGTACAAGGTAAGAGGTAAAAGGTAAGAAGTTAGAAGTAGGAAGTTAGAAGTAGGAAGTTAGGAAGGGCTACATCGAGAAGATCGAGAGGTTGGTCATGCCGACCTTGTTGCAGATGTCGAGCGCCTGGACAAGGTACTTGTGGGGCGAATCGGCGGTGCAACGGATCAGGACTGGCGACGACTTCGACTGTCTGGCGAAGAGCGCGAGGTCCTTCTCCAGGCCCTCTAGCGAGACCGGGCGGCCGCGCATGATGAAGCCGGATGTGCTCACGAGGATATTGATCAACTCGGGCTGTTCGTCCTTCTTCACGTTCGGATCGGGAGCGGGACGGAAGGCGTTCAGCTTCGAGCAGATGTCCTCCTGCTTGAGCGTGACGATGAAGAAGATGAGAAGCTGGAAGACGACGTCGATCATGGGCGTCATCTCAAGCTTCGGGTTATCGCCTGTATTTCTAGGTTTGCGAGCCATGGCGCTCTTCCTTTACTTATCCTTGGCCACGCGTTCCTGGATAGCCACGAAGCCGATCTTCCAGAGGCCTTCGGAGGCGCAGAGGTTCATGACGCGGCTGACGTGGGCGTGTTCGACGCGGTAGTCGGCGCGTACCAGCACAGGGTACTGGCCGTGGCGATTATAGCGATTCCGGAGAATGGCGCGAAGCTGGTCGTACGACATCTTGGCGTTGTTGATCGAGAGGCGGCCCTTCTTGTCCAGCTCGATGATGAGCGTGGTGGGGGCCTGGTCCTGCTTGATGGTCTCGCCGTGCTTGCCGTCTTCGAGTTCGATGTCACGGTTCATCTCCTTCGACATGGTCATGGTGACCACGAAGAAGATAATCAGCTGGAACACGACGTCGATCATCGGCGTCATGTCAAGCTCACCGCCTTCGGATGATGGTCTCTTGCGTCCCATCGGTAAAGTCCTTTCTGTCTTGCAAGGGACGGGGAAACTCCCGTTCCCCCGAACCCTTTACGCTTTCAAGGCTGGGCTATGGCCCAATCCCCTTGCGAGATTAGGACTCGACCACTTCGACGTTGCGGAGGTCCTTGATGAGCTCCATCGTCATGGCCTGCATGCGGAGGATGATGCGGTTCGCGTTGTTGCGGATGCCGTAGTAGGTCGTGACGGACGGGATGGCGACGATCAGGCCGCCGGCGGTGGTCCACAACGCCTGGGAAATGGCGAGCGCGAGGGAGCCGATATCGGGGGTGCCAGTAGCGAGGGTTGCGAACGCCATGATCATGCCTTGGACGGTACCGAGCAGACCGAGCATCGGGGCGATGTTCGCGCAGACGGCGATCCAGTTCAGGTGCTGCATGAGGCGTTCCGTCTCGAGGTCGGCGGCGGTGCCGATGGCCTCCTGGATGATGTCATAGCCTTCCTCGACATGGTTGAAGCCGGCGGAGAGAATGTTGGCCATCGGGCCTGGCTCGCTCTCGCAGGCCTTGAGCGCCTTGAGGACGTCGCCCTCGGCCATGGCGGCGATCACCTTGTCGATGAGGGCCTGCGGCATGATCTTCTGGGGACGCACCAGGATGACGGAGTCAACGATGAAGTAGATTGAAGCGGCGCCGGCCGCGAAGAGGGCGATCCAGAGAATCGCGCCAACCACGCCGGAACCGAAGACGACCTGGCCGAAACCGCCTGACTTGGCCTTGGGCTGGGAATTTTGGACTTCGAGCTGTCCGCCTTCTGCCTTTTCTTCCTGGGCGGCGGGCGCTTCGTCCTGGGCCATGATTGCGGCGGGGGCGGCGATGGAAAGAATTGCCGCGATGGCGAGTGTTGCGAGCTTCTTCATTGGTGATTTCCTTTTGTGATTGCGTTAGACGTTGTTAGATTGAAAGTGGATTTGGCTGGTTTGGATTAAAGCTTTTTCGCGTAGTCGGAAGAGGGATAATCCGAGCGGAGGAGCGAGCGCATCTTCTCGGCGTAGGGCACCTGCTGGATGGCCTCGAAGGCCTGCATGGCCTTATAGATGGCTTCGGGCTGGACATCCTTGACATTCTTGTAGAGCACGATGACGCGCAGATAGCCGTCCTCGAGCGCTTCCTTGTACTGCTTTTTGTCGGCAAGGATGTCGCCGCGCATCACTAGGGCCTTGGCGGCGGTGGCGCGCTCGCCGGAGCGGGCGGCCTTCTCGATGAGATCCTCGAGCTTGGCGGACTTGCCTGTCTTGAGAAGCGCGGTCCAATACGACATCGCCATGTCGCCCATGTAGGCGGCCTTTGGATTGAGGGAGATGACCTGCTCGCAGACCTTCACGGCATCGGCGGCGCGATCGACGGCCACATACGACTCGGCGAGATAGCGCGCTGCCGGCTCGTCCCACTGGAGCATCGCGTAATCCTTGGCGATTTTCTCGAGCACGGGAATCGCGGCGGCGTATTTACCATCCTTCACCGCCTTCACGGCGGCATCGAGTTCCTTCGGGCGCTGCGTCTCGACCTTGGCGACCTCGTCGTAGGCGATTTCGACCTCGACGCCGTTCTTCTGGGTCACGATGTATTTCTTCGCCATCGGCTTCCAAAGGATGTTGCCGACAATGGCCTGGCCACTTTCGCCGTTGTCACCGAGTTTGGTGATACGGCCCGGGACATCGGCGAACACCGATGCGGCGGTTGCTGCGAGGATGACTGCGAATGCTAGCTGTTTCATGGTTGTTTCCTGTCTAAATGGTTGTCATTTTCATGCGCGGCGCATCACTTTTCCGCCGTAGGTCCGGCTGTGGGCGCGGGCGCTGCCGAAGTGCTGCCGAGGTGGACGTTGCAGGCGTTGAGCCAGCCCTGGACATCGGCCACGAAGCGGCCGCGCGGAAAGTCCTGGAGGTATTCGCGGCACTTGTCCGCGGCATCCTCCCACGCCTCGTTCTCGATCATCAGCGCGATGCATTCCTTGTAGGCCTGCTCGATGGCTGGGGCTAGGGCGATATTCGAGGCCGGGACATTCATGATCATCATCAGGTACGCCACGATGGCCTTGCCGCGCGTGTCCCGTGCCTTCTCGGGCTTGCCAAACGCCTCTTCGGCCTTGGCGCGGCGGGTAAGCAGGCGGCCGGTCGCGAGATCGTCCTCGGCCTTCGCCAACTCGGTCGTGCGGTATGGCTTGATATCCTTGATAGCCTTGACTGCGGCATTGAAGAGGTCAGTGCGGCGATCGTCGTCCTTCTCGCGCATGCCGGCCTCGGACGATGCCTCGACCAGGAGAAGAAGCGCATCGACCTTGAGCGCGGTGTTGCCGTAGTCCTTCACGAACGCATCGATCTTGGCGATCGCTTCCTCGAAGCGGCCGCGGCGCAGGAGTATCTTCGCCTCGCCGAGACGCGCCGGAGCGACGACCGCAAGCGCCGTGTCGCCAGAAGCGAGGACGCGCTCGAAGGCCTGCGAGGCGATGTCGTATTCCTTTGCATCGACAAGCGCTTCGCCAGCCTTGAGGATATCGAAGTTCGAATACTTGCCGGCTTCCTTGAACATCTGGGCGTAAATTGCAACCGCTTCGGTCCGAAGCCCCATGTCCATCAGGTTCTTCGCCTGGAGGGGAAGCGCATTCTTCGCCTCGTCGGAATCAGGATATTCCTTGCGGAGGCGCGCCAGGGCAGCCTCGCCCTTTTCAGTGTCGCGAAGGCCAGTCCAGATTGCGCCGACCTGAATCAACGCGGGCGGGGCGAACTTCGACTGCGGATAGGTCGAAACGAGTTCCTCGTAGGCGGCGACGGCGGCCTGACGAAGCGCGGGAACCTTTTCGGCGGGCTGGGTGAGCTGCGCGAAGCAGTACGCCTTGTTGTAGATAGAAGCTTCGCGGAGGGAGATGTTCTGCTCGCGTTCCTGATCCGTCTCCTGATAAGGATTCTCGGCGTCCTTGAGAAGCGTGGCAACCTTGTTGAAAGCGGCGGCGCATGCGACAAGCTGCTTGTTCGCTTCCGCCGTATCAACCTCGTTTGTGCTGCCGCGAAGGGTGGCGACCGCGAAGTTCTTGCGGGCCTGGGCCTGACGGAAGATTGCGCTGACATACGCATGGCCCGGCTTTGGACGCGCCTCCAGGCGGGCGATGTATTCATCAAGCGCCGCGACCTCGTTCGTGGCCTGGCTCGTCTTGTTGTAAACAGTCGCGATCAGGTTGAGCGCGTCAAGGCTGAGCGGGGAATTCGTATATGCGGCAAGCTGGTTGAAATAGCCGACGGCGGTCGGGTAGTCCTCTTCCTTGAAGTGGCGTGAACCAAAGGACATGAGATACGACGGAACCATCGGGTGGTCGGGGATCAGGCGGAAGAAGACATCGTACAAATCGCGGCGGACATCGGGAAGATTGTGCTCCCCGCAGAACTCCGCGATGCGCACGACCTCGTCGCCGGCGGCGGTCTTGAAATTCGGATTGAGTCCGAAACGGTCGGCAATGTGGCGCGCGACCATGTCGCCATAGAGCTGGTTGAGGTTCTCGGGCGTAGCCGTCTCGTAGTACGCGCGGGCGAGATTGCCGAGGGCGCCGATCGATTCCATGTATTCAGGAGCCGTGTTGAGGACGATCAGATAGCGGTCGATGGCCTCTTCGAGCTGCCCCTGCGCATAGACCATGTTGGCATCCTGGAACTGGAGCTTGCGGACCTTGGACATCTGCTCGGCCGTGACCTGCGCCTTCAATTCGGTCCCAAAGCGTTCGAGAATCACCGAACGCACCTGCTCGGCGCGCTCGCCGGCCTCGGCAGCCCAGGAACTTTCGGGGTACTGGATGAAGACGTTGATGAAGTGCTGGTACGCACCATTGCTCTGGCGGCCCTTCTGCCCAGCGGGCTTGCGGTCGCCGATGAGGTCGGCGAGCACCTTCTCGCGGTCGTCATTCGAGAGTTCCTCGTTGGCGAGCAGCTTGTTCGCCTCGTCCTGCAGCATCGAAGCGAGGAGGAAGCGGCATTCGGGCATCGGCGAATTGCGGAGGTAGGGATCGCCCGTCTCGGCCTCGGCCTCGGCAAGACCATCGTGGATGGACTTAAGCTGGGGCATGTAGGTATCGACAAGTTTCTTCGCGCCTTCCGGATTGCCCTGGAGCATGCGCAAGTGCGCCTTGATCACGATGCCTTTGCCAAACCAGTGGTCCTGGTCCCAAAGCAAGCCGTCGGCCCACTTGTCGGCCTCCTTGATCTGCGCCTCCTTCGCCTTGGCGTCCTTTATGGCGTCGGAATCGAGGAGACGGAGGACAATCTCGCACATTTCCGCCTTGCACTGGCGCTGGACATGCGCGGGGAGATTGAGATCTTTCGTCCTGCCGATCAAACGCCTCTTGTAAACATCAAGCGCCGCGTTGTCCTCCTTGAGGTGGAGGAGCATCTGGGCGTATTTATAGGCGGAAGCCTTGTAGAACGGCTTGATCGAAGCCGGAATCTCGACATCGACCTTCTTGGTCTTGTCGGCCTTGTCAACCTTCTCGTAAAGGTTGAAAAAGGTCTCGTAGATCGAGCGCGCCTTGTCGTACTGGGCATACGCGAAGTAGGCGTCGGCGAGCGAAAGCTTCATCGCCCAGGTTTCAACGCTGTCCTGGTCCTTTTCCTTCGCGATGATCTTGAGGACATCGTCGAACTTGCCCTGGTAAAGGAGCCCTTCGAGTTCCTTGGCCTTTAGCTTGGGGCCGGCATCGGGAAAACGCTGCTTGATCTTGTTGAGGACGCTTTCCGCGTAATCGTAGAGACGCAGGTCGCGCAACCCTGAAACGTAGGAAAGTTCAAGGTCGAGTTCAGGATTGTCGGCTCCATCGGCGACATCACCCTGGGCATGCGCGCAAAGCGCCACGCCGGCGACACACGCCGCGACCGTGAACAATCTCATCGAATAGCCAAAAGGGGCATTGCTCCGCCATTTCATAGTGTCTCGATTATAGCCGCAAAGTGGCAGTCGGGTCAAGCAA
>JAZQOE010000075.1:0-49367 GCA_045627705.1 Kiritimatiellia bacterium | reverse complement strand
CCGCCAAGACCGTCGACGCCCCTGCCGGCGGGAACTGGCGGGCTTGCGTCCTGGCCGTCGCCGCCGCCGCCGAGTCCGCCCTTGCCGCCGTAGGTGCAGCTGTTGCCGCCGCCGCCAGCGCCGCCGCCACCATAGTAGGCGAGGACGCCTGTAATGTCGGAAGCGACTCCGTCGCCGCCCTTGCCCGCCGTCTGGGGAATGGTGCCGCCGTCCTGGCCATTTTCGCCCGCGCCGCCACCGCCGCCGGGACATTCCCCGCCAGCCTTGCCGCCATTGCCGCCCTGGGAGCCTGCAGCCTGGTATTCGCTACGGCACGCCGAACCGCCGCCACAGGCGCCTTCAAGCCCTTCGTGCTGGTTCCATGAACCGCCGCCGCCGCCGCCGCGAGCCTTGAACTCGATGCCGTTGATGACAGCCGTCGAGTCGCCGCCATTGAGGCCGCGTGGCCAGTTGCCGACATTGGCCTGGTTCGAGCCGCCCGCGCCAATGGTGATCGTATAGGCCTGGCCTGCGCGGAGGATGACGTTCGTCGAAGGGGAGAACTCGACGACCGCGCCGCCACCGCCGCCGCCGCCGATGGTCCAGCCGCCGCCGCCACCACCGCCGACAACGAGCGCGCGATCAAGCAGCAGGTCCGCCAGCGGCTTGAAGGTCACGGTTCGGGCCGCCACATTCGTGAAGACATATGCCGAGCCTCTGGGGCCTGCCAGTCTTTGCATCGCCGGGTCGCTCGAAGAGACGAACGAATCATCGACAGGGAGCTTCCATGTGCGGAAAGTGCCGGAGAGGGCAGATTCAATGCCGACTGAAAGGTTGTTTGTGGCTGTGACTTCGTAATGGTAAAGGGAATCGGGGATGAGATTGGACATCTTCACCTGCCACGGATCGCGACTTTCTATATCCGAAGCCGCCGAAAGACAATTGCCGGGCGTTGTTCCATCGAGCCATACGCGGTAGAAGATATCGGCGTTGGTCGCTTCGTTGCCGGCGTAGATGAGTTGACCGGAAAGCACTGCGTCCAAGGCTCCGGAGACGGATGCAGTTGCGTTGACCACTGGGCTGTCAGTGGACGGGGAAACCACGAGGATCACCGTGCCGCATCCGCCCGCGCCGCCATGGGTGCCATTGGAATATGAACCGCCGCCGCCACCGCCGCCGAGGCCGTCGGTTCCAGGCGTACCCGGATTGTTCGAGTTGATCGCGGAACCTGCGCCGCCACCGCCGAGACCGCCCGCGCCTGGCGTGTTGCAGTCGTTGCCGGCGCCCGCGCCCCCGCCGCCGGCGTAGTAGATGTTCTCGCCCGTGATATCGCAAAGATAGCCGATACCGCCGTTGCCGCCCTGGCCATTCTGTCCGTCGGCGCCATTGCCGCCAGCACCGCCGCCGCCGCCGGGTGCACAGTTGCTGCCGATGTTGAGGCAGGCTCCGCCATTGCCGCCCTGGGAACCAACGGCCTGGTACTCGGCCGACGCGCCGCGTTCGCGATAGTTGCATGAACCGCCGCCACATCCACCGTCATGTCCGGCGCTGGTGCCGCTCACTCCATGCCAGCCCGCGCCGCCGCCGCCGCCGAAGGCGACGATGTTGGTGACGCCGAGGTCAAGCGAAGAGTTCTCGCCATCGCCGCCATCGGGCCACTCGGTCTGTGGGGTTGACTGGTCGTATCCGCCCTTGCCGACAGAAATAGTGTAAGTCTGTCCAGCATCGAGCATGACAATCGAATCAGGTCTGAAATCGACGACGCCGCCGCCACCGCCGCCGCCGCCGATCGTCCAACCACCGGCTCCGCCGCCGCCGACCACGAGAGCGCGTGCCATGTTAAGCGGTATTTGCGGGGTGAACGTGATTGCCGCCGCCGTGTTCGTGAAGACATAGACGGCGTTGCCACCCACATCGATGCGGCGCATCGATGCGTCCGATGACACTATGTTTGCGTCCGCCAGCGCGATACCTGCGCAAACAGAAAGCATCCCCGCCAGTAGCGAGCGTTTGAAGTGCATAATCAGGTTTCCTCGTATAAAGTTTCGCGCATCCAAAACACACATGTTTCGGGAATGACAAGAAACTTGGCGTCACGAGAATAACATCACGTCAAACGTCTTGCAACCGACAAAAAAAACGGCGCGCCGCGGACAAGATGTTGTGCGTGGGAAAGTGGAAAAGTCCTATCCCAGATACCGCTCGCAGAAGCGGCGCGTATCCCACACGTAGCGCGCGAGCGCCGTTGCACGGGCTTCCGCTCCCAGACGGGCGCGAAGGGATGAATCGGCGGCGAGTCGCGCGATGGCGGCGGAAAGCGAAGGGACATCGGTAAACTGTATTCCGCCGCCCGCATCGAACTTCTCGTTCAATATCGGCAGGTCGGAGTGGATGACCGGAAGCGCGGTGAGCATTCCCTGCACCGTGGCCTGCGAGAATGTCTCGCGCATGACTTCCTCGTCGCGCGACGGGACTATCATCGCATCCATGCCGCGCAAGAAGGCGGGAAGTGTATCGGCATCCTGCCATGCATACGCGATGATTCCTGGCCCGAAGGACTCGACCGGCGGTTTTTCGTACGCAAGGAGATGCAACTCGCAATGCTCCCGGACTTCGCCGGGAAGCGCCTTGAACGCGGCGACCGCAGTATCTGCGCCCTTCCATGCGTTGTCGAGGGCGCCGACAACGCAAAAGCGGACCTTGCCGCCATGCTCCGGTGCGTCCGCGCCTTCCGCTCGCGGGAAGAATTTGCCGGCGTTGAGGATCCCGTAGTCGATATGCGATTCCGCCGCGATCCCGCCTTTGGCAAACGGACGCGCAATCGGCCCGCACACCGAAACGACATGGCCGGGGATGTCGGATATCGCGCGCAGGAATTTCGCGGATGTCTCGCGGTGCGCCACCAGCACCATTCGCCCGAAGGCGCGCGCATGGCGCAAAATGCGAATCGCGGGAATCAAGCCGTTGCCGACATTGCCGATTAGAAGCGTGTCGAATGCGCCATCCCGGCGCGCGCGACGGATCAGCGCAAACGCGGCGTAAAGCGCATTGAGGAAGGGATGAGGAAACGAGGGCGCATAGACGGGGACAACTCCGGGCGTCGCCCCGAAATGTGCGTCGAGCACTGGCCGCCAGCTTTTCTCCGCAGCGAAGAAGACAGTGCGCCCGCCTTCCGCGAGTTCGCGGACAAGGTTCAGATTAAACAACTCCACCCCGCGCAGGTGGGCCTGTGCGGGGTGGCGCTTGAGAAAAACCTTCTCGACGAAGGCAATCGTGGAATGGGCGCTGGCGCTGTCCATTCTGAATCAGGCCCTACTTGACCTCGAGACACCAGTTGTGGGTGTCGGGCAGCAATCCGTATTGGATGCCCTGGACTTGGTCGTAGAGCTTCTGGAGAACGGGATGCACGACCTCGGGATCGGAGATCTTGATCACGTCCTTGCCGCGGGTGATTTCCCAGACGGGCGTGATCACGACTGCGGTGCCAAGGGCGGCGACAGCCTTGAACTTCTTCAGCTCGGTGTAGGGGACAGGACGGCACTCGACCTTGATGCCAAGATCCTCGGCGCACTGCTTGAGCGACATGTTCGTGACCGAAGGAAGAACCGAGCAGGAGTCTGGCGTGACATACGCGCCATTCTTCGAGATGCCCGCGAAGTTGGAGGTCGCGAACTCCTCGATGTACTTGTGGGACTTGGCGTCGAGGTAAAGCTCGACAGGCCAGCCTTCGTGCTTGGCCTTCTCGTGGGCGAAAATGCCGGCCGCATAGTTGCCGCCGACCTTGACATCGCCCATGCCGTGGGGCGCGGCGCGATCCCAGTCGTCGAAGATGACCGCGCGCACGGGCTTGAGACCGCCCTTGTAGTATGCGCCGACGGGCATGACCATGATGATGAAGGTGTATTCGGTGGCGGGGGCGACGCCGATCTGCGGACCCGTGCCGATAAGGAGCGGACGCAGATACATCGAACCGCCTGTTCCATACGGCGGAATGTATTCCTTGTTTTTCTGCACGATCTTCTTGCAGGCGTCGAGGAACATATCGACGGGCACGGGCGGCATGCATGTGCGCTCCGCCGTGCGGTACATGCGCTTGGCGTTCTCGTCAGGACGGAAAATCACGATCTTGCCGCTCTTCTGGCGGAAGCACTTGATGCCCTCGAAGCACTCCTGGCCATAGTGGAGGCAGGCCGCGCCGATGTGCATCGTTATGAACGGCTCCTTCACATAGCTGGGCTTGGACCACTTGCCGTTCTTCCAGGTGAACTTGATGTGGCAGTTGACATCGGAGAAACCGAAACCGAGTTTCTTCCAGTCGATATTGGGCGTGGGCATCTTAGCGACTCCTTTGGGATGCTTGTTGAAGAATGCCGTAATTCTCTTCTTTCAATACGCGAAATGCAAGAGTTTCCGTGCCAGCTTCGTATTTTTGCTTAAAGGGACAGACTATTTAAGAAAGTGACTGGACATAAAATAAAGACGCGCCGCGATTTGGGACTTCAAATCGCGGCGCGCCGTTTTTTTTATTGGCTTGATTTAGCCTTGGGCTGCGGCCTGAAGGCCGGCGAGGAGATGGCGCTGGCGTTCGATGGTCGCGGTAAGCTCAACGCGCTTGGCGCGCTGTTGCTCGACGACCGCCGCAGGTGCGCGGGAGACGAATCCCTCGTTCGAGAGCTTGGCGTCGATTCCCTTGAGGAAGCCTTCGAGCTTGGCGATTTCGCCGGAGACGCGCTTTGTCTCCGCGGCGACATCGACCACGCCGTCGAGCGGGAGATAGGCGGTGCCAAGCTTGACGACCGCGCTGGGCATTGCGTGCGATTCGCCGCCGACTACGATCTCCAGCGGATCGGCGCGCAGGAATGCCGCGATGCCGGCGCTGTCGCGCCTGAGAAGCGCGGCCGTGGATTCATCGACAGCCTGGACGATCATGCGGACGGCCTTCGCGGGCGAAACGCCAAAGTCTGAACGCAGCGCACGGGCGGCGCCAATCAGCTCGTGCTTTGCCTCGACATACGCGACCACGGAGTCTGTCATGCCCCATGCCGCGGCAAGCGCGGGATCGGTGGGTTCGGGCCACTTCGCGAGCATGATCGAATCGTCGTCCGACGCGGCGAATCCCATCTGGTGCCAGAGTTCCTCGGTGAGGAATGGCATGAACGGATGGAGAACGCGCAGCGACTTGCCGAGCACGTCGTAGAGAAGGACGAGCTTTTGGCGGCGCGCCGCGTCGTCATCGCCGTTAAGGGCCTGCTTGGCGCCTTCGACATACCAGTCGCAGAACTCCGACCAGACGAAATCGTAGATCGCGAGTGCGGCGTCCTGGAAGCGGTACTTGCCAAGGGTGTCGGTAACGGTTGCGATCATCTTGTCGCACATCGCGAGGATGTGGCGGTCGTCGTCGGTCAGGAGCGCGGGATCAAGTTCGAGCCTGCCGCCCTTGTCCGCGACGTCGCCGATCTTCTCGGCGTTCATCGAGATGAAGCGCGAGGCGTTCCAGATCTTGGTGCCGAAGTTGCGGCCGATCTCGAATTTGTTCATCGAGATGTAAACATCGACGCCCGGCGAGGTCGTCTGCATCAGCGAGAAGCGGAGCGAGTCCGCCGAGTATTCCTCGATGATCTTGAGCGGGTCGAGCGAATTGCCGAGGGACTTCGACATCTTGCGGCCCTGGTCGTCGCGCACGACGCCGTGGAAGACGACGTTGTGGAACGGGACCTCGCCCATGAACTTGCAGCCGGCCATGATCATGCGGGCGACCCAGAAGAAGATGATGTCCGGGGCGGTGCAAAGGTCGCATGTCGGGTAGTAGCGGGCGAGGTCTGCTGTCTTGTCCGGCCAGCCGAGGGTCGAGAAGGGCCAGAGCCAGGAGCTGAACCAGGTGTCGAGGACATCGGGATCCTGGGTGATCTTGTCGGTTCCGGCGCCGCACTTCGGGCAGACTCCGGGCTTTTCAGGGGCGGCCCAGACGTGCCCGCACTCGCAGTAATAGACCGGGATGCGGTGCCCCCACCATATCTGGCGGGAGATGCACCAGTCGCGGATGTTCTCCATCCAGTTGAAGTAGGTTGTCTCGTAGCGCTTCGGCGAGAAGACGATGTCGCCGGACTTCACGGCCTCGACGGCCTTGACGGCGAGCGGCTTCATGCGGACGAACCACTGCGGGGAGAGGCGCGACTCGATGACAGTGTGGCAGCGGTAGCAATGGCCGACCTGGTTGTCGTAGTCCTCGGTGTGGTCGAGATAGCCCCGGGCCTCGAGGTCGGCGACGATCTTCTCGCGGCACTCGAAGCGGTCCATGCCCGCATACTGTGCGCCGGCGAGCTCGTTCATCGTGCCGTCGGCGTTCATGATGTTGATCTCTTCGAGACCATGGCGCTTGCCGACCTGGAAGTCGTTCGGGTCGTGGGCGGGGGTGATCTTCACGATGCCCGTGCCGAATTCCTTCTCAACATAGTCGTCGGCGAGGACGGGAATCTCGCGGTTGGTGATCGGGAGGATCACCTTCCTGCCGTGGAGGTGGAGATAGCGCTCGTCCTTCGGGTTCACCGCCACCGCGGTATCGCCGGGAAGCGTCTCGGGACGCGTCGTGGCGACCATGATGTAGTCCTTGTAGGGCTCGCCCTTAACGCCGAGCGCGGAGCCGACTACGGGATAGCGGATGTACCAGAGATGGCCATGGTTCGGCTCGTGCTCGACTTCGTCGTCGGCGAGCGCGGTGCCGCAGCGCGGGCACCAGTTCACGATGTAGTTGCCGCGGTAGATGAGGTCTTCGTCGTACATCTTGCAGAAGACTTCCGCGACGGCCTTGGAGAGGCCCTCGTCCATCGTGAAGCGCTCGTGCGACCAATCGCATGAGCAACCGAGCGAGCGAAGCTGGTGGACGATCGTGCCGCCATACTGCTTGCGCCATTCCCAGACGCGGTCGATGAACGCCTCGCGGCCGAGGTCCTGGCGGCGCTTGCCCTCCTTGCGGAGCGCCTTTTCGACGACATTCTGCGTCGCGATGCCGGCGTGGTCGGTGCCTGGAACCCAGAGTACGTCGCGGCCCTGCATGCGGCGCCAGCGCGCGAGGACGTCCTGGATGGTGTCATTGAGCGCGTGGCCCATGTGGAGGATGCCCGTCACGTTCGGCGGCGGGATGACCATGCTCCACGGTTCGCCCTTTCCGGAGGGCTTGAATTTTCCGGTCTGCTCCCACCAGGGATACCACTTGGCCTCGATGGCCTTTGGATCGTAATGCTTGTCCATAGAATTGTCCCGTTATTCGAAAATCCTGCGCATGAGTTCCTGCAACCGCTGCTGGCGCGTATTGACAGGCGGGAAGAGCTCGACATTGCCCTGTTTGTCAACGAGGTCGGAGAGGATGTTGAGGGCCTCGTCCAAGACCGGATCGTCCTTCTTCCTGGAGTTCTTGCGGCGTCGCGAGGAGGTTTCCTCGTCGTCGGCGTCTTCTTCGTCATCCTCGCCGTAAGCCTCCTTGCGTAGCGCGCGGTCGGCTTCGTCGAGCGCGCGGCGAGCGTCAATCTGCAGGGGGAGCGACTTGCGGTCCTGCAACTGGCGCGCGAGATCGACCTGTTTGAGGTAGCGCTGGAAGGACTCGCTCTCGGCGCGGCGCGCCTCGGAGGCCTTCGCAAGATCCGGGATGTACGGGCCTAGATCGGCGACCTTGTCGTATTCCGAACTGAACACCTCGGTCCACGGAAGCGCATTGGGGAGGTTTGCCTCGCCGAGTTCCATGTAGTCATAGACGGAGGGGAAAACGATGTCGGGCGTTACGCCGCGAAGCTGCGTCGATGCGCCGGTGATACGGTAGAATGTCGCCGTTGTGGCCTTCATGGAGCCGAAGGCGTCGTCCGCCGCGAGCTGCATGACCGTCTGCACCGTGCCCTTGCCGTGGGTCGATGAATCGCCGATTACGATCGCGCGGCCGTAGTCCTGGAGGGCGCCCGCCGCGATTTCGGAGGCGGAAGCGCTGAGACGGTTCACGAGCACGACCATCGGCTTGCGGAAGGCGACAGCCGGATCGCGGTCCTGGAGCTGCTGCGTGCCACGGAGTTCGCGCACCTGCACGACAGGCCCGTGGCGGATGAACAGGCCGACGAGCATGATCGCTTCCCGCAGCGAGCCGCCGCCATTGTCGCGCAGGTCGAGCACGAGTCCTTCGATGTTTTCGTTGTTCATGTCGGCGATGATCTTCGCGACATCGTAGGTGCAGCTGCGGAAGCCCGGCGTATTCGGACGGATATTCACCGAACCATAGAAGGCGGGGAGGCGAACGACTCCGAGCGGGCGCTCGATATCGCCATTGAGCGTTACGCGCTCGACATGGCCGGTCGCCGCCTGCTCCTCGAGCTTGATCTCATCGCGGATCAAATCGACGAGGCGGCCATTGGGGTCGGTGTCGTTGATCACGCTCAGGACGACCTTCGTGCCCTTTTCTCCGCGAATCTTCTGCACGGCCTTGGAAAGCGGAAGGTGGAGGATGTCCTCGAGCGGCTCGTCGCCCTGGCCGACGCCGATGATCTTGTCGCCCACGCGCAGGCGGATCTTGCGTTCGTCGCGGTCGGCGGGGCCGCCCGGGATGATGTCGATGATCTTCGCGGCGCCGTCCTCCGACGAAAGCGTCGCGCCGATGCCACAAAGCGAAAGGTTCATGTCGATGTTGAAATCATCGACCGATGCTGGCGCCATGTAGTCCGAGTGAGGATCGTACGCGGCGGCGACGGCGCAAAGGAAGCGCTCGACAAGCCAGTCGTCGTCGTGGTCGTTCACGAATATCGCAAGCTGGCGGTAGCGCTTCGCGATCGATTCCTGCGGCGTAAGCTTCTTGATCGGCGCGGGGGCGTCGGCGGGTTCGGATTCGGATGCGTCCGCCGTCGCGGATGCATCGGCATCCTCGGCCGGGGCTTCTTCCGCCGTTTCAACAGCCGCATCTGGTTCAGCCGGCGAAGCCTGTTCCTCGCCCTTCTCCGCTTCGACCTCGACCTTTGCCGCGGCTTTCGCGGCCTTGTTCGACGCCGCTTCGTCGGCAAGGATGCGGGCGAGGTATTCGTTCTTGATGCGGAGACGCCACAGGTTGTCGAGTTCCTCGGTCGAAGCGGCCCATGGCGCATCCTTGCGCTTCCACGAGTATTCTTCATCGACCGAGAGATCGATCGCGGACGCGAGGAGGTTCGTCACGAACGTCTCGCGTTCGGCGACGCGCTTGCGATAGACGTCGAGGACTTCGCGGGCGAAGGAAAGGTCTCCTTCGAACAGCATGTCGTCGATCGAATCGCGCGCCTTCTCGAAACCGTCGATGTCGGACTTGACGAAATACAGGCGTTCGTAGTCAAGCGCGGCGATAAAGTTCGTCCACGCCATCGCGGAGACATGGTCATCGAGGGTTTGATGCGAATAATGCGCGGCGGGAAAAGTGTGCGCGAAGATCTCGACGATCTCCGAATGGATATCGGGCTCGTCTTCTTCGGCTGCCACATTGGCCTCCCACGCACAGGCGGGGGAGACAGCCCACACCGCCGTTGCGCAAACGGCGGCGAAGGTTCTGCGGATAGTTGCGATGTTCATTTCTTCATGTTATTCGACGATGCGGAGCTTGACGGGCGCCGCACCGAGAATGCCGGCTTCGGTGATTTCCGCGAGGGCCGCATCGATCGCCGCTTCACGTGCGGCGTAGGTAAGGACGACAACCGGGGCGAATCCGTCGGACGACTGCGCCGCCTTCTGGATAACGGCGGAAATCGAAACGCCACGCGCGCCGAGGGTCGAGGTGATCTTCCCGAGGGTTCCCGGAACATCCTTGACCGCGAGGCGCAGATAGTAGCGGCTGGTGATCTCGGAGAGCGGGCGAACGCGGCGCGGCGCGCCAGCGAGCGGGATGCCGCGGCGAAGGCGCGGCTTGCCTGCGGCGAGGCCGCGGGCGACATCCGCGAT
Organism: Kiritimatiellia bacterium; assembly: GCA_045627705.1. Lineage (GTDB taxonomy): Bacteria > Verrucomicrobiota > Kiritimatiellia > RFP12 > JBMNHG01 > JBMNHG01. The sequence continues at coordinate 39,455 of JAZQOE010000075.1, read as the reverse complement.
GTCGGAGACGACGGTGGAGGCGGTCGGCGCGCGGCCCGCGCCACGGCCGTAGTGGAGGGTGTCGCCCGACATGTCGCCAGTGAACATCACGGCGTTGAATACGCCCGAAACCGATGCGAGCATGTGGTCAAGCGGGATGAGCGCGGGATGCACGCGCACCTCGATGTCGCCATCGTCGCCGCCGGCGACAACCGCGAGAAGCTTGATGCGGTAGCCGAGTTCGCGCGCGTAGCGCACATCCATGCCGTCGAGTCCGCGGATGCCTTCGACTGGCACATCGGCCAGCGGCACGTGGAAGCCATACGCGAGCGAGGCGAGGATCGTGGCCTTGTGCGCGGTATCGTGCCCGTCGATATCCAGCGCGGGATTCGCCTCGGCATAGCCGAGCTTCTGCGCCTCGGCGAGAACCTGGTCGAAGGGCAGACCCTCGTTTTCCATGCGGGTGAGAATGTAGTTGCAAGTGCCGTTGAGAATGCCCAGGGCGCGGCGGATGCGGTTGCCGACAAGGGCCTCGCGGGCGACGCGGATCACGGGGATGCCGCCGCCTACCGAGGCGCCGAAGCCGATATCGACACCCTTTTCCTCGGCGAGCGAGAAGATTTCATTGCCATACTCGGCGAGAAGCTTCTTGTTGGCGGTCACGACCGACTTGCCGGCGTTGAGCGCCTCGAGCATGAGGGTGCGCGCTATGCCGGAGCCGCCGATAAGCTCGACGACGATATCGACCGACGGATCGTTGATGACCTCGCGCGCATCCTTGGTGAGGATTGCGGGATCGACCTTCACTCCGCGATCCGTAGTGATGTCGAGGTCGCCGATGCGGCGGAGAACGATGTCAACGCCGAGACGCGCCGCGAGAAGCTCGCGGTTTTCAGAAAGACCCTGTACTACGCCGGCACCAACGGTGCCAAAGCCGAGAAGACCAACGCCGATTTGTTTCATGATTCCGCAAACGATATCAAATGCCGCAATTCGGCGCAAGAATGACAGTTAATTTTCATCAAAATAATGATTGACGAACAGCCCTTTGTACCCCATGATTCGGCCTGCGCACAAAATCGGCTACTGTAACCCCGTGAAAGCGCGGAGAAATTGCTGGAAGTGGATGATTTCCTTGTTTTCGAAGGCGTAACAAAGCGCTTCGGCGCACTTACGGCGGTCAACAATGTCTCGCTCACAGTGAAGCGGGGCGAATTCTTCTCCCTCCTTGGTCCAAGCGGTTGCGGCAAGACAACCCTGCTGCGAATCCTGGCGGGCTTCGAGCAACCGGATTCCGGGCGCGTCCTGCTCGAAGGGCGCGACATCACGCATGTCCCGTCGCACCTGCGGCGCGTGCATACCGTGTTCCAGAACTATGCGCTTTTCCCGCACATGACGGTCTGGGACAACATCGCCTTCAGCCTTCGAATCCAGCGCTATGCGCCAGACGAAATCAAGCGCCGCGTCGAGGAAATGCTCGAGATGATCCAGATGACGGACCATGCCCACAAGTTCCCCGACATGATAAGCGGCGGGCAGAAGCAGCGCGTGGCCATCGCCCGAGCCCTGATCGACCGCCCGCAGGTGCTCCTCCTCGACGAACCGCTCGCCGCCCTCGACCTCAAGCTCCGCCAGCACATGCTCCTCGAGCTGGACACCATCCACGACCAGGTCGGCATCACCTTCCTCTACGTGACCCACGACCAGGGCGAGGCGATGTCCCTCTCCGACCGCATCGCCGTGATGAACAAGGGCCACATCGAGCAGCTCGACGGCCCCGCGAAGATCTACGAGGCGCCGGTTTCGTCGTTCGTCGCCGCGTTCATCGGCGACACCAACTTCTTCGAGGGCGAGATCGTCGAGACCGACGGCGACTACTGTACCATCCAGTCGCCCGGCTTCCCGCGCATCCGCGCCTACAACGACAAGACCCTCGCGCTCGGGCAGAAGGTTCACCTTTCGGTCCGTCCGGAGAAGATCCGCGTCACCCTCAATCCGCCGCCGCCCGAAAAGGGCGACAGGCTGAATGTCTTCAAGGCCACCGTCACGGACGTCATCTACCAGGGCGTGTACACGAAGTACTGGCTCAAGGCCGGAGATCGTTCCGTCGCCACGCTCAAGCCGCACTCGCGCTTCCTCCTCGACCAGGAGACCATCACGTGGCAGGACAACGTCTATCTCTGGTGGCACCCTGACGACGGCTACATGGTCGAGCGCTTCTCGGCCATCGACGAGTCCCTCCTCCAGGCACCCCCGCAGGCGAAGGGAACCGAAGCGTGAGGGCGTCGCGGAAATCGTCGCGCCTCACCGAGTGGGGCATCTCGCTTCCATCGCTGCTGTGGCTCACGCTTTTCTTCGTGATTCCCACGCTGATCGTCTTCTCGATCGCCTTCCACGCGAAGTCGCCGGACGGCGGTTTCGCGCCGGGTTTCACGATGGAGACGTGGAATGCAGTGGTGCGTACCCCGTACAAGGAACTTGTCTGGCGTACGCTCTGGATCTCCGCCGCCACGACATTCTTCTGCATCGTGCTGTCGCTCCCGTGCGCGTATTCGATCGCGCGAATGCCGGCCAAATGGCGCGCGATCGTCGCCGGCCTGATCATGCTTCCGTTCTGGACAAGCTTCATCGTGCGCGTCTTTGCATGGCGAACGCTCCTCAATCCCGACGGATTCCTCCAGCACCTGCTGATCAGCATGCGCCTCGCCACGCCGAACACAATGCTCAACTACAACTCCGGCGCGATTCTCGTGGTGTCGGTATATTCGTTCCTACCGTTCGCGATCATGCCGATCTACACCGCCGCCGAGAAGTTCGACTTCTCGCTGCTCGAGGCCGCGCGTGACCTCGGCGCAAAGTCGTTCTTCGCATTCCGAAAGATATTCCTGCCCGGAGTGCGCCGCGGGGTCCTCTCCGCAATCCTGATGGTGTTCATTCCATCCGTCGGCTCGTACGTGATCCCAGACCTTGTCGGCGGACGCGACTCCGAACTCATAGGCAACAAGATATACCAGCGCACCTTCCCCGACCGCAACCTCCCGCACGCCTCCGCGCTTGCCGCGATGATGGGCGTGTCCGTGCTCGTGCCGCTCGCATGCGTGGCATGGTGGATGAAGAAGCAGGACGCCCGCGAAGCCAAGCGCCTCGCCGATGCGACCGCGGCCAAGATGGCCGGAGGCGCGGCATGAAGCGCTCTAGATTCGCAATCGCCGTGCTCGTGCTGGTGATGGTATTCCTCTACCTGCCGATCATCGTGCTCATCGCCAACTCCTTCAATCTCTCGAAGTACGGCGGCGAGTGGGCCGGATTCACATTCAAGTGGTACGAGACGCTCTTCTCCTCGCGCAACGCCGAAATCTGGCAGGCCTTCGAGCGCTCGCTGGTCGTCGCCGCGACCGCCACGGTCACCTCGTGCGTGCTCGGCACTTCCGCCGCGATCGCCCTGCACCGCTGGCGCGACCGCCTCCAGACCTTCCATTATGGCCTGATCTACACGCCGCTCGTGATGCCCGAAATCCTCATGGGCATCTCGCTGCTGATGATGTTCACCGCCATCGGCGTCGGCTGCGGGATGTTCACGATCTTCATCGCGCACGTGACCTTCTGCGTGTCGTACGTGACCATGACGGTCCTAGCGCGCCTCCAGGACTTCGACGAATCGCTCATCGAGGCCGCCTACGACCTTGGCGCTTCGCCCTGGTGCGCCTTTTTCCGCGTGGAACTGCCAATCCTCCTCCCCGGCATCATCGCCGGCGGACTACTCGCGTTCACGCTGTCGATCGACGACTTCGTGATCACGTTCTTCGTTACCGGGCCAGGCGCAGATACGCTCCCGCTCAAGATCTACTCGATGATCAAGCACTCGCGCCAGATGCCGGTAATCAATTCGCTGTCAACGCTCATGCTGACTTTCACCTGCCTGCTGGTCGGCGCTTCCCGCCTCATTTCGAACCACCGCCGCAAACACCCCTCTCCTTCAACCAACAAACCCGCCTTCCAGGCGACAAAGGGAACCGTACACCCATGAAGACACAGAACATAGCCCTCGCGGCAACCGCCGCGCTTTCCATCGCGATCGCGACAGGCTGCGGCCCCGCAAAGCCCGAACTCCATGTTTACACCTGGAGCGACTACATCGACCCGGATGTCGTATCGGGCTTCGAAAAACAGTACTCCTGCCGCGTGATCATCGACACCTTCGACTCCAACGAGGCCATGTTCGCCAAGCTGCAGGCAGGCTCGACCGGCTACGACATCCTCATGCCGTCGTCGTACCAGATTCCCGTCATGCGCGCGAACAACATGGTGTCGCGCCTCGATCCTTCTCTCCTCCCCAATGTCGAGAAGTACTACGACAAGGACTACGACACCTGCGTGATCGACTCCTCGCACGAATGGAGCGTCCCATACGCCGTGACCTTCACAGGACTCGCGTACCGCAAGGACAAGGTCGGCGACGCCCCTGTCGATTCATGGGCCGTCTTCGAGTCCGAGGCACTGAAGGGCCGCATGTCGCTTCTCGCGGACATGCGCGAGACAATCGGCGCCGCCCTCAGGTTCCTCGGCTATTCCCTGAACTCCACCGAGCCCGCGCAGATTGAGGAGGCCGTGAAGGTCGTCATCGACTGGAAGCGCAACATCGCCAAGTTCGACAACGAACAGTACAAGACCGCGGTCGCTTCCGCCGAGTTCTTCATCGGCCACGGCTATTCGTCGGACATCAACCAGATCATGCTTGAAGACGAGAACGTCGGCTTCTCCCTCCCCAAGGAAGGCTTCTCGATCGCCTGCGACGAAATGGTCATCCCGCCCGACGCCCCGCAGCGCGCCCTCGCGCACGCCTTCATCAACTACCTCTACGACCCCGATGTCTGCGAGGCGAACATGGAGTTCGTGTGCGCGCCCATGCCATGCGCCCCCGCGCTTCGCGCCCTACCCGAGGAACTCCAGGCGATCATCCGCCTCGACGCCGAAACGCTCGGCCGCGGCGAAGTCCTCCGCGACCTCGACTCGCTTCCAGTCATCCGCGACCTCTACATCAAGGCCTGGGACCAGATCAAGGCCGCCAACTAGTCTTTCTTCCCGGCAACTGAAATGACGTATGGGGCGGGTGCATGCGCGTGCACCCGCCCCATACGATTTTCTTTTGTTTGTCTTTTGCCTGACAACGCCGCTGCGCGGTTACCCAAAGTCCATGTTCAATTCAAACATGTTGACCACAAGCGCAATGTTATATAAAATGCGACATCCCAAATAAAAACAAGGAGTTTGGAGTTGCTATGAACAGAGTTTCAGCATCGGCGGTTGCATCTGTAATCGCAGCGGGGTTTGTTTCTTCGGCTTTCGCCAACTACTGGACTAACACCGTCGGCGGCGTCTTTTCAGACGGCGCACGCTCATGACCTATAACAACAAGTCTGGCACTATCACCGAAAATATGACTCTCGTCCCAGAGGGCATACTCGTCGAAGAGACCACCACCTCGCTTCGCATCAAGGTGCCGAATTTCGCCGGCACGTTGCTTTTGCTTCGCTAGCATTGAAAAAGCGTATTCTAGTCTCAATTGGAATTGCCGCCGCGACAATCATGCTGATTTTCGCGGCGGCATGGTTTGTCGCGCCAAGCCTTGTCGATGATCCAATGGAGATTTTCGCGGAACGCACGCCACTGCGCATCTACCGCGACAACGATGGCGAAACCAGGCATGTCGAGCGCACTTGGGACTATCAATGGCGCATCGACGTCCCACTGGAAGAAATCTCGCCACACGTGAAGCGGATCATGCTTACGACCGAGGACGCGAACTTCTATTCGCACCACGGCATCGACTACATGGCGATGTTGCGCGCCGCGTGGCAGGACGTGACATCGCTGCGCATCGTCTCCGGATCCTCGACAATCACCATGCAGCTCGCGGGGCTTTCCGACGAGCGAAAGCGCCGCACTCTCCCCTGGAAATTCAAGCAGGCGGCGCAAGCGCGCCTCCTCGAACGACGCTACTCGAAGGAAAGAATCCTCACCGAATACCTGAACCGAATCCCGATGGGCGGACAGATTTATGGCATCGAAGCGGCGAGCCGCTTTTATTTCGGCCGCCATGCGTCCGACCTCAACTTGTCCGAGGCCGCGCTGCTCTGCGGCCTTCCGCAGGCGCCCGCGCGATTCCGTCCCGACCGCCATCGCGACGCCGCCCTGCGACGCATGGAAATCGTGCTTCAGTTGCTCGAACGCCGTGACGGCATCACTCACGACGAAGCGCTTCGCATCCGTCGGGAAGAACGCCTGCGCTTTCGGAATTTCGAGACAACCTTCGACCTGCGTGAACTCGAAATCCGCGAAAACAGCATCTTCTTCTGGGAACGCGCGAAAAGAGAGGCCGAGGAAAATGGCGGCGCGCCGCTTGTTGTCGAGACAACGCTCGACAGCATGCTTCAGTCGCAAATGCTAGGGATGCTCCGCGCACAGCGCGGCAGGCTGGAGAATGTCCACGATGGCGCAGGCATCGTAATCGACAACCGCACCGGCGCAATTCTCGCGTATGTCGGAACGCTTGAATTCGACAGCATCCCCGACGGACAGGTCGATGGCGCTTCCGCCACGCGCGGCGCAGGTTCATCATTGAAGCCGTTCATCTACGCCGAGGCGATCGAAGGCGGACTGCTCGCCGCGGAAAGCAAGGTGCTCGATGCACCGACACGCTTCGGCAGCTACATGCCAGTGAACTACGATGGCTCATATCGAGGATTCGTTCGCGCGGGAGACGCCCTGTCGCTTTCGCTCAACACACCCGCCGTGCGTTTGCTCGCGACACTCGGCGAGAAACGGATGATGGACCTGATGGAGCGCATGGGACTTTTATCCGAACGTGGAGTCAAGTGGAACGGCCTCGCGCTGGCGCTCGGTTCCGCGGGACACACGCTCGTCGATATCGCGGCGGGCTATGCATGCCTGGCGCGCGAAGGGACCACCGTCAGACTCCATGCGCTCGTTTCGATCGACGGCAACGAAAACTCGACTCGCATCTTCTCCGACGGCAGTGCCGCGATGGTCTCGAAGATGATCCGCACGCCGCTTGATGGAACCATGGTGGACTGCGCGTGGAAGACAGGCACCAGCCATCGCAACCACGACGCATGGTGCTTCGCATACACGCCCGACTACACCGTTGGGATCTGGATGGGCAACAAGATCGGCACGCAATCGCCGGCCCTCGTCGGCGCGACCGCCGCCGCTCCAGTCGCGGCGGAAGCGATGAACGCGCTTTATCCCGCCGGCAGACAACCGCAATGGCCGCTGCCATCCGAGCGCTTCGACAACGTGAAACTCTGCACGCGCAGCGGGTTGCTCTCTTCGCCCTCATGTCCCGAAGCACACGATGGCGAGAAGCCGCGCGGAATCCCGCTGCGTCCATGCGACATCTGTTCGGGACAAAGGAAATTCCGTGGATTCAACATTGTCACTCCAGTACCCGGTACCTATCATGCGGGAACGAACGGCGTCGCCAGACTGCAATTTTCCGCCGGCGAACCGGCATATTGGTTCGACAACGCATCGCCGCTTGGCCACCACGATCTGCCATGGGACTGCGAACTTGCGCCAGGGCACCATGCGATCACCGCCGCGCCTGACAGCGGCGACGACCCATCATCCGTCACAGTGATAATCACTGACACGATAAGCCAATAGGCAAGCATGGGTATTTATTTCCCAAATCGGGGTGTGTCCCCGTTCTTCGCGGCACCTGATCCTCCGAGGATAGACGATGGCGAGGGTGCCGTCGCAACGCGCGCGGTGCAATCGGAATGGGATGGCGTTCCCCCGCCGTCCGCCAGTGCGACTGCGCATCCCCCGCATTCACGCCAATCGGCTGTCCTTGTCCCGCATGGATGACAGGAGCCGCGCATTTTGGGGATGAATACATCCGAAAACAATGCTACTATCATGCCGTGCGAGATCATATCACCCATATACGGCCCAATAGCGGCTGGTTCGACATCGATTGGAAGGAACTTTGGTCAGGCCGGGATTTGCTTATGGTTCTGGTAAAACGCGACATCCACGTCGTCTATACGCAGACCATCCTTGGCCCGGTCTGGTTTCTTATCCAGCCAGTCTTAATGGCCATTGTGTTTTCCGTTGTTTTCGGTCGCGTCGCCCGAATCCCTACTGCAGGACTGCCGCACATCCTTTTCTACCTTAGCGGGTTGCTGGTCTGGAACTATTTCCAGGGCTCGCTCCATGGTGCGGCGTCTTCGTTTTCAAGCGGAGTTTCACTCTATTCGAAGGTTTATTTTCCAAGGCTTGTCATACCGTTGTCGTTTCCAATTTCGCATATAACGTATCTCCTCTGGAACTTCATCGTGTTCCTCGTGTTCTACCTGTGGTTTCTCGCCACTGGCCACCATCTTACGCCCACATGGTGGATACTTCTTCTGCCGGTTCTCGTGATATACGTGGGGCTGACGGCCCTTGGAGTCGGCCTCGCTTTCGCCGCGGTTACGACGAAATACCGCGACATTTGTTTTGCCATGCCGTTTATACTCCAGGTCTGGATGTTTTCTTCGCCAATCGTCTTTTCGCTGGAGGGCGCGACGACGCCGTGGATCAAGCTTGTCCTGCTTCTCAACCCGCTGACAGTCGCCGTTGAATGTTTCAGGTACATGTTTTTCGGATCGCCGCAGATTTCCCTGCACGCCATCGCGATAGGCGTTGCGGTGACGCTGACGCTGCTGGTTATCGGGCTTGGGGCTTTCAACCGGGTCCAGAAGAATTTCGTCGACACAATCTAGGGATGGAAACGATGGACTTTGAATCTGACACATCGCTCGCCATACGTGTCGATAATGTCTGCAAAGACTACAGGCTTGGCGTAATCGGGCGCTCTACGCTCCGGGATGAGCTTGTTTACGGTCTCCTGAAACTTCGTGGCAGGGATCCCAGGAAGGAGATGGGCAAGATCGGCAACAGCCGGATAGAAGGCTCCGGGACATTCCACGCCCTTTCGAACATTTCATTCGATGTGCGCAAGGGCGAAACAGTCGGGTTGATCGGGCGTAATGGCGCCGGGAAGTCAACCATGCTCAAGATTCTCGCGCGCATCACCACGCCCACGTCCGGCAATGCGTGGATCCGTGGACGTGTGGGGTCGCTCCTTGAAGTTGGGACAGGATTCCATCCGGAATTGACGGGCCGCGAAAACATTTTCATGAACGGTGCCATTCTTGGAATGGGCCGGAAGGAAATCGAAAACAAGTTCGACGAGATCGTTGAATTTTCGGAAGTCGGCGCATTTCTCGACACACCCGTGAAGCGCTACTCGTCTGGCATGTACGTGAAACTTGCCTTTTCCGTCGCGTCGTGCCTCGACAGCGATGTCCTTCTTGTCGATGAAGTCCTTGCCGTGGGCGATGCCGCCTTCAGCCAAAAGAGCCTGGCGCGCATGAAGAAACTTGCATCCTCAGGCAAGACAGTCATATTCGTCTCGCACGGCATGGATAAGATTCGGGAGATTTGCTCCCGGTGCATTTTGTTCGAAGGCGGACGTATTGCGATGGACGGATCTACGCAGGATGTCACTGGGAAATACCTTGAAATGCAGCAGTAAATCCACTTCCGGCGAATAGCCATGGGGGATATCCTACAGACAGTCTTGGAAATGGAATCAGAATCTGATGAGAATCGCCTTTGATGTTTTTGGAATGGTGTTGAGCAAGGGGCGTGGCATTGGCTACTATTCCGTCGGCTTGATTTCCGAAATCATGTCGCGTCATCCCGAAGACGAATATTTCTTATTCAACCTTGCCGATGAGGACTTCCATCTTCCCGGAGGGATTCCACCTGGCGTGAGAGTTACGGTGTTCCACAGGTATTTTGGGAGGAATGGCAGGCTCATGCTTGTCAAGAACGCCGGCGAAATCGTCGGGAATGTCATCAGGAGATTCATTCGTGACAATCGGATCGACGTGTTTTACCTGCCTTCCGTCATTGCCGGCGTACCAGTTACCTTTAAGGAGGGGTGGTTTTCCGGATGTCGTACCGTGGCCGTTGCATACGATGTGATTCCCTACCTCTTCCCAAAACAATATCTTGCCAAGCCTGGGCAGTATGAAGCGTATGTCGGGAAAATAGATTCGTTTAGATGGATGGATGAAATCCACGCGATTTCCCAAAGCGTCAAGGAAGATCTCGTGTCGCGCCTGGGATTCGATCCGTCAAGGATTCGCGTAATCTACGCTGGTGTTGACAAACGGTTTTCGGAGAAAATGCCTTCCGAGGAAGAAGAACGGTCGCTGCGGGCCAGACTTGGCATTGTCGGCAAGTTCATGATCTGCACTGGCGGCACCGATTATAGGAAGAACCTGCCACGTCTTGTCACCGCTTACTCGCTGCTACCGGCAGAACTTATCGCGGAATACCAGCTCGTTATCGTGTGTATGCTGCCAAAGTCCCAAGTCGATTATTTTTGCGCCCTGGTGAAAGACAACGTGGTCGATGGCCGTGTCGTGTTTACCGGATTTGTAGGCGATGATGATCTTGCAAAACTTTACAATCTGTCGTCTCTCATGGTATTTCCCTCGCTCTACGAGGGCTTCGGTCTCCCTGTGATCGAGGCATGGGCGTGTGGCAAGCCTGTGGTGACATCGAACAATTCGAGCCTCGGGGAAATCGCCGGCGATGCCGCAATCACGGTTGATCCATCGTCGGAGCAGGACATTGCGGCGGGATTGCGCCACGCTCTTTCGGAATGCAGCCTCGCGGAGTACTCGCGCCGGGGAAAAAAGCGTCTCGCAATGTTCCAGTGGAGTCGCGTCGCGGACATGGCGTATGCGGGGCTCAAGGCACTTTGCGCCGACGCAGGGAGAATACGTCCGCGCATGCAAGACGCCAGTGCCCACTTGATTTCGGCATCCGCCAACGACTGCGGCCCGACGACTCCATCTGGAATGCCGGCCATTGATGATCGCGGGCCGACCGGGAACTCCTCTGGGCACGGATTCGCGCCAGAAGTCGTGTCGGCTATGTTCGCTGTACTGAAGAGGGGTGATGATTTTGAAAGAACTGACGGTTTCGGGAGGTTTTGCGAAACTATTGCGTGGGCAGGGGGGAAATTGGATTCCCTGGGATTTAGCGGGCTTGACAATCGCTCTTTTGCGGACATAGCCTGCGAGTCCATTTTTGATAGGCCCTTGACGACACGGGAGATCTGCGATTGGAGCCACGATATCTCGACAATGCCGCCGCAGGATTTTCAGCGCAAGTTCATCGCGGCGATGGCCGATAGAATAAAGGGCGTGGATCTGTCCAGTCCCGGAGAAGATGTCTCTTTCCTTGATTTGCTGCTAAACAAGGCATACAACAACGTGTTTCTGAAATTGCCCAGGCCATTCAGAAGGTTCGTTCGCGCACACTTCAAGAAAGACCCATGCCGATAGCCATGGTACAACGTGCGCCGACGCTTGGCGATCCGGACAAGGGCGTAGTTTTCCAATACGCCGAACTGCGGCGTGGCATCGCGGTGGTCAGGGGGTTCGTCCCAGCCGACCTGATGGAGTCGGCGCCGGTGCGCCGTGAAATGCGCTTCTCATCGGAGAGCGCGGTTGTTCCGCTGGTTTTGGAGGAGGTGTCCGAATTCCGCTTTAATGGCGGCATTGTTCGCGGCGCACGATTTGCATTCAGGCTCGATTCAACCTTTCCCTGCGGAGAATTCCGTGTCGAACTCCTTGATGCCGACCGTGGCGTTGCGTCCGAAGTGCCAGTCGCAGTCGGCATGAATTTCCCGCTGGCGCCCATCTACCGCCATCAGGGCCTGCGTCTTCCGGATGGCCGTATCTTCCGGCTTTCGAGGAATGGTGGCTTCCGGCTCTTCCATGCGTCAGCCATCTCCATGGTGGCTTCCGAGTGTTTGTTCCTCTGTGAACTCCTGGGGCATGCGACGCTGCCGGAATGGGTCGCCGCGGTGACCCGGATCTGCTACTTCTTCTGGCGGCCCTTCCACCGCGGCCGATACTGGATTTTTTCCGACAAATTGTCGAATCCAATCGACAGCGCATATTCCATCGCCAAGGCGCTAGTCGGCAACGAGGAATTCGCCAGGGAACGAATTGTCCCGTTCTACCTCGTCGATGGCAGGCACGCGCTTCGCGTTAGACTGCCCCGGAAATTGCGGACTGTGCGATACCTCTCCCTCCGCCATCGGCTTCTCTTCATGGCGGCGGAAGCGAGCGTAACTTCCGAACACGGGTATTCGCCGTTTGCCCCTGCGGCCCCGTATTCGGACATTACGGCTTGGCAGCTTAAGGTCAGTTCCCTGCACGGCCTTGTGCATCATGACCTTTCGCGTCTCTACGGTCGCGACTTCTACAATTTCAACCTGATGATCGCTGGCGTGGAGCGCGAGGCGGAATACGAGCGCGGCGGATTGTGGGGGTACGCCCCTGAAGACATCGTTTGCACTGGGCTTCCGCGTTGGGATGACCGCGAGAGCGCGCCAGGGAAAAGGATTTGCCTTTCGTTCACATGGCGGACAAGTCTTGCCGAAAGTTCCGATCCTGTCACAAAGGAGTACGGGTTCGGGACGCGCCTCGAATGTTCCGAATACCGTCGACGCCTGAACAGCCTTTTCGCGAATCCAAAACTGAAGGAATTGGCTGATGAATCCGGCTATGCCATTGACTTCCTTCCCCATCCGCTAATGCGTGGCGCGATGAGGTTTTTCGATATCCCTGGACATGTGAACCTCATCCCGGAAGAGATGCCATACGAAGATATCTACCGTGATGCCTCGCTCCTGGTCACCGACTATTCTTCGGTCGCAATGGACATGGCCTACCTTGGGAAACCAGTGATCTACTACCAGTTCGACCACGACGATTTCTATGCCACCCAGGGATACACCGAAAGCTATTTTTCCTGGGCGGACGATGGCTTCGGGCCCGTACTGACTGATGAAACGGCAGTCGTTGCCGAAATCGCAAGGCTTCTTTCACGCGGCTGTGTCCGCGAAGAGAAGTATGAGAAGCGGGCACGGCTCTTTTTCCCCGTGCGCGACAAGGGAAATGGCCTAAGGGCCTGTCGCGCCATTTTCAAGCGACTTGAAGAATGCCGTGGATGTGCAGATGGCTTATGTGGATGACATCGCATACAAGCCAACTTTATCAAGGCAGATTCACCTTTGGAGCCGCCTTCTTGCCTTCGGCATGAATCCAGGCAGAAATGGGTCTTCAGGGAACTGGCGAACAAGGAACCAGCGCAGGAAATGACTCCATGCCGTGGAGGAGAAGAACCCGTGCGACGCCTGGAACGCGCGCGACATCTCCCGCCAGTCCGAGGCGAGATGGATGCTGGACATTTCGAAGGCGCGTACATCGTCCTTGCCCAATTCGTGGAATTTGTCCCATGCGCGGAAGGCGGCGAAGACAGCGGAAACCTGCTCTCGATGGTTTTTATTGTCGCGGATCGAATTTTCCCCATGTACGCCACGCATCGCCACGGGCCTGTCGATCGCCGCGGGGGCGAGTCTCGCCACGGCAGCCATCTGCATCCAGAGCAGGGTGTCTTCGCCGAATTTCGAATTGCCGAACATGCATCCCGTCTTTTCAAATATCGCTTTGCGGACGAGGATGGTGTCGGTGTGGAATGAGCCGTCGATGCCTACCGGATCCATGTGCGAAAACAGGTCTTCCGGACTGAAGCGGCGACGCATCGTCACGAGCCCTTCGTAGTCGCCAGCTTCCCGCCACCATCCGCTTGCTTCATCCGAAAGATCTAGGCCGAGCGCGTCGTATGCGCCGTCTAGCGTCGGATCTGCGGAAAGCGCCTCGCAGTCTTTCGCGAAACGGTCTGGAAGGTAGTAGTCATCGGAATCGAGGAAGGCGACCCAGTCGCATGCCGCGCTTTCGATGCCGAGGTTCCGGCTGGCGCCTGCACCATGGTTTCCGTTGTCTGGATGCCGCAAGGAACGTATCCTTCCGGGATTCTTCTTGGCTAGCTCGCCGGCCACTTCGCGCGAACAGTCGGTGGAGCCGTCATCGACGATTACGATTTCCTCGACTTCGGGTTGCGAGAGAGCCGATGCGACCGCGCGTTCAAGAAACTTGCCGCCATTGAAAACCGGGATGATGACCGATATGCCGAAATTGCGTGACATAATCTTGCGGAAGAGCATGATGGGTGGGCGAAAAACGCCATGCGGCGTCAAAGTGGCGCCGTAAGTGGAACAGATTGCGAGGCTTTTCCCCCCACGGCATATTGTGTCAGATTTCAAAATTCTGGTCGAGTCATTGATTTCATTTTCTGGTTCGTAGTTGTCAAGCCCTCGTGGCGGGCATAGAATTGAGCAATCGATTTCGCAAATCCAATTGGTTGGAGAATACTGATGAAGACGGCATTTTCGATTCGCAACATCTATGGCGACCACATGGTCGTCCAGCGCAACAAGCCCGTGGTCGTTGTCGGCGAGGCGACGCCCGGTCTGCAGGTTTCGGGAACATTCCGTGGCGAAAACATCCGCACGATGGCGCGCAAGGATGGCACGTGGCGCATCGCATTCGGGGCGAAGGCCGAAGGCGGCCCGTTCGGGATGGTCATCTGCTGCCAGAACAGTTCGCCCGTCGTCTTCCGCGACGTGATGGTCGGCGATGTCTGGTATTGCTCGGGGCAGTCGAACATGGAGTTCTACGTTGTCTGCGACAACTTCTTCTACTCCCTGCGCGATGGACATGATGTCGCCGCGGCCGCGCACGATCCCGGCCTGCGCCTTTATCAGGTTCCACATGGCGTTGCGCCATCCGAACCGTGCGACACCGCACCGCATGGCGGTTCCTGGCAGGTCGCATGCGACAATCCCCAGGCGGTCGGCAATTTCAGCGCGGTCGCATACTGGTTTGGCGCCTCGTTGCGCAAGCGTCTCGGCGAGAAGATTCCGATTGGCCTTGTCCACGGCAGCTGGGGCGGAACCATGATCGAGCCTTGGATCTCGCGCGCCGCGTACGAGCGGTCGGGGCGCACCGTCGAGTTGACCAAGCTTGAGTCGATCGGCGCGCCGTGCGACGGATTGGAAGACGTGGATGATGTCGATGACGCAGTGGCGCGCGCCGATGCCGTGCGGCGCGCCGCGCTCGACGAGTGGCTGCGAGACAAGTATTTCGCGACCGATCCAAAGCGTTCCGCCGAGGCGCTCCGCGAATGGGCGAAACCAGACTTCGATGATTCAGGCTGGAGTCCTTGCGCAGAGGGATACATCACCGGCTTGAAGTCTGTCGGCGTGACATGGGTCCGCATCGCCTTCGATCTTCCCGCCGAAATGGCTGGCAAGCCGTTGCGCTTCCTTTCGGACCACATCGACGATTGCGACGAGACTTTCATCGACGGCGTGAAGATCGGGCAGACTCTCACCGATGTCCCGCAGTATTGGATCCAGCCGCGCAACTATCCCGTGGACGCGCTTTCCGCCGGACGCCATGTGCTCGCGATCCGCGTGCAGAATCATTTTGGAAGCGGTTTGATCCAGGGGCAGCTTTCGCTGTCTTGTCCCGGAACGGATCTCGTGCTCAACCTTGTTGCATTGCCATGGAAGGAGTGCGTCGAATTCCACGTCGATCCCAACTGGGTTGGCGTGAGGCCTGCCGCGCCGGGCAGCGACGATTCTTCATGGGCGAGCTGCCAGTTGCCGACGACTCTTTTCAACGCCATGGTCAATCCGTTTGTCGCCGCTAACATCTGCGGCGTGATCTGGTACCAGGGGTGTTCGAACGCATACGATCCGCAGGGCTATCGCGCATTGCAGCACTTGCAGATCGACTCGTGGCGCGAGGCATGGCGCGATCCTGATATGCCGTTTGTGATCACGCAGCTTTCGGCATTCGCCGACCACCATCCCGACAGGCGTTCGCCGGATGACTTCTGGAAGAACGAGGAACCATCGACAAATCCGGGGTATGCGCCGTTCCGCGAGATGCAGGAATTCTTCCTCGACAAGCCTGGCACGGGTGTCGCATGCACGATCGACATCGGCGATCATTCCGACATCCATCCCGCGAACAAGAAGGATGTCGGCATCCGCCTTGCGCACGAGGCGATGCGTCTCCACTATGGCGATGCATCGGCGATTCCCGGACCGCGACTGCGCGAGGCGGTGCGCGAAGGGAACGGCATGCGCGTGAAGTTCGACAATGTCGGCGCCGGACTCGAGGTCTGCGGCGGCGAATTCCGTCCGCACCTCTTTGCCATCGCCGGGGCAGATGGCAAGTTCGTCTGGGCGAAGGCGCAGCTTGATGGTGACAACACTGTCTTCGTCTGGAGCGATGAAGTCGCCGAGCCGACGGATGTGCAGTACGCCTTCACGGCATACCCGCCGGAAGCGAATTTCCGCCGCAAGGGCGATGGGCTGCCTGTCTTCCCATTCCGCACGAATCGTCCTGATTGGCTGAAGTAATTTCGAGTTGACCATACCCAGCCGTTTGGGTATCATAACGCACGTTTTTGCCGCCTTGGGCGACACTACGGGGAGTAGCGCAGACTGGTAGCGCGCTTGGTTCGGGACCAAGAAGTCAGGGGTTCAAATCCCCTCTCCCCGACCACCTTTCGACCCTCGAAGTCCTACTTGGATTTCGGGGGCTTTTTTTAGTCGCCCCTTTGACGATATGCCGAATATATTTCGCCTGGTGAAATGCGCCAAGGGGCATTCCCACTGCCTGAAAAGTCAGTGTGCGCAGGCGGGGTCGAGGGTGCGCGAGAGAATCGAGAGAAGCGCGATCGAAGCGGTGTCGCTGCGGAGAATGCGCGGGCCTAGCGAAATCGGCTCGAACCCGGCATTGGCGAGCATCTCGAGTTCCGACGGGATCCAGCCTCCTTCGGGGCCGACCGCCAAGAGTGGGAAGCATCCGGTTTCCGCGCGTGGCAATTCGGGTGTCACGGGGCCTGGGTGCGCTATGAAACGCCGGCTGTACGGATACTCCGCAGGAAGATCGTGGAGCATGAAACGCTTGAACGACGGACGCAGGCGCACATTCGGAATCGCCGTGGAACCAGCCTGCTCAAGTCCTTCCAGAAGAAGTTCCCGGACAGTTCCATCCTTGAGCCAGTGTGCTGCGAAGTAGCATTTTTCCACGCGCTCCGCGCCGATCAGCTCGATGTTGCGAACGCCAAGGGTGGTGAGCTGACGCAGCAACCGGCGCATTACCCGCGGACGCGGCATCGCAAGCACCAAATCGATCCACGGCGGCGGTGGCGGCGGCACCTCATCGTCGAATGCGACTTCGAGAACCGCCTCCTGGCGTGTCGAAGAGCGCACCGTCCCTTTGCCTGTCGGCCCATCCACTATGCCTATCCGCAGTTCATCGCCAGGCGCGGCATCGAGTACTTCGCGAACGTGTTCGGCGCGACGTCCGCCAAGCACGGCCACGCCATTCGAGTCGATTTCGCCAGGTTCGAGGATGATCCAGTTCATTGCTGATGCGTGGAAAAAAAAACGGCGCGCCGTTATTCTTCGACGAGATCGTCCAACTCGACGTCGCCGGTGAATACTAGTCTCGCCGGCCCGAGCAGCGTAAGGCGCGTGCAACGGTTGTTGCGCCAGTCGCCATCGACTTCCAGTTCAAAGCCGGACGAGGTGTGCAGATGCACTGGAAGCGTGAAGCCGGATGTTTCGACCGCGACAACGGCCGAGGCGATGGCACCGGTTCCGCAGGCTCCGGATTCGGCTTCGACGCCTCGCTCGTAGGTGCGCATCTGGATGGAATTCGGAGCGACGTAGTGGACAAAATCCACGTTGCATCCCGCGGGCGCGAAGGCTTCGTGCTGGCGCAACGCCGAGCCGGTCGTCGCCACATCCACTGCCGCGGCGTCATCGACCGGCACGACAAGATGCGGCACCCCTGCGACGATGTAGTGCGCGTGCACTGTGCCGTCCTCGAGCTGCAGGTCGAGATCGTAGCGCCGGTCGAAGGGATCGGGCATCCAGATGCGGACGTTGCCGGAATCCTCGATCTGCGCATCGAGCTTGCCGGCGAGCGTTTCGATCGTCATGGTCTTCCCGACGATGCCTAGGCGGTGTGCATACCACGCGACGCACCGCGAACCATTGCCGCACATTTCCGCCTCGGCGCCATCGGGGTTGAGGAAGCGCATGCGGAAGTCGGCTGTTTCGGATGGCTGGATCAGGATGATGCCTTCGCTGCCGATGCCCGTGCGGCGCGTGGCGAGCGCGACCATGCGCCCGTAGTCCTGCCAAGGCACGAGGCATTCGCGGTCGTCGATCACGATGAAATCGTTGCCAGCGCCGTGCATTTTCGCGAAATGGATTTTCATGTGTGGGGGTCCTTTTGAAATGGATTATTCAGCCTTGAAGGCAACTACGCCTTCGCGGATTAGCAGCAGGCCCATGATGATGAACAGGGCGCCCGCGCCAAGCTTGACATAGCGCTCCGGGACATAGCGGTTGAGGACGCCGCCGAAGAGAACGCCCAATGCGGTCGAAACCGTGAGGGCGAGCGCACCGGCGAAGAAGACAGTCCAAAGGAACTTCGCTCTCGCCGCGGGGTCTGCGGCGGCGGACTGGTTCATGACGGCGAGCTGTGTCTTGTCGCCAAGCTCCGCGAGGAAGACAGTCACGAATGTGGTTAGGAATAGCTTGATGTCCATGATGCGAAATTATCCGTGGGCTTCGATACAGTCAAGACGAAATGGACTACTGCAATTGCAGACCACGCCCGCCGTTTTCCCATTCGGCAAAAAACGGCGCGCCGTTTTTCTTCTCGAATTCAAGACGGTAGGCATTGCGCGGATCGGCATCGGGTATCTCGCGGCGCCTGACGAAGCGTCCGCCGGCGAGTTCGGCGAAGAGACGCTTGAGCGCGAGGAATGCGGGACGCCGCCGGAAGTCGTCGCCTGGCGCGGTATCGACAATTCCAAAGCCGTGCGCGGCGAGACGCCACACCACGCATTGGTCAACGAGTCCAGAAGAAAACGCGATGAGCAGGTAGCGCAGGAGATAATCCGCGTAATCCTCTTCCGAGACGCTTGGGTCGTTGGTTCGTTCGCCATGCGCGGTGTAGGGTGCGCCGACTGGAGAATAGACGCCCGTGCCGAGCAATGGCCAGTTGACTTCGGAAACGATAAGCCTGTCGTTGCAACGCCCGTTCGACGCACGCGCGGCGGCACGGGCCATCGCGAACTTGTCCAGCGCGTCAAGTCCGCCCTGGCGGTTTTCCGGTGCGCCGCGGCGATCGACGTAGAGGTGGCAAGAAAGCGCGTCCCACTTGAAATCGGCGGGAGTGCGGCGGAGGGTGGCCTGTAGGAAGGGCAAATCCCAGTCGATGACGGCTGGACCGATTATCGCAAGGTCGGGATGGGCATGGCGCAACTCCGGCAGGGGCGCGAGCAGTGACTCGTAGTCTCGCATGCTCCAGGCACCCCACTTTACGCGATTGATTGCGTGGGCGAATTCGAGCCATTGCAGATGCGGTGCGATGGCGTCGATGGTGGAGAGACAGAATTCGCGCCAGCGTGCCGGGTCTGTCACTGCGCGACGATCCTGCAGCAACGCGCCGGAAACGGCGAAGCCTTCATCGGCGAGTTTTCGCGCGATTGCAATCGAATCGGCTTGCAGGGCAGGGGAGTCGTGGCAGTGGAATCGAACGAGCACGTCGCGCGCGCCGAGTTCACGGAGCAGATCGAGTTCGCGGCCGAAGGTGTCGGCGCGGCCGGAGACGGCGATGGAGATGCGGTGGTCGAAATCGACAGGTTCCGAAAATGCGGCGGTGCGTAGCTTGCGGAATTCTGCGCGTGTGGCGAAGTGGCTTGCGATCGTCGCGCCCGCGAGTTGGAATGGAAGGCGGGGATCGATCAGTTTACGCCGGTCACGAGAGCACCATGCCTGGATTGGCTGCTCGGAGCGCGAGTCCCATATCCACATGTCGCGCGGGGCGGGAAGGGTTTGTTCGACGATGCCGGCGGCGGCGGCCTGTGCGGCGCGTATGCGCGAACGGAGGGGATGCCGCATGTTGCGGGTGGCGCAATGGAATGCGAAGCGGTCGCGGTAATGCTTTTCCGCGCGCTTGAAATCGCGGGGGGGCGTGGTGTCCCAGTACATTTCGAAGAAGACGCGGAGAAGGTCCGACGGGAGGGAGATGCGTGAAATGTCGCGGGCGCGTTCGGAATTGGTCAGCGGACGCGGGAAGCATTTCCCGCGGTTCAAGTCGATGAAATAGACATTTCGCGGCGCGCCGTTTTTTTTCGTCGGCCCGAGCAGGATGTTCTGGTTGCCGAGGTCGAGATGCTGGAAGCCCGAATCGTGCAGGCGGCGGCAGGCGCGTGCGACGAGTTCGAGCAGGTCCATGAAAAGGGCGCATTCGGGACGAGTCCGGAAGAGTGTGATCAGTTCGTCGCGGAAGCTTGTCATCCCATCGACATAACGGGAGATGAAATGGCTTTCGGCGAGGCGTCCGCGGTCCCATCTTTCCAGACAGGCGATTGGTTGCGGGGTGTCGATGCCGTGGCGCGCGAGGTGGCGGGCGGCGTCGCAAGTGCGTTCGGCCTTTGATTCGACGCCGAAACGATGGGCGAAATCGCGCGGTGCAGATTGACGTCCGAAGCTTTTTACGACTGCGTCGATTTGCGCGGAAGCGGGGCCGAGAGCGATGCGGACGGTGCGGTTGCGTCCATCCTGGAGTACCTTCGAGCCTGGCGCGGCGAGGCGTTCATTGATTGCGGCGAGGTCAGCGATCAATGCGTCGGATTCGCAATCGGGATTCACCCAGCAGCGGAAGTTGCCGATCGCACGCCATGCTGTTTGGGTGGGGGAGGCCATGGGATGCTGGGCGCGCG
Source organism: Kiritimatiellia bacterium (assembly GCA_045627705.1). Lineage (GTDB taxonomy): Bacteria > Verrucomicrobiota > Kiritimatiellia > RFP12 > JBMNHG01 > JBMNHG01. The sequence continues at coordinate 18,653 of JAZQOE010000075.1, read as the reverse complement.
TGGTGTCCGCGCGGGTGGGGGCTTAGGCGACCTCCGCGGCGAGGCGCTGGTCGAGGTCGTGGTTGCGCAGGGCCGCGAGCATCTCCTCGATGTCGCCCTCCATGATTGCCGAGAGCGAGTAGAGCGTGAGGTTGATGCGGTGGTCGGTGAGGCGGTTCTGCGGGAAGTTGTAGGTGCGGATCTTCTGGCTGCGGTCGCCGGATCCGATCAAGTCGCGGCGGTTCTGCCCCATCGCGGCGTCTTCGGCCTGGCGACGCTGGTCGAGGATTCGGGCCTTCAATACGGCGAGGGCCTTTTCCTTGTTGCGGTGCTGCGAGCGTTCGTCCTGGCACTGCGCGACGAGACCGGTGGGAAGGTGGGTTATGCGGATTGCCGAGTAGGTCGTGTTGACACCCTGGCCGCCATGGCCGCCGGCGCAGAAGATGTCGATGCGGAGTTCGTCGGCGGGGATTTCGATATCGTCCTCTTCGTCGATTTCCGGGAAGACCGCGACGGTCGCGGCGGATGTGTGGATGCGCCCTTGCGCCTCGGTCACGGGAACGCGCTGGACGCGGTGTGTGCCGCTCTCGAAGCGCAGGCGGCCGTAGGCGCCTTCGCCGGTGATGGTCGCGACGACTTCCTTGTAGCCGCCCATTTCGCCGGGGCTGGCATCGAGGATCGAAACCTTCCAGCCGATTGTCTCGGCGAAACGCGAATACATCCTGAAAAGATCGCCGGCGAAAAGCGCGGCCTCGTCGCCGCCGGTGCCGGCGCGGATTTCGAGCACGGCGTTGCGCGAGTCGCGCGGATCGGGCGGGAGAAGCGCCTCCAGAAGCGCGCGTTCGGCAATTGGTTTGCGCGCCTGGATCGACTCGATCTCCTCGCGCGCCATGGCGCGGATTTCATCGTCGGCCGACTCGTCTGCCGCCATCATTTCGTTCTCGGCGATTTCGTCATCGAGCCTGAAATAGTCGTTGGCGAGATCGCGCAGGTGGACGAGGCGGGCGTGTTCGCGGACGCAGTTGCGGAGGCGCTTGGCATCCGCGAGGGTCGCGGGATCGCCCAGTTCCACTTCGAGCGCACCGAGACGCGAGAGCACGTTGTCGATTTTCTGGCGGTCTATCATAATGCAAAAGGTCGGATCGCAGCCCCGTCCGGGACGCGATTCCGACCTCCTTGATCACGCTGCGATCACTTCTTGGCGTAGCGGCGGCGGAAGGCGTCGATACGGCCTTCGGTGTCAATCATCGTCTTCTTGCCAGTGAAGAAGGGGTGGCAGGCGGCGCAGATGTTGACGTTCATCGCCTTGACGGTCGAGCGGGTGTGGGTGACGTGGCCGCAAGCGCAGGTGATGGTTGCGTCTTCGTACTTGGGGTGGATGTCTTTCTTCATCGTGAAGCCTCTGTGATGTGGTAAAAAGCGGGTGATATTAAACCATAATTGGCATGTCAGGCGCAATAACTTTCGAGCATGCGGACGGCAAACGAAAGCGGCCATCTATTTGACCAGTGGCCAGGACATTGAGAAGGCCGCGTATTGCGGGCGGTTTTTGGCGACGCCTATTCCCTTTTCCGTGATGCTCATGAGGTGATACTGGTCTTCGGAGACTTCGATGCAACCAGCCGATACAAGCTCGTCGAGGATGCGTCCTAGCTCGAAGGCCTTGTATTCAGGCAGAATGCCGTAGGTCGAAAGCTGCGTGAGCCCCTTTTCCTCGAGATAGGAATCGTCATCGCCGACAAGCACCTGGCAGATGCGCTTTGGCCCGAAGCGCCCCTTCATGCGCGCGACACATGAAAGCACCTTCGAAACGATGACGCGCTGCGCGGGATTGAGCGGCGGAGCGCCAGTGCGGCCAATGCAGGAATCACATGCGGAGCAAAGGCCGCGCTGCGGATTCTCTCCGAAGTATTCGAGGATGTACGCATGGCGGCACTTCCGATTGTCGGCATATCCCACCATCGCATCGAGGCGGGCCTCGTCGAGGGCGCGCTTGTGCGCCAGCAGTTCGAGCTGGCGGTCGAGCACCTTCCTGTCGTACTTCTCAATGCATTCGACTGACGTCTCGCGCGAGCCATGCTGACGCTCCATGCGGATTACGCCGGCGCGTTCAAGAATGCCAAGGATCGTCCTCGCCAGCATTCCATTCTTCAGCCCCGCGTGCTTCGCCCATGCTTCCGTCGATTGCGTTATGGGTCCATCCTTGCAAAGGGTCTGCACTGTCCGCAGCATCATGTCGATATTCGCGCGCGACGGATTCGCGGCGTCGATGAAAAACTGCTGCGTCTTGACATCGACGAAATTGAAGAGCAGCACGCAAGTCGATGGAAGGCCATCGCGTCCGGCTCGTCCGATCTCCTGGTAGTACGCTTCGACAGATCCGGGGATGTCCCAGTGCGCGACGAATCGCAGGTCCGCGCGGTCGATGCCCATGCCGAATGCGTTCGTCGCGACAACGACCGGACACGCCGCCTTAACGAACCGTTCCTGCGCTTCTGTGCGGTCGCCATCAGACATCGCGCCGTGGTAGAGAATCGCTTCGGGCTGGATTTGCGGCGCGCCGTTTTTTTCGTCGGATTTCGCGGCGCGCCGTTTTTTGTCGGCGCAATGGATTTCTAGGCGCTCATAGACCCGTTCCGCCTGCTTGCGCGTGGCGACATAAACGATGCCCGGACCGCAATCCTCGATCAGGCGCTCTATGCGGTGGAACTTGTGATCGTGTGTCGGGCAGCGATGCACTTCGAGACGCAGGTTCGGACGGGAGAATCCATGCACGTGGACCGCGGGCGCGGCATGCCCCTTCGCGCCAAGGCCGAGCTGCGTGACGATGTCGCGCCGCACTTCGGGCGTCGCCGTGGCGGTAACGGCCATCACTCTTGCGCCGGGGAACATCTCCACCGCGTTGCGCAGGTTCAGGTAGTCCGGGCGGAAATCATAGCCCCACTGGCTGATGCAGTGCGCCTCGTCGATCGTGACCATCGACACGCCAGCCTTGCGGATCGCATCGACGAATCCCGCATTGCGGAATCGCTCAGGCGCGACATAGACGAGCTTCAGGCGGCGCGCCGCGATATCGTCGAGGCGGTCGTGGACTTCGCTTGCGGAGAGCGACGAGTTCACGGCGGCGGCGGGGATGCCGAGGCGCTGGAGCGCATCGACCTGGTCCTTCATCAGCGAAATAAGCGGCGACACCACGAGCGTCGCGCCGGGAAGCAGCATCGCCGGGACCTGGAAGCATATCGACTTGCCGGAACCAGTGGGCATCACGACCACGGTATCGCGTCCCGAAAGCACGTCGCGAATAGCCTCGAGCTGACCAGGGCGGAAGCCATCGTGATGGAAGTAGTGCTTCAGCGCCGCAATGATTTCGGCGTCGGACGGAACTCCGCCCGGCGCCGAAGGAATGGGATTTTGCGTTGTCACTTCAAACGGCAGTATCAATCGCCGAAGACTTCGCCCGCATCGCCATCGGCCTTTTCTTCTGGCGCGGCGGTAGGATGAAGCGCTTCCTGGATGCGTTCCTCGAGCTTCTTGGCGAGCTGTTCGGCGGCGGCTTCCTTCTGTGCCTCCTTCGCCTCGCGCTCCTTGGCCTTTTCCTGCTTCTTCGCGCTCAACTGCTTGTTCTTCTTCTTAGAGCCGGTATCGAAGGCGTCGTCCATCGCGCGCTCCTCGAGCGACTCGACCTTCTTCTGCGCCTGCTTGGCGTCGAAGGGCCCGGAGACCATCATCTTGCGCGGGGAGAGCTTGGTCTTGGGGAACGGCTCGTCCTTGGAAAGATCGTCTTCCTTCCATTCCTTTTCAAGCTGCGCCATGACCTTTGGGAAAACCTTTGTCTCTGCCTGGATCTGCTTCTGGAGCTCGTTTTTCTCGGCGGCGGTCATGGCCTTGAATTCCGCGTTCTTCACGAAATCCGTGATCTTCACGACATAGAGCATTTCGCCATGGACGCATGCGGCGGCGAGCATCGCGATCGACATCGAAAGTGCGAACAGTTTCATGGTAATCCTTTCATTGCTCATTTGCGGCAACGCAGCAATAATGGGCGAAACAGCCGCCAAAGTCAAAATCGATTTTGACTCCATCATTCCACGATGATTGTCCATTGCCCAGATTCTGCCACTCTGCTATCATTCGCCGAATGAAAACTCTTGCATGGAATCCGGCCTTGCGCGGCCGGTCGCTGCTCACGATGAATTCGTTCAGCGACGCCGAGATGCTTGAACTCATCGATCTCGCCGCCGCCCTCAAGGCGCGTCGCGCCGCCGGCGTGCGAGGCAATATCCTCGAACGCCGCAATATCGCGCTCATCTTCGAGAAGCATTCCACGCGCACCCGCAACTCGTCCGTCATCGCCGCGCGCGACGAAGGCGGCAGCACCGAGTACCTTTCCAGCAGCGAGATCCATCTCGGCGGCAAGGAGTCCGTCGAGGATACCGCAAGGGTTCTCGGCCGCTTTTTCGACGGCATTCTCTTCCGCGGTTTCAAGCAGTCCACGGTCGAATCGCTTGCGAAGTTCTCCGGCGTGCCGGTGTGGAACGGTCTCACCGACTACTGCCACCCGACGCAGATTCTCGCAGACCTTCTCACCATCCGCGAGCGCTACGGCAAGCTGCGCGGCATCAAGGTCGCGTATGTGGGCGATGGACGCAACAATGTCGCGAATTCACTCATGGTCGGTTGCGCGAAGGCCGGCGTCGATTACGTGAACTGCACGCCGCCGGAGCTGATGCCGGACGAGAAGCTCGTCGCCGCAGCCAGTGAGATCGCGGCGCGCAATGGCTCGACTGTCACCGTCGCCAACGATCCGAAGAAGGGCGTCGAAGGCGCCCATGTGCTTTACACGGACGTTTGGGTCTCGATGGGCGAAGAGGCGCAGAAGGCGGAACGCCTCCGCCTGCTTGCGCCGTACCAGGTGAACATGGATCTCATGAAGGCGACGGGCCGGCCGCTCGACGAGCTTACGTTCCTGCACTGCCTCCCCGCGTTCCATGACAACCAGACGGAAGTGTCGAAGGACACCGGCGCGCTCGAGGTTACAGACGAGGTCTTCCGTTCCCCGTGCTCGCGCGTCTTCGACGAGGCAGAAAACCGCATGCACACCATCAAGGCGCTTTTCGTCTCGTCCCTCGGCGACCCCGCCAAGGTCTGATCCTCTTTTCCAAATTCCAGCAAGCCGCAAATGGCAAGGAAGGTTAGGTTTCAACATGGCTGATTTCGCAAAACCGTCGATGGCCGATTTCGAGGCCCTTCTGAATGCCCAGTTCGACACCTATCGCAAGGGCTTCAATCCCGGCGAGCGCGTGAAGGGCGTTGTCGTCTCGACAAAGGGCGACTATGTCGTGCTCGACGTGAACGCCAAGAACGAAGGCCTCGTGCCCGTCGAGGAACTGCTCGACAAGGACGGCGACCTGATGGTCACGCCAGGCCAGGAGATCGAGGCGATCTTCTCGCGCGTCGATGGCGGCGCTTTCATCTTCACGATGCGCATCGCCGGAACCGCGGCGGTTGACCGCAGCCTCCAGACGGCCCAGGAGTCGAACCTCCCCGTCGAAGGCCTGGTTAAGGCCGAGATCAATGGCGGCTACGAAATCGAGGTCAACGGCCAGCGCGGCTTCTGCCCCTTCTCGCAGATCGACCTCTTCAAGCACGAGGGCGTGACGTATGTCGGGCAGCGCTTTCCGTTCCTCATCACAGAGTATGATCCCGAGGAGAAGAACCTCGTCCTTTCTCGCCGCCAGCTCCTCGAGCGCGAGCGCGAGTCGCAGCGCGCCGCCCTTCTCGAACAACTTTCCGCCGGGCAGATGCGCGAGGGTACCGTCACCCGCATCGTTGACTTCGGCGTGTTCGTCGATCTCGGAGGCATAGAGGGACTCGTCCCGCTAAAGGAACTCTCCTGGGAACGCGGCGTGAAGGCCGAGGATATCGTGAAGTGCGGCGACCGCGTTGAAGTGCTCGTCCGCGAGATCGACATCGACCGCAACCGCATCTCCCTTTCACTGCGCGGCACGAAGGCCGATCCGTGGGATGCCGCCGCCGCAAGCAATCCTGTCGGCACCGTCTTCAACGGCAAGGTCACGCACCTTGAACCTTTCGGCGCATTCATTCAGATCGTGCCTGGCGTCGAGGGACTCATCCCGATCGGCAAACTCGGCAACGGCCGCCGCATCTCACATCCGCGCGAGGTCGTCGCCGTTGGCCAGGAGCTGGTCGTCAAGGTCGAGAATGTCGATTTCGAACGCCGTCGCATCAGTCTGTCGGTTGTCGATGAGCGCGTCGCGAAGCTCCAGCCGGGCAGCCTTGAAGTCGGTTCCGAGGTCGAGGGTATCGTCGAGGGCATCCGCGACTTCGGCGTATTCCTGCGTCTCTCCGAGGACAAGACAGGACTGCTCCACATCGGCGAGACCGATGTCGGCAAGGGCGGCAATCCCGCCGCGAAGCTCGAACTCGCATTCAAGCCTGGCAGCAAGGTGCTCGTCGTGGTGAAGGAAAACGACGGCAAGCGCATCTCCCTCACGCTCCCCGGACGCTGGAAGACCGCGGTCAATACCGACGAGGTTGACACCTCCGCGATCCTTGCGAACCAGCGCGCCGCCACGAAGTCTTTCGGCTCGCTCGGCGACGCCTTTGATGCCCTGAACCTCTGATAACTTTGAAGAGGTCATAGGTCTCGATGGACTTCAAGGCCATTCGCATCGCAATACTGGCGGTTTCCCTGTTGGCCTCGGGGGGCGCGCAGGCTGCAGAATCGCAATGGGTGGATGGCTGGCATGAGGAATCGCGCATCGTCGGGGCCGTGCCGGCAAAGAGGTTCATCGAGTTTTTGGATGCGGCTTCATCTCCGCAGACGACAGGAGTGGACGCATCCAAAACTGACGAAAGTGAATTCCGCAAATTTGCCTCCGACCCCAAGGCATTTCTTCGCGAGCATGGCATCCTCGTGACCATTGTGCTTGTCCTGGTCGCAGGGGTGCTCCTGAATCTCACGCCGTGCGTGCTGCCGATGATTCCCGTGAATCTCGCGCTTATCGGGGCCGGTACCGGAAATGCGTCGCGGAGGCGCGGTGCATGTCTTGGCGGCGCGTATGCCGCGGGCATTGCGATCGCGCATGGAATACCGGGGGCCTTGATTGTCGCAGCGGGAGGCGGATTTATCGGGGTGCTTCAATCCTCTCCATGGTTCAGTCTCGTCGCGGCGCTCCTTTTCGCCGTGCTGGCGCTTGCGTTGCTTGACGTGTTTTTCATTGACCTTTCGCGTTTGCGCAAGGATGGCGGGGGAACGACGGGGATCGCCGCCGCCGCAATTGCCGGTGCTGTTTCCGTGCTCATGGCGGGTGCGTGCATCGAACCAGTTACGCTGGCGGTGCTGCTTTTGGCGGGCGACCTCTTTGCTTCGGGAATCCATGCCGCGGTTCTGCTTCCGTTTGCGCTTGGCATCGGCATGGCGCTTCCGTGGCCGTTCTTGGGCGCTGGGCTGGCGCAAGTGCCGCGTCCGGGAATGTGGATGGTCTGGATCAAGCGCGGGTTCGCAATCTTCGTGTTTGTTCTTGCCGCGCACTACGCGCGCCTGGCGTGGATTGGATTCACTGCGGGCCATGGTGACGCCGGACAGTCGGATTACGCGGCCATCGAGCTGGATGCCGGCGACATGGAAGCGTGGAGAAACGCGCTTCAAACCGCTCGTGACGCCAAGAAGCCCGTGCTTGTGGATTTTGGCGCGTCATGGTGCCGCAACTGCGACAAGATGGATGCGATGTGCCGGAATGACAAGGCCGTCGCGCAGCGACTTGAACAGTTCGTAGTCATCCGCGTGCGCGCCGAACATCCGAGTGATCCAGCCCCGCGTAAGATGCTCGATGCGCTTGGTGTGACGGGCCTGCCAACATTTATCGTGGGTCGCCAGACAAAGTAATGCGACTATGGGCGGGTTAAATGCCGTCAACTCCGTTGAGTAGCGTTTAATCTGCGCTGAATGGCGCGTCTTTTTTCTCGAAAATGTCGCCTGCCAGGCGACACATTGCGAAAACGGAAGTGGTATTGTCGGCGGCGTCTTGAGGGAACGCGGGTGGTCCGCGACCGACAAGACAAAGGAGCACGACATGAGAAAGACTATGTTCAAGGAGTTCCCGGCCCAGACACTGCCCTTCCCTTCTCAGGACTTGAAGGTCAATGGAGGAAGCATCAAGGAGTACATAATCCCGGAAGATCACAAGGAGGAGATACTGCGCGCGCTCTATCCGTTCGCGCGCGTGCCGCGTCTCGACGACGAAATGTACGACCTGCACGAAGGCCGCAGATTCCGCGTCCGCGAATACAAGGTCGTCGTAGAATGCGGCATGCTTATGCTCGTCAGTCCATTCTATGCGACAAGCGGAGGAAGCGTAATCGACTGGATGCCGGCGCCGCATCGCAAGAAGGATACGGTGTGGGTCATCTGACAGGCCACAAACCCGCGGGCCCGTTTTTCCGCGGGCTCGCGGTTTGCAATCGATCCTTGCCCGATAGACCGCGGTTTCTAGAGACGCTCGCGGATGAATGCGGCAACAGCCTTGCCGATGCGCTCGAATGAAGCCGGCGTGTAATGGCAGGAATCCGCGTATGCATCCGCCGGCCAACCTTGCGCGAAAGCGTTCAAGTCGTCGATCTCAAAACCGCACTCGCGCGCAATCGGCACCGCGATGGCGTTGTACTCATCGACATCGGCGTCGGAACGTGGATGCGGACCCACATATTCGCCGGGCCGCATTGGGGTTGTCGTGGCGAAAGCGAACTTCGCATTTGGGAACATCTTGCGCAACACATGGAAGATGATTTGCGCATTGCGGCCGTACTCGGCGGGTGAAGTGAGTCGCTCGCCGGAATCGGCGAAGCGCGCGACATCCCATTGCCCGAAGTTCACGTGTACAAACGCCGCGTCCGGACAAAGCTTCTGCCAACCTTCGAGGCCAGTCAGGACATACTGGCTATGACGGCAATTCTCGGTTGGATAGACAACCTTCGCGACATCCGCGAGTTCGCGTTCGACTGTCGCGCAATATCCCATGCGGATTGAATCGCCGATCAGCAGGACGCCAGGAAGGCATTGAGATTCTGTTGTCATTGAGTTCTCCTTTCAATTTTCTTCAAGACACCATTTCCAAACTGGCACGATGCGGATACCGTCTTCCAATTCCTTTTCGGTATCCCATGTTACGATAACGCAATCCTTGATGCCTGTCTCCGTGCGAGCCTCTCGAAGCGCCGCAAGTTCCCGCTCGGAAGTCCTGTCATCCGACATCTCCCACGAGACCTGGACAAGTCGCCGTTTCCGGGCACCCCAATCATAAACGCAAAAATCAACCTCGCGCCCATTGGCGGTCAAATAGTATTCGATCTTGTTGAGTCGACGCCGAAGAGTCATGAAGACAAGGTTCTCCAACAGCCATCCATTATCCGCATCCATTTTTACGCACATTGATCGGATGAGTCCGTTGTCAATCAGATAAACCTTGTCGGGATTGACACGTTTAACCGCCAGGGAATCAGAGCGGATGGGAACCATGTAGGCAAGATAGGCATCCTTGAAATAATCAAGGTAATCGGCAACACTCGAACGATTCGCAGGAAGCCCTATGTTTTTCAGAACGCCGGAAATCGCCCTGGAGGAGATCTTCCTGGCAAAGTTATGGAAGAGGTATTCCAACGTGTATTTTAGCGCCTGAACATTTGCGATTCCATACCGCTCGATAACATCGCGATACAAAACCGCGTCAACATATCCTTGAAGCATGCCGGCACGAACACGCACCGACAATCCCTGTACTCCAGGAAAACCGCCCTGCTCGAAGTAGGAAGCCATGGCATTTTTCAGCATTCCCTTTTCGCGTGTTGTGAAACCAGTTCGAGGCACGGTCTTGAACAGACCATTGAATCGTAGGAATTCCGAAAACGATAGCGGGAATACTTCGATTGGAATTGAGCGCCCTCGCATCGCCGTAGCAATTTCCTCCGAAAGCAATTTGGATGATGAGCCGGTTAGGCACAAGACAATCTTCGGCGCATCCAAAAGCCTTCTTGCATACGATTCCCATCCATCAACATTCTGAAGCTCGTCGAGAAAATACCAACACCGCTCGCGGGCGGCATTTGGGAAGAGCTCCGCATGGGCCTCGTTGATAAACCGGAGATCGTCAACGGTTGCATTTCGGATGCGGTCATCCTCAAAGTTCAAATGGACAATTCGCTCGAGTTGTATGCCAGACTCAACAAGAGCCTGCATGCGCTGGTACGTAACATACGTCTTGCCCGTGCGGCGCATGCCCTTCACGACAGTCGCAGCGTTGGATTTCTCGAAATACTCGATATCGCGACTGACGATGCCAGTTGGGATTCCGTCCTCGTAGAATTCGCGTAACACTGCCGCAAATGCGTTTTTCATCTATCGCCTCCATGAATGATCATTTGAACATTATGTAAGCCAAACTTGCCAATTGTCAATGAAATTGGCAAGTGTAGCTTGCCAATTTAATGTTTATTGGATGGCGCGAATTACGCGGGCGACTTCTGAAATGAAGCGCTCGGGGCTGAAGTTTTCGGCGTGGGCGCGGATCGCGGCGGGATTCCATTCGGTTGCGGCGGCGCGGGAGACGACGTCGATAAGCGCATCGACTGTCTGCTCATGGAAGAAGAGGCCCGAAACGCCATCTGCGACTGTGTCCATGGCTCCGCCCTTGCCGTAGGCGACAACGGGACGTCCGCATGCCATCGCCTCGAGCGGGACGATTCCAAAATCTTCTTCGCCCGGGAAAACGAGCATGCGGCAGTTGCGGTAGAGTTCGCGGATTTCCTCGTTCGAGCGCCAGCCGAGGAATTCGATTGTCGGCCCGGCGATCGACTTGAGCGCTTCCGTCCCGGTCCCTGTGCCGACGACCTTTAGCGGAATCCCAGCCTTCGTGTACGCCTGGACGGCGAGATCGACGCGCTTGTACGGCACGAGGGCGGAAACGATGAGGTCGAATGTCGGCGCATCGGGCGCGGGTGGCGTGTCTGGCAACGTGTAGAAGTGGGTATCGACAGGCGGATAGACCATGTCGCAATCGCGTCCGTAGAAATCGCGGATGCGCTGGGCGACGCAATGGCTGATGCCGATGAAACGGTCCACGCCATCGCTCGCGCGCCTGTCCCAATCGCGCAGCCATGCGAGGAGAGGACGCGCCAGCATGCTGCGCGCGCCGTGTCCGAGGTATTCCTCGCGGAATAGCCAGGCATAGCGCATTGGCGTGAAACAGTAGCAGACGTGCCTTGCGCCGCGCGGCTTTTTGAAACCCTTTGCGACGCAATGGCTCGTGGTGATCAGCAAGTCGGCATCGGGAATCCGCAAAGTGCGCGCGGCAAGCGGCATCAGGGGAAGGAACGAACGGTAGTGCTTCGCTATGCCGGGAACATGCTGGAGAAAGGAACACTTGAGCGGGTGCGATGCAAGATCTGGCGCAAGCGCGGATGGATTCGCGATAAGAGTCGCGATGGTTGCATCGGGGAAGGCGCCGGCGAAATACTGGAGCACCTTTTCGCCGCCACGCATTCCAGTGAGCCAGTCATGACCCAGCACGACCCGGCGTCCAGCGGCGGCATCCGTCAATTCTGCGAGTGCGGGATTCACTTGTGCGCCGCCTTGTTGATGCGGTGGAGGGCATCGCCCCTGTTGCCAACGGCGCGATATGCCGCAAGCGTTTCGCGCGCAGTGCGGTCCCATGTGAAATCTGCGGCGCGCCGCAATCCGCGCTCGGCGAGTTCGCGGCGCGCCGCTGGATTCGCGAGCAGTTCGGCAATGGCGTCGGCGAGCGCCTGTCCATCTCCCGAAGGGAAGATGCGGGCGGCATCGCCCGCGATTTCTGGCTGTGCGCCGCCATTGCCGCAGATTACAGGCACGCCGCGCGACATCGCCTCGAGAATGGGAAGGCCGAAACCCTCGTAGCGAGAGGGGTTCACTACGATTGTCGCATCGCGGTATGCGGCGTCGAGTTCCGCGTCGGAGAGGAAGCCGAGGAAAGTAACGCGGTTTTCGATATCGAGAGAATGCGCCATTTCGCGCGCTTCGGGATAGCGCGGGTCATCGGGGCCAGCTATCATCAGCTGCGCCTTCGAATCGGAATGGCGGATTGCCGCCGCGAAAGAGCGAACAAGCAGCGGGACCTGCTTGTATGGGTCGAGGCGCCCCACGTAGAGGACAATGGGGGCATGAGGGGAGTCGGCGGACGGGGCCGCCTCCGCAGAACAATGGGGTGACCCCGCGTCTGCGCTGTGGCGTGAAGTCCCGTTCACCGGACCGCAGATGCCGTTGTAGATGGAGTGGAGTTTGGCGGCATTGGCTCCGCGAAGTTTGAAGACGGAAACGATATCGCGGCGCGCCGTTTTACTGACTGTCAACACCGCCGAGGAAATGCCAAGCGTCATGCGCATGCAGGCGCGGAGAAGCGGCATCATGCGGCTTTTGCGCGAACGCGGCGCATGGTCGGGCAGCAGGAGCGGAATGACATCGTGGATGGTAGTGATGCACCTGCCGGCCGAAGTCTTGCGCGAGCCGCTGAATGCCAGGTATGGAATCATGAAGTTCGGGCTATGGAAGACATCGCAATGGCGGACACGGAGCCATGTCGGGAGGATGAGCTGGCCAAGCGGGGAAAAGACACCGTGTGGGAAGATGTCCGCAACCACGTTTGGCGCTTCGGCAAGACCCATGGCCTCTATTTCGCGGTCTCGGGAAGCGGCATCGGTAAAAATCAGCGTAAATCTATCGTTAGGCGCAAGCGCGGGGATGCGCCGCGCGAGCTCCCGGGTGTAAACCCCGATGCCCGACGGTGTATCGCCTATCCAACGTGCGTCAATTACGATATTCACGGAGCAGGTAAGAGGTGAAAGGTAAAAGGTAAGAGTGCTTGCCTTTGGCAACGGTCGAAGTATGGACGAAAAAGGGCGGGATGTCAAAGCGGCTTGTCGAGTCCAAGGTTGACTCGGTTTCTGTTGTGCAGGTGCGTCAAGGCGATCGCAAGTGCATCCGCGGCGTCTTCCGGAGGCGCCTTCGGCAAGCCGAGCGTGGCGGTGACAATGCGCTGTATCTGCTCTTTCGTTGCGGAACCGACGCCAAGGACAGCCTGTTTCACGCGACGCGGTTCGTATTCGAAAACCTGTAGCCCGGCTTCCGTACAAGTGTCGATCGCAACGCCGCGGGCGTGGCTCAGAATCATCGCGGTACGCACGTTCTTCGCATAGAAGATGCCCTCGATCGCGACAGTGGCGGGATGGAACTCGTTGATCAGGTCGATTATGTCATGGCGCAGATGCGCGAGACACTGCGAAAGCGGCATGGGCGAAGGGTTCTTCACCAGCCCGTAGCAGAGCGCCTTGAAACGCTGCCCAGCCGCCTCGATCACCGCGAGCCCGGTCGAACGCAGCGAGGTGTCGATGCCGAGCACGCGAAACGAAGAAGGCGCGCCCGCAATAGGCGCGCCCGCTTGTGCGGCGACTGCCGCGATCTGAACCGGAGGAACCGGATTTTGGCTTGCAGCCACTATTCCTCTTCGGCTGCGAGAGCCTCGGCGACGGCCGGATCGAGAACCATGTCGCTGTAAACGTCCTGGACATCGTCGTAGTCCTCAAGGGCGTCGATAAAGCGCTGGACCTGCTTGGCGACAGCGATGTCGCTGATCGTCTTCGTCGCAGTGGGGATAAGGCCGACTTCGGCGTTTTCGGTGGCGATGTTCGCCTTCGCGAGGGCATCGCACACATCGGCGAAAGCCTGCTGCGTGGTGTAGATGATGAACTCGCCGTCCTCGGTAACCATGTCGTCGGCGCCGGCGTCGAGGGCGACTGTCATCACGTCATCCTCATTGAGGCCTTCGGCGTCGATTTCAATCTTGCCCTTGCGCTCGAAGTTGCGCGAGACGGAGCCGATCTTGGCGAAATCGGAATTGTTCTTCTTGAAGATGTTGCCGACTTCGGCCGCGGAACGGTTCTTGTTTTCGGTCAGGACCTTCACGACGAGGCCGATGCCGCCAGCGGCATATCCCTCGTAGGTGATCTCCTCGAAGTTGACCGAAGCGCCCTCGCCCGTGCCCTTCTTGATGGCGCGTTCGATGTTGTCGTTCGGCATGTTCGAAGCCTTGGCCTTCGCAAGCATGTTGCGGAGGGCCGCGTTCGTGCTGGGATCGCCGCCACCAGCCTTGGCGAGAATCATGATTTCCTTGGCGAACTTACTGAAGATCTTTCCGCGCTTTGCGTCAGCGCCCGCCTTGGCGTGCTTGATCTTCGCCCATTTGCTATGACCGCTCATTCAGTGAACTCCGATAAGGTTTTTGTGAAAAACAGCAGTTTATTATACAGGAAGGAAGGCGTCATGCCAATAGGAAAATCCTCGTCGGTTGCCGTCCGAAATCTCACTATTCTGCGAAGCTCCAAAACCGATAAACCGATGGGAGAACCTTGTCACAAGGCGGAGTCCGGCGATGACTTCGCGGCGGTTTGAGATCCTGGAGGTCTTGGGAATTTCAAGGGTTGGGAGTGAAAACTGTCGCAAACCGCGACCGTACGCAACATCGTTTGATGTTTCGCAATTGGAAACTAAAAAAACACATTCCTACACTCACCAGGTTCGCTAACCCCGTTTGGACAAACAGCCTGAATCCAAAAATGCCAGTTCTGTTTTTTATCAAGGTAACCTGACGAGCAATACGTGTCTGTGGTTTGCTTTAATAGGCCTGCGCTAGAAAAGCTACCTGTCCCGTAATACACTCGATATGATGCCGCTCCGGAAACAGGAGACCAAGAAAGACTCCAGACTTTACTTACCCAATCAGTTTCATATTTAGAGGAGGCAACGCCCGATGGCTTTTGAAGACCACGCCAGCCAGATACGCTGTCGCTTTGGGCAGAACAACTGCTGGCAATGGCTCTTATCCAGTAATAGGCCGTGGCACCGGGAACTGTATTTGAATCCTTGTAGAATGTCGTTGCACCGTCCGTTTCGCCTATGACAACGGCGGCGTCCGTGTTATACCCTGCGCAGCGGAGGATTTCGTATTTGATCACACCTTCAACGGCATTCCATGAAAGGTCTATTCCATCCACCGTTGTCCCCTGTGTCGCGACGAGGCCGGAAGGGGCAGACAAGGGGAGCATCACTTCCCCGGAGGCACCGGCTGGTCCGCTCCGACCCTTTAGCACACCGCGTACCAGGTATCTGCAAGAGCATCCAGGGACTGCGGTGACATCGGTAAACGAAGGATATGAACATGTGCCGACTAGAACGGCGGATCCCCCCGCATCTTCGCGCAACACTTCGTATGATGTTGCTTGGGGCACGGGGCTCCAGGAAACAACGACCGTCTTTCCTGACAATGCCGCTGAGACCGTTTCCGGCATCATTGGAATGACGGGAAGTTTAACTCGGCCACGGAAGAAACGACAACCTGTGGCGCCGAGGTCGGATACGTCCGTTACATCAATCCATTCCTCTTCAGGGGAAAGCGTCATCTTCCCGTCAATGTAGTAGTCGCGATCGGGACCAAGATACGGATCGAACGTCACAACGGGATTCCCGTCGATGAATTCTATATGGATGCGGAAGACCGATGCGGGGTCCAGAGGATCAAGATCTGCGACATAACACTCCCACACCGTGTTTTTCCCATTGGCCGCCGGAAGAAATGCAACGGCCTCGTGGTCGCCTCCAGCAATGTCCAGCAAGGTGGGATGGTCATCAATCCAGTTGTACGGAATACCTTGGTCGGTTACTGTCCCATCAGGATACCTGCCCGTCCAGTTGAAACAGTCTATAACGACAAGGTCGTAGAAGTTTTCCTCTGTCCCTGCGTTCCAGAACTCAAGGCGGATTTCGTGATCGCCTTCACCATCAATGTCGATGGCGGTTTCCTGCGAGACAAACGGAGTGTAGAGCCCTCCATGGTACTCGCCATCGATGAACACATCGATGCCGCTGGAACCCCCTTCGTAAAGATACCACACCCATGATGCCGTTCCTGGACCGGATACGGTTGTTGAAAGCCAACTAATGTCATCTCCGAGGACTGGCGAACTTACTGCCGCAGCCTCGTGATCAGCCACAAAGACGTCTTGCGGGAACCAGGGCGCATCAGCGCCGGTTTCCCACACGAGCTTCGGCATGTTGAGCGACTCGCCCAGTGTTATACACGACGCGACCAGAGAGAGTGAACGCGGCCCGTCAACAGGAAATGTCAATACTCCGCCACCTGATTCATAGGCAACCTTGACATCGGATGTATCCCCATCAAGTTCGAATGAACGATAGCAATCCGTTAGCGCCGTCCACGGGATATCGATAAGCGAGCCATCGGCGACCCAACCACTCTCGAAGTCGGTTGTCACATCACCGGAAATCTGCACATCAATCCAGTATTCCGTCCGCCATTGCCACTTGATGGACGAATCGTCTTCCAAGACAAAAGAAACGGCGTTTTCGGATCCCTTCGCGGGAACACTTCCCGTCCCTATCCATCCGGTACAGACCCTGCGAGTGCGCCCCTCATCGATAACCGCAGGACAGAACGACGTGACGATGTCACCGTAAGACATCGTCCATGTCCCGGTACCGGGGGTAACGGATCCAAACGAGGAAGTAATGGCGAGGGAAACATTCGGTCTCCAGGCGAGGTTCGCCACCTCAACGAGATCCTCTCCCGTTGCCGACGTCGATCCCTTCACATATATCCATCGCAGCGTGTGCGTGCCATCCTCAATAGCGATCCGCATGTTTTCCCAATCCGTTATCCCCAGAATGCGTCCCTGCTGAACACCATCGATAAGGAATTGGGCGTAGTGCCCGCGCGTGTTGCATGAAACACGCCAGTCAAAAGACAGTACGCCAGGGCCTTCCACTATGGTTTCCATCCATGAATTAGTTCCTGAAGGCATTGCGCCGCTACGGACGACATGTCCAGCCGGAACGGATTCATCGGCGGCCATGCGCCAGCCGGAATAACCGCCGGATTCGCATTCCATCGGTATTCCGCCATCACCCAGCGTAAGGACATATTCATAGGCTCCGATGTCGACTCGCCCGCCGAAGACACGGTTGCGGCCGTCCAAGTCCATTTCGGTTGCGACAAAGTCGTTGTCACCGGCGTCGATGCAAGGCGAGTCCCACCGTAAACGGAAGTCCCCGGCGGCGAAATAACGGTCGATTGGGATGCTGAACGTGATGTTTTGCCCTTGGGTACTTCCCATGTTCCCGCTCGTCACGTCACCCGTCTCTACAACGAAACGCACGTCCGACGCAACAGGGGCGGTAGTGTAGTCAGCGAACACGGTGGTAAGCGACAATGCAAACAATGTGGCAATAGCCCCAAACACCATTAGCTTCATGATCCGAATTGCCTCCTGCGGCATGTTCCTAAAACGCCAATGCGAAAACGAGAGTCGATTACGGCATGATTTCAATTGGGCTTGCATGCCGTGGAATGGATGTTTCCATGAACACGCCCAAGCGCCGTTGCACGTCGGTGCAACGGCCCCATTGTGTGTCGCTTGTCCCGCGCCGCCATTGCTGGCGGCGCGGAAGGTGTCGTTGGTTACTTCTCCAGCTTGACGGGAGTGCCTTCGACGCGGGTGATGATCTGGCGGGCCACACCCCAGTTGACCATCTCTACGTTCTCGCCGACCTCGATCAGCGCAACGGCACCGGCCTTCGATTTCGCCTCGTCGAGGCAGCGGAGGGCGGCGTTTCCGGGCTTGGCGGTGGTAATGCCAAAGGGGAGGATCCACGAGTTCTCGGAGCCGCTGACGCGGTCGCCGAGGACGGTGTACTTGCCCTGCTCGACGGGCATGGAGGAAGCCATAAAGCCTCCGCCTGCATTGGAGCGGCAACCGCACGCGAATGCGATGCCGGCGGCGCAAAGCGCTACCATGGCGATATTCATGAGTTTCATGTTGTTCCTTGTTTTTGGTTTTGATTTCCCGGCGCACCATGCGCCGGGGAAAGCGAGATCAATAGACGAGTTTGAAATGGACGACGACAAGGTTCGCCTCGGCGTCGGTTTCGATGGCGCCGAATTCGACATCTGCTTTCGCCTCTGGGGCATCGTCGGCGTATGCGGCCGCGCGAAGGTTCATTTCGCGCATGATGGTTTCCTTTGCCGCCTTTGCGGCGTCTTCCGCCGTGCCGTCGAAGAGTCCGAGGTCGACAATCGCACGACCGTGGCGGGTCGCGGCGTCGTACTGCATCACGAGGCGGGTGCGCGCCCAAGTCGAGAATACGAACTTCCACGACTTCGTCCCGGCATCGAATTTCGTCTCGTCGTTGTCGTAGCGAACGCGGACGCGCTCCTTTTCAACGCCGAGGTGCTCGACGCATTGTGCGAATATCTGCTGCTTTGCCCAGGCTGCGGCCTGGAAGGCCTCCCAGCCGTTGCAGGCCACCGAGCAGGTTCCGACGGCCACCTCGGAAGCGCCTTTCTTCGTCTGGAAGGCAAGCCCGCGCAATTCCGGCATCTTGATTCCGCTTTCGACGCCGTCCATGAGCGAGGCGGGGCGGACGGTCGAGCGGAATTGCTTCAGGAACGCCGCCCAGATGTCGTCGAGCGCCTCGTAGAGCGCGACGGGAACCTGGCCGTTGATCCAGGCGCCGGTGCGTTCTCCCGTGTAGGTTTCGGAAAGGAGAACCGTCC